>JALFSW010000011.1 GCA_022779305.1 Prevotella sp. | reverse complement strand
ATAAGAGAAATTATAAAGCAAAAATCAATCAACAAAAGAATTTTTGATAATAAAACAATGAAATATCAGAGTAAATAACTATATTTGCAGTTGTGCACTTTTGTTTGACAACGTACAATCCTGCTCAAGACAAGGAAGAAGACTACCGTTCACAAAACTTCAGACCCAAATGGAGACACTAAACAGGTGTCAGGGGCAAAATAAAAGTCAGACTTTCGTATCGAATGTCTGACTTTTATCCATTATATCCGCAAATGACGTTTTAACTTATCCACTCCTTTTTTGTGCTTATCGGGAGCCTGTTTCTTGAGTTTATCTATATTCAGTAATTTCCATTGTACAGATGGATATTGGCTTAAATCCCCCGCGCAACATTTCTCCCACAATGGTGTTCCATCCTCAAAGGAAACGAGGAATTCCTTGTCTAAATTTGTAAGACTGTCATTTACCTTTTTAATAATGGATTCACGAGCCTGCTCATAGTCTGTATAGGTAAATGGAATATCTGACATTCCCTTGAATTGGTTTTCAAGTGCCTCCTCTTGGTTTATGTTATTAGGAGACAGAGATTCCACGATAGGCTTGTCGCTTCCCAATAGGCATAAGATGAGCCCGTCTTTTACATTTTCAAGCGTTTGGTCTTTCATGTATTTGCAGTCAAACATGTCACGTGGGTGCTGGCGGCTGAGGGCAGCTGTAATTTTTCCTCCATAAAGTTGGGAATAAGGAACTATGCGTGCCTTACAGTTGGCTTGAAACTCTTCCTTTGCTTTCGGACAGAGTTCCATTATTTCAACATCTCCAAGTATGCCCCGTTTTGTACCATTTACCTCTATTTTCACCGTGGCACCATCATACGTGCATTGCAATTTCCATACTTTGAATTTATGTATCATATGTATTCCGGGAATGGCACGTTCTATACTTGTTTTCAGCTCTCCGAGATGTTGATTTATCTTTTCCAAACTCGCCGTGCGTGACTCTATCGGAATATAGGTAAGGTCAATATCAACCGAGTAACGTGGCATATTCTGGTGGAACAGGTTAATAGCTGTGCCTCCATGGACTGCAAAATCCGTTATCTTGTAAACCAAGGGCATAATGCGTAGTAACAATGCCACCTGTTTTTTATATTGTTGATCATTCATAATCGTTTAATTCTTTTGGGATAATCATCTTATACTTGCTGATATATATACCGGATTTGACGAGTTGAAGTTTATGTGTCCCCAAATCTATTTTTGTAAGGTCTAAGTCTTCATACCAATAGTGCCCCGCTTTTTCAGCCATATATAGAAACAGCCTCTTCATTTTGTAATGTTTTGTGGTTTCCAATAACGATTGGACAACATTCGGACGCAGAGTGGTCAGCTGTTCCATTATATAAAATAGATCCATATAATTATATTGGCGTGGTGTTAGCAGCAGACATTCCATAAAAGCCTGCTCAGGGGAGGATATAAGCAGCCTCCAGTCCAAGTATGTTAAAGTTGTTATCTGTGCACTGATAAATACCTCTGTCTTGAAAAACTTAAATTCACGATCGAAAACGTCATGCTTCATCCATTGTGGCATTTTGTCACTTGCCGTTGATACCATTAACAGGGGTTTGCCCATAGGAACATAATGATTGAAGCCCCAAAGCTCTAAAGCAGAATGCGCAGCAACACGAAAACTCTTTCCTACCTGTTCGTTGAAGGACTGCAAAGCACCAAAAGCGGACAGCGTGTCACCTGTGCGGTACATGACTCCCTTGCATAGAGAGGATAACCAACCGGAAGAACGATACCTGCTCAACAACTGCCTGGAATAGCCATGCTCTACAAGCCATGTCGCAAACAGCAATCCGTTCTTTTGTCCGGATTGAAGCATTTGGTTTATTTTTTTTCCTTTTAGTACACTCATAGTTTACTTGCTGTAATTAAAACCAACCGCAAAGGTACAAAAGACTTTGCTAATTACAGACGATTGGTTGAATTATTTTCCCGAAAGTAAACTAATAGTTGACTTGCAGGGTAAAATTTCAACCATTGTAAGGAAAAGGAATATGAATATGAAATAAAACATGAAGACATTTCCCAACATACTTGTATGAAACTGACTTTTACCAACCATCTCGCTTCCGTACCATTTCATCTATCTCTTCCCGAAGGAAAAGCAATCGACCGTTGGCTTTAAGATAAGGAATTTTTCCAGCCCATACCCAATTATAGATGGTCTTTTGTTCTACTTTGAGTATCTTGGAGACATCTATGATGTCCAAATATTCGGGTTTCAAGGGTGGATGGACAGTTGTATCGACGGATTGC
>JALFSW010000075.1 GCA_022779305.1 Prevotella sp. | reverse complement strand
ATAATGACACTTTTGAATGGGATGCTACCGACAACTTTACGATTATTTACCAGAAAGATGCCAATGGTGATATTACAAAGCTCATTCAAGAGGGTGAAGATATTGTAACAGGTGAAATAGAGTGGGGAAAGGTTGCCAATGGCATAGATGGTGTGCATGCTGATGAGGCAGAAGAAAATGCCACGTTCTATACTTTGTCTGGAAAAGCAATCAGTCAGCCAGCAAGAGGATTATATGTGTCGAAAAGTAAACGTGCTAACCGAGGAAAAGTAGTGTTTAAACATTAAGTCCCAAAATCGTTACATGAAAATGAAAAACGTCGCAGAGATGCATCTATAAGAAATCTCTACGACGTTTTGTTTAGTTTTATGAATGGAGGAAGTTTCATTTTGTGGCGAATTTGAAATTTATTCGGCATACTTCCGTTTCTTCCTTGTTTTCAGTTCGTTTTGTTATTTTTACGGAGTATGACTTGATTTCGGCTTCCGAAAGTTGCTGGTGTTGATAGAAGTAAAGGACGTCGCCTTGGTGGGCTTCTGCAACATAAGCAACTTCCATGCGTTTCACAAAATGCGTCTGATGCCAATCAGTTGACCATAAATTGAGGGCGTGTTCTATGTACTTGATTGAATTGAAATGTCCATTCATGTCAATGTCGTGGTAGGCAACGGGGAGTTGTGCTTTCAATTCACCCACTTCTTGTATGATTACACGTGAGGCAGCGTCTATCGGACATGCGTATTCAGCATCGATATATTCCTTTATCGTTCCGTCTTGCATTGAGAGGATGTCTACTGGTTGCCGATTTTCGGTATTGATCATTGCCCATATACTTTTACCATGGCCCAATACCTTTCCTTTTTCTCCAATGATCTTGAAGTTTCTACTTGTAAAGAAACGCATTACGCTGTTGATCCATGTTTCTATGGTTAAGGAATCGTAGAGAGATGGCATTTCTTCCATTTCTATTGCAAGACGACTCAATACCCATGTGCGTTGGATGGTGTGTAGAAAATTCATACCGTAGCCCCTTTCAGTGCTGTGCTTGTCGGCAGCATTTAAAAGGTGATTTCCTAAGTTCGATAAGAACAAATGTTTAGAAATGTCACAATGAAAAGGTTCTACCATCGAATGATAGGCGCCTATGCTTGGTATCTTTTCCATAAGATTGGTCTTTTAATATAAAAAAACTCCTCAATACAGGTAAGTGTATTGAGGAGTTTTGAAAAATTATTTTTGCTTAATATCTAATCCTTTATCTTTGCTCGGATTACTTAACGTAAACAACTGCAAGACGGTTAGAAGTTGTACCTTGAACGCCCTTACCTGTAGCTTCGTCGATGATTACACCACGGTTAGAGAGGTAGTCAGCAACAACCTTAGCACGATTTTCTGACAATCTTTGGTTGAGTTCAACGCTACCTTCTGGAGATGCTGTACCAACAACTTGTACGTGTGAACCAGCCTTGATGTTGTCCAGAGCAGCCTTAGCATCGTTTGTGAGGTCGTACTTACCTTGTGCGAATGTTACAAATACTAAGTCAGATACTGTAAATTCTTTCACTGTAGGCACTTCCTTAACCACTTCCTTAGTGATAACTTCTGGCTTGCGATTGCGGAGTTCATTGATTTGTGCGTTAAGTGCGTCGATTTCTGCTTGATCACGAGGAGTTACGATAGTGAAGTTGTGTGTACCGTTAGAGTTCTTGAATTTGTAAACGATACCAGCATTCAACTGAACGTATGAGTTGTGAATGTTGTAAGCAGGTTGGAAATCGTTGCTGTAAGCCTTGTAACCATATTGAGCACCTGCGAGCTTAGCATCGCTTGATTGACCCAAGAATGCAAAGTTGATAGAAGGCTCAATGTAGATTTGCCATGCTTTGTTCTTGCCAAGGTTGAATGTGAAATCGATAGCAGCCTTCGAAGTCATACGATCAGGAGTAGTTGCGTCTGTGTTGTTGAACACGTGACCCCAGCCAAGACCGTAGAGTGCGCTTACTTCAAACACACGTGGTTCACCCAAGTAACCGCCAAACCAGTTGCTCAAGTTTACTGTACCCAATAATTGGGTATTAATGGCACGAACAACAGTACCTGTTGAAGACCAAGGTTTGTTTGAGAAGTATGCGTTTCCTTCGATAGCCAAACCAAATACTGGAGTGAAGTTGCGTCCGATACGGAGACCTGCATTTGGATTGAGATCGCTCAACCATTTGTGACCAGTTGTCTTTGTTGCAACACCACCATTAATACCAATGTAGAAGTTGTCGAAAGTCTTGCTTTCTGAAACTGTTTGTGCTGATGCAGAAACTGCCAATGTTGCTGCAGCGAACATTAAAACTAACTTTTTCATTTCTCTCTGAATTAATTAATATTTAAAAGTATTTTATGTACTAATTTGAGTGCAAAGTAACGAAAAATTACCCATACCACCAAAAAAAACAGCTAAAAACTAATGAAAACTGTATAAAAACGAAGAAAAAAGGTCAGTAAATAGGAAATAACTGCTATTTATGGGTAATTTTCTCGTTTTCAATCATTGTTTTGTTCTTGTGTAATGGTAGTTGTTTTACACCTTAATTATATATACTATTGATCTTATTGTATGTGTGCTATACGCTATGATATGTGTTTCTGCGCCTTGTTGCGTATATATCCAATCTCTTACTTTGCGTTGGTGGGTTTGCATATAGGGCTGTAAGACCCTATATGCTTAGGTGAATTGCTACTTTGCTCGGTTTCTTTTCCTGCCTAAGAAAGGGTAGGTGAGCGTTTCATTTTAATCTTCGCCTTCTTCTTTCTTTTTACGGCTACTGCGTGCGCGTTTTGGTTTTTCCTCTGTAGTAGGTTCTATGCGCACACCTGCAAGTTCTGGGTCGATGAGAATGCGTCCACAGTATTCGCACACAATAATCTTTTTGTGGATTTTGATGTCTAATTGTCGCTGTGGAGGAATTTTATTGAAGCATCCACCACAAGCATCGCGTTGCACATAAACAATGCCTAATCCGTTTCTTGCGCCTTTACGAATGCGTTTGAAGCTACGCAACAAGCCTGTCTCGATCTTTGTTTCTATCTCGGCAGCTTTGTCCTTTAGATTGTCTTCTTCTTCACGCGTTTCTTGCATTATTTCTTGGAGTTCGTTGCGTTTTTCCTCTAATGCTTTCTGGCGGTCGTCTAAGATTTCTTCATTGAAAGCAAGATCGCGTTGGCGTTCTTCCACTCTGATTTGCGCTTCTTTTATTTTCTTGTTGCAAAGGTCGATTTCAAGTGTTTGAAATTCAATTTGTTTGGTCAGCGCATCATACTCACGATTGTTGGCAACCAAGTCTAATTGTTGGTTGTAGCGTTCCAAACTTGCCCTTGCTTCTTCTATTTCGCCTCTTTTCTGAACAATGGCGTGGTTGAAATCGTCAATTTCAAATCTTATTTTATCAATACGTGTGTTGAGCCCTTCTATTTCGTCTTCGAGGTCGCGTACTTCTAATGGAAGTTCTCCACGCAGTGCACGTTTTTCATCGATAGCTGAAAGTGTAGCTTGTAATTGATAAAGACTTTTCAATTTATCTTCTACTGACAATTCTTTAGAATCTTTTTTAGCCATATAATGCTTTGCTTTTTATGATTAATATTTATTTTTCCGTTAGAAATATAGGATGGGATTGGTGTTTCTTTGTGTGATATAACACCTTACGCCTTTGCATTCTTTTTCTATGATGTTGCGAAGAATTTCACTTGTGTATTGTTCGCTTTCATAATGTCCGATGGCACATAGTTGTATTTCTTGGTCTTGTCCGAAGAAATCATGATAGTGCATTTCTCCTGTAATGAACGCATCGGCTTTTTCACTGATGGCGTTTTGTAGTAGGAAAGCGCCAGATCCACCACATAACGCCACTGTTTTAATGTCTCTTTTTAGCAATTCGTTGGTTTGAACGCAAGCGGCTTGGAAGGTTGATTTTAGTTTTCCAATGAATGCTTCTGCCGACATGGGTTCGGGAAGTGTGCCAATGACGCCTTCTCCGCCTTCAATGCTTCGGTTGCCATCTTGCACGAATTTCCGTTTACCGAAGAAACGCACTTCTGATAGGTTTAGTTTTTCTGCCATCTTGTAGTTCACGCCTCCTCGTGCAGCATCTAAATTTGTGTGCATCGCTACGATTGTTATGTCATGTTTAATGGCTTGCATAACAATACGTTGCACATAATCTTTATCACTGACTTGTGCTAATTTGCGAAATATAAGGGGATGATGTGCAACGATGAGGTTGCACTTTCGTTCAATGGCTTCGCTTATAATCTTTTCTGTTATATCAAGACACAACAAAGCCCCTGATACTTCAACCTCTGTTAATCCTACTTGCAGACCGGCATTATCATAGTCTTCCTGCAAGGGCAAAGGTGCAAATCGTTCAAGGGCGTCTATCACTTCCTTAATGTTCACGCTACGCATAAATTTATTTGATTGCAAAGTTACACATTTTTCTTGAAAAAATGCAACCCCAAGTCATAATTACGCGAGTTCGGGATAAGAAAATCCTTGTAAAAGTTGGTAATTTTACTAATATTTTGTACCTTTATAGGTGAATATCAATAAGTTACAAAACTATTAAGCAATGATTACCAAGGACAAAGTTATAGAAATTTTCTGTATTATCGATGAGTTTAACAAGAATTTGAATGCCGAACTGACAAAAAA
>JALFSW010000071.1 GCA_022779305.1 Prevotella sp. | reverse complement strand
TACAGAAAATTTCCGTAATTTTGTCCTTGGTAATCATCGCTTATATTGTTTGTAACTTGTTGATGTTCACCTATAAAGATACAAAATATTAGTGAGATTACCAACTTTTACAAGGATTTTCTTATCCCGAACTCGCGTATAATAATTGTTATTCTGTAATTATTAACGCATGTCTGTGCAGATGACTTCATCTGCAAACAATCATATTTTTTGTTTTTATTTGGCAGAAAATGGAGGTTGTTTGAAATATCTTTGTGTATTTCTCTAAAATGTGCTAACTTTGCAACAAATTAGCTAATTATGGGATTTTTCGGACTATTTAGTAAGAAAAAAAAAGAAGTACTCGACAAGGGTTTGGAGACAACAAAGCAAAGTGTGTTCTCTAAACTCACACGTGCAATTGCTGGTAAGTCGAAAGTAGATGATGAAGTGCTCGACAATCTTGAAGAAATACTCATTACTTCAGATGTAGGAGTTGAAACGACATTGAAAATCATTGAACGCATAGAGGCACGTATTGCTCGGGATAAGTATGTTTCTACCTCGGAACTCAACAGTATTCTTCGTGATGAAATTGCTCAACTACTCACAGAAAACAATACAGAGAACGCAGAAGACTGGGATTTGCCAACTGCCCACAAACCCTATGTAATACTGATTGTTGGTGTGAATGGAGTGGGGAAGACAACTACGATTGGAAAGTTGGCCTATCAGTTTAAAAAGGCAGGAAAGAAAGTCTACTTGGGCGCAGCCGACACATTCCGTGCAGCAGCCGTTGAACAAATACAAATATGGGGCGACCGTGTGGGCGTTCCAGTCATCAAGCAACAGATGGGATCTGATCCAGCAAGCGTTGCTTTCGATACGCTGCAAAGTGCGAAAGCCAATGATGCCGATGTGGTAATCATCGATACGGCTGGACGATTGCACAACAAGGTGGGTTTGATGAATGAATTGAAAAAAATCAAAGATGTAATGAAAAAGGTGTTGCCCGAAGCACCAGATGAAGTGATGCTTGTTTTGGATGGTAGCACAGGGCAAAACGCCTTTGAGCAAGCCAAACAATTTGCATCGGTAACGCAGATTACTTCTTTGGCAATTACGAAACTTGATGGAACGGCAAAGGGTGGTGTGGTTATTGGCATCAGTGATCAGCTGAAAGTGCCTGTGCGCTACATCGGACTTGGAGAAGGAATGGAAGACTTGCAACTCTTTCATAAAGAGCAATTTGTAGATAGTCTTTTCAAGCAAGACTAAAGCAAGTGACTGTGTGAATGAAAGGGGGGAAGAAAAAGATTATCTCCAAGTGTGGAAAGAATAGGATGAACAAAAATCAGATAGACATTATAACGATGGGGTGCTCAAAAAATCTTGTAGATTCGGAGCTACTCATGAAACAATTTGAAGCCAATGGGTATGAATGTATACACGATTCTGATGATCCCAAAGGTGAAATAGCGGTGATCAACACCTGCGGATTTATTGAAACAGCAAAAGAAGAGAGCATCAATGCAATCTTAGAATTTGTAGAAAGAAAGCAAAACGGACAATTGAGTAAACTCTATGTAATGGGCTGTCTTTCACAAAGATACAAGGAAGATTTAGAGAAAGAAATCCCAGAAGTGGATAAATTCTATGGGAAGTTTAATTTCAAACAATTACTTTCCGACCTTGGGAAAGCTGAAGTTCCATCGTGTGATGGGCGTCGCCGACTCACAACACCTCGCCATTATGCTTATATCAAAATTGCCGAAGGATGCGACCGCCATTGTGCTTATTGTGCTATCCCACTCATTACGGGGAAGCACCATTCACGCAAGATGGAGGACATTCTCAATGAAGTGAGCGAATTGGCAGCCGAAGGAACAAAAGAGTTTCAAATCATTGAGCAAGAACTCACTTATTATGGTGTAGATTTGGATGGTAAGCACCATATTACCGAACTCATTAGCCGAATGGCAGATATTCCAGGTGTGGAGTGGATCAGATTACATTATGCCTATCCCAATCAATTTCCAGCTGATTTGTTGGATGTGATTAGAGAAAAACCGCAAGTGTGCAATTACCTTGATGTAGCATTGCAACACATTTCCGACAACATGCTCAAACGCATGCGTAGACATGTGACGAAGCAAGAGACACTTGATTTCATCCGACTGTTGCGCGAAAAAGTGCCAGGCATACATCTGCGCACCACATTGATGGTGGGTTTCCCAGGCGAGACAGATGAAGATTTTGAAGAACTGATGGATTTTGTGCGCTGGGCACGCTTTGAAAGAATGGGCGCTTTTACCTATTCGCATGAAGAAGGAACTTACAGCGGTCAACATTATGAGGATGATGTTCCAGAGGAGGTAAAGCAAATGCGCCTTGACAGATTAATGGCCTTACAACAAGAAATTGCTGCTGAAATTGAAAGCGAAAAGATAGGGCAGGTAATGAAAGTCATCATTGATCGCAAAGAAGGCAATTACTACGTGGGGCGCAATGAATATTGCTCACCCGATGTAGACCCAGAAGTACTCATTGAAGGTTCTGAAATTGAGTTAAAAGTGGGTAGCTTTTATGACGTTCGCATCACCGATGCTGATGAGTTCGACCTCTATGGCGAAATAATTAAGTAGGAAATAGCCGTAGGCAACAATATAAATCCGGTTCAGCTCTTAGCCCAATTCCGTCGTGAGATACCAAATTGATTATGTTTGATTGTCTTTCTAGGTTGTTCAGCGTTTTGTCATAGATGTAACGGACTATTTAAAAAAAAATGGCAAACAAAGATGCCAAGAAGCTATGTAAGTTATCGGGAAGTTAATAAATAAAGTAAAAAAAATCCCCATCGGTCTTGATGACCGATTTGGGTTTAAATATAGGCGAAGACAATGAATAATAAAGAGTTCATAGCCGCACTGGCAAATAAAACAGGATATTCGCAAGACGAGTGTCAACGACTTGTGAAATCGGTCATTGCTGCAATGGGGAACAGTTTTGAAGCTGGCTTGCCTGTGCAAGTGATGGGGTTCGGTACGTTTGAAGTGAAAAAACGTTTAGAGCGAGTGATGGTGAGTCCGTCTACTGGGCAACGTATGTTAGTGCCGCCAAAACTTGTGCTTAATTTCCGACCAACAGCTTCAATAAAAGAAAAACTCAAAACAAACAATGACTCAAAAGAAGGGGAGGACAAGTAAATGGCACGGACAGCATTGCAGCAAATAGCCAATATCGTGGCAAAGAAACACCACCTATCAGTGAAAGAAACCGATAAATTCATTGATAATATTTTTGAGGTAATCAACGAAGGATTGGATGCCGATAAGCTCACAAAGGTGAAAGGACTTGGCACTTTCAAAGTTCAAGCAGTTAAACCACGTGAGAGTATCAATGTGAATACGGGAGAACGAGTGTTGATCAAGGGACATAACAAGGTTACCTTTACGCCCGATAACGATATGAAAGAGCTTGTCAATAAACCTTTTGCACAATTTGAAACCGTTGTGCTGAATGAAGGGGTTGACTTTGAAGACTTGGAAGACGAGACAACAGACCAAGTTTTGCAATCTGAAAAAGCAGAAATTGAAAAACAAAAAAATGAAGAAATCTCTGAAAAAGAGGATGTTTTGCAAGATGGTTTGAGTGAAAATCAAACTGAAGAAATTGCGAAAGAAACTGTAGAAAGCAACGAAAATCCAACTGAAATTGCAGCAATAAATGGCAATGATGCTGTTACAAAAAACGAAGAGAAGCCTGCAACAGAAGAAGCCAAAAACAAAGATATGGAACTTGTATCTGAAGTTGCAGAACATTATGAGGAAACTACACCGAATGTATCAAAAACGGAAATTGTAAACGAAGAAAAAAGAGCGGAAGGCGTGGCTGCAGATGATGAGAGTCAAAGAGATATTCGCGAACTTATTGCAGAAGAAAAGCAAAAATTGGCAGCTACGGCTCAGACTGGCGACAGCAACGTTGCAGTGCCAAAGAAAAAAGCAATATGGATTGTCTTGTCTGTAGCTTGCTTGTTGGTGGTGGTGATTTGGAGCACTTATTTACTCGGACTTCATAACTTTGGTGCACAATCAACTGATCTTATAACCCAGAAAAAAGGACAAGAAGAACAGAAGTCGAATACAGAAAACTCACGCAACACTGACAATTCAAGTTCAGCCACTGCCAATAATCATGCGGGTGTAAAGCAAACAAACGAAGCCTCGCAGATGAAAATTCCTTCTTCACAATCTGCAGAAAATTATAAAGCATTAAGTTCTGACCCTCGCATCCGCTATGGTGCTTATGACATTGTGGGCATTGAAAAAACAGTGATACTCAAAAAAGGCGAGACTATGGCATCCTACAGTAAGAAAACGCTTGGCGCAGATATGGTGGGCTATTTTCAAGTACTCAATGGCGTGGAAGCAATGGGAGAGGGCGACACACTGAAAGTGCCAAAAGTAGACTTGCGCCCAGAGTATAAGCAATCGAAAAACAATGGTGAAAAGTCGATAAAAAAAACAAAACAGCTCTTTCAATGAAGCCTTCGCAGGCATGTAATCAAAGAAAAAGAAAACCATAAAATGAAAATACATATGAAGAAACTGATTTTTACTCTTGCTCTCTTTTGGGCAGGCTTATGGGCTTTCGGGCAAGAGTTTGATCGCTATTTTACAGATGCAACATTGCGTTTAGATTATTCTTTTGCAGGAAATGCCATAAGACAACGCATTGCTGTGGATGAATTAAGTCGCATTCCACGCTGGTATGGAAAACGCAAACGGCTTGCAGAACTACCAGTGGAAGGTAATGGACAAATTACAGTTTTCGATAAGAAAACGAAAAAAGCTATCTATCGCAATTCTTTCTCAACGCTTTTCCAGGAATGGATAACCTATGACGAAGCGCAAACGAAAACGCGTGCGTTTGAGAATGTTTTTCTTGTACCTTTTCCAAAAGATTCGGTGGAGATAGAAATAGAATTGCGCAACAACAAACGAGAAATCGTTGCATCCTTGAAACATCTTGTCGTGCCTACAGATATTTTAATTCGACGCATAGGCGAACAACGAGTTACACCTTATGAAACTTTGCAACAAGCTGTGGACACCAATCGGTGTATTCGCATCGCTTATATCGCTGAGGGTTATAAGGCAGAGGAAATGGCTTCATTCATTAAAGATTGTCGCACGGCAAACGAAGCTTTGTTTGCGCATGAACCTTTTAAATCATTGCGCAGTAAGTTTCATGTGGTAGCCGTGAAGTCGCCTTCACTTGATAGTGGAACGTCCATACCTTCAAAAGGAATTTGGAAGAATACGGCTTTGAATTCTAATTTTGATACATTTTATAGTAGTCGTTACCTAACAACCCTACACTTGAAACGCTTACATGATTGGTTAGCAGGTGTTCCTTATGAACATATCATTGTTTTGGTGAATACAGAGAACTATGGTGGAGGCGGAATATTGAATTCCTACAATCTATCAATGACCAAACATCGCCTTTTTAAACCTGTTGTGGTGCATGAGTTTGGACATTCATTTGCTGGTTTGGGCGATGAATATGCCTATGGACAAGAAGAATTGTCGGTTTACCCGAAAGAAATTGAGCCATGGGAACCCAACCTCACTACACTGAAAAACTTTAACGAAAAGTGGGCAGATATGGTAGACAAGCACACCCCCATTCCAACACCACAACCAAAGGATTTAGATAAGTCCACAGCCAACACAAGGCAATGGAAGATAGGGGCTTACGAACCAGCGGGGTATTCGCAAAAAGGTGTTTATCGTGCCTATCCAGACTGTCGCATGCGAACGAATGAAAATCCTGAATTTTGTCCTGTTTGTAGACGCGCTATCCAGCGATTGGTAGAGTTTTACACTGATTAAAATACATCGTGGGCTACTAAATATCGTTAAAAAGAAAGGAAAGGGCACAATTGTTACCCCTCATCTATTGGGAAAATCGTATCTTTGTGATGATAACATTAAGTGTAATTTAAATCAAAAAAATAGAAATATGGCACACGGACATGATGTACTTCACATGATGGAAGGTAAGAGTTATGACACAAAGGAAAGTCTTGTAGAGGCAATTATCAAGCAGTTTGGTGCTGAAGAACGTTTCCACACCTGTTCAGCCGAGGGTATGACAGCTGCAGAATTGGTGGATTTCTTGGAAGAACGTGGAAAGTTCATGCCTGCGCAAGGAAACGATTTCACGGTGGATACGACAAAAATATGTAACCATTAAACAATAGAGAAAGATGATAAAGATGATAAAGATCTATGGAATGAAGTCTTGTCCAGACTGCGTAGTCGTAGATGAACAAGCAAAAAATGATGAACACTATCAAATTATAGACATTGGTGAACATGTTAGATACTTGAAAGAATTTCTAAAGCTCCGCGATAGTCATCCAGCTTTTGCCGATGCACGAGCAAAAGGATATGCAGGTATTCCTTGTTTTGTGTTAGAAGATGGCACGGTAACGCTCAACCCGGAAGAAGCGGGATTATCTTCTTCGCCAGTGAGTGGCTCGTCTTGCCGTTTGGATGGTAGTGGTTGCTAATCAATCAGATAAATGTAAAAAAAATCGAGCAATACTAATGAGATTGCTCGATTTTTTGTAGGATGCAAATAGAGAGATTGGCTTATATCTTATCATATTCTAAGTGGAAATTAACCACCGATTCGATACCTTTCCAAATGAGGTCTACTGGCATATTTTCATTGGGTGAGTGAATAGCATTCGACTCCAAACCGAAACCCATAAGGATGGTTTTTACACCCAAAATCTTTTCAAAAGCAGCGATGATTGGAATACTCCCACCACGGCGAACCGCCAAAGGACGCTTACCAAACACCTTTTCAAAACCTCTTTCGGCAGCCTTGTAAGCAGGGAGATCAATAGGGCAAACATAGCCTTGACCACCATGCAATGATTGAATATTGATTTTCACGGTCTTTGGGGCAACTTTATTGAAGTAATCCACTACTAATTGACCTATCTTTTCGTGGTCTTGATGTGGTACAAGGCGGCATGATAGCTTCGCAAATGCTTTTGAAGGGATAACTGTTTTTGAACCTTCGCCTTGATAGCCACCCCATATGCCACAAACATCAAAGCAAGGACGGAAACCATTGCGTTCGATAGTATTGTATCCTTTTTCTCCAAACAGCTCTTCCACATCGAGCGATTGCTTGTAGGCTGCTTCATTGAAAGGAATTTCTGCCACCATCTTGCGTTCCTCTTCTGGTACTTCTTCCACGTCATCATAGAAGCCAGGGAACATCACTTTGCCATCTTCGTTGGTGCAATCGGCTATCATTTTGCAAAGCACGTTGATTGGGTTGGCAACAGCTCCACCAAAGTGGCCAGAGTGCAAGTCGTGGTTAGGACCTGTTACCTCTATTTGCCAGTAGGCAAGTCCTCTCAATCCTGTTGTGAGTGAAGGCAGATCGGCTGCGAGCATACTTGTGTCGGAAACAAGAATAATGTCGCTCTTCAAGAGTTCTTTATTTTCTGTACAGAACGCTCCTAAACTGGGTGATCCGATTTCTTCTTCACCTTCAAGTATAAACTTCACATTGTGCTTCAAAAGATCGTGTTTCACGATATATTCAAAGGCTTTCGCTTGAATGAACGATTGTCCTTTGTCGTCATCAGCGCCACGTGCCCAAAGATGTCCATCTCTTATTTCTGGTTCAAATGGTTCGCTTTTCCATAGCTCGAATGGTTCGGCAGGCATCACATCATAGTGTCCGTAAACCAACACTGTCTTTGCATTAGGGTCTATTATCTTCTCTCCGTAGACCACAGGGTTGCCCTTCGTTTGCATCACTTCAGCCTTGTCTACACCTGCGAGCAACAGCAATTCTTTCCAACGTTCTGCACATCTCATCATGTCTTGGCTGTGCTTCTCTGGTTGTGCGCTGACACTTGGAATACGAATCAAGCTGAATAGTTCCTCAAGCATTCTTTCTTGATTATTTTTGATATATTCTTTTATCATAATTTTGAGTTTAAGGGTTAATAAATATATTACTGCAAACTTACGTAATTTTTATGTAAGTAGCAAATGAATTAAGGTAAATTCAATTTATTTTTTATGGGTTCAATAAAAAAAGAGTAACCATACAACGTTCTTTTTATTGCTTGATTACTCTCGTTTATTTCATAAAACAATGCTTAACGATTTCCGTACATTGTGTCGTAATATTTCTGATAATCGCCGCTTGTTACTTCTTCAATCCATTGTTGGTTTTCAAGATTCCAACGGATGGTTTTCACGATTCCATCGGCAAACATGGTTTCGGGATACCATCCCAACTCATTCTTGATCTTCGATGGATCAATGGCATAGCGAGCATCGTGTCCCAATCTGTCGGCAACGTGTGTTATCAAGTCGTTGTTAATCCAGCTAATGTCGATGTCACCATTGCTGTCTTTCACCTGTTTCTTCAACACTTTCCGGAGTTCCTTGTCTTCTTCCATCATATCGTGTATGGTCTTGATGGTTAGCTTCACGATGTCGATGTTGCGCATCTCGTTGTGTCCGCCAACGTTGTAAACTTCTCCTTCGCGTCCTTCACGCACCACCATATCAATGGCCTTACAATGGTCTTCCACATACAACCAATCTCTCACATTCAGTCCCTCGCCATATACAGGCAGTGGTTTACCAGAAAGAATATTGTTGATAATCAGCGGTATGAGTTTTTCCGGGAAATGATAAGGACCATAGTTATTTGAACAACGTGTGATGGTTACGGGCATGTGGAAAGTGTCGCGATATGCACTGACAAACAAGTCAGCACTTGTCTTGCTAGCTGAATATGGGCTGTGGGGACAAAGTGGTGTTTCTTCCGTAAAATAACCTTCGTCGCCGAGCGAACCATAAACCTCATCGGTTGAAACTTGATGGTAGCGTTTACCTGCTTTCCAAATGGGATAACCTTGTTCGTCTTTCCCCGTAACCCACGCTCTGCGGGCTGCATCCATAAGGTTTTGCGTTCCTAAAATATTCACATTCAGAAAGAGTTGTGGGTCTTCTATCGAGCGATCTACGTGACTTTCAGCTGCAAAGTTCACCAAATAATCAATGTCATATTCATCAAAAAGGCGATCAATAAGTTGACGATCGCGAATGTCGCCTTTCACAAACACGCAGCGTTCGTTATCAATATCATCTTTTATAGTACCCAAATTTCCTGCATACGTAAGTGCATCAAGAATGATTACTTTTATATCTTCCTTCACATATTTCTTGTGAAGGAGGTACTTGATATAATTTGCCCCTATAAATCCAGCAGCACCCGTTACTAAGTAAGTCTTCATTTCTATTTTTCTTGTTTATATTTTCTATTTTGAATAACGTTTCTTCGGTTTTAATATTGTGTTAAAGTATGTTTATTTAGCACACCTCTCGTATTTCATTTAGTATATTTTTTGCGAATAAACTCAGTGATAAGGTTTGTTGTCTCCTCTAGACCAAGGCAGCTAATGTTGATGATTAAGTCATAGCTTTCAGCTGCTCCCCAAACTTTCCCTGTATAATAATTATAATATTTACGCCGTTCATTCTCACCATTTTCAATGATCCTGTGTGCCTCATCTTCATTACATCCCTTACGTTGGCAGATGTTTTGAATACGATCTTCTATGTTGGCTGTGATGAAAATATTGATACATTCCTTGTGATCGCGCAATATGTAGTCGGCAGTGCGCCCCAAAAACACACAACGCATATTTGAGTCAGCCGCCTCTCTGATAACATCACTTTGGAAGAGGTAAAGACTTTCGGGAGAGAGTCTATTCTTATAAAAAGCATTGTTAGCTATGAATGGTAGATGGAACGGCAGATGCGATTTCAGAAAACTTCTTTGTTCATCGTTCTGTTCAAAAAATTTTTCCGAAAAACCACTCTTTTTTGCAGCTAAATTCAGGAGTTCTTTGTCATAAAATTGGCAATCGAACGCCTTAGCCAAGAGCTTGGCTATGTCGTAACCACCACTTCCTATCTGGCGTCCTATATTGATAATAAGCTTGTTTTTCATCGCTGTTCGTTTTTATGTTCATTCACTTGAGCTTTCATTTTTCGTACATTAACCATCAGAATGGCAACAGCCACGCCCACAGCAAGCAGGTCGCTCGCAGGCATTGACGCCCAAACACCATTCAATCCCCAAAAATGGGGCAACGTTATAAGCAATGGCAGGAGAAACAAAAGCTGTCTTGATAATGAAAGAAAAATACTGATTTTCACCTTTCCTATACATTGAAAGAAATTGGTGGTAACCATTTGCACACCAATCAAAGGATACATCATCATATTGATGTGTATAGCCTGAATTGCATGGTCTATAAGTTCAGTGTCAGAGGTGAACAATCGTGCGCAATAGTAGGGTAGGAAAGTCGCTATCAGCCAACCGCTGGTCATGATGATTGTTGCGCTGATGATAGCAAGTTTCAATACGTGCATCACACGATCCATCTGCCTTGCACCATAATTATATCCAGCAATGGGCTGCATACCTTGGTTCAGACCGATGATAAACATGATAAAGATGGCAGAAATGCTGTATGCAATGCCGAATGCCCCCACAGCAAGATCACCGCCATACTTCACCAATTGGTTATTGATGAAAATAATGACCACACTCGCACACACATTCATTAAGAAAGGTGATATACCAATGCTGATGATATTGCCCACCAATGTTTTTTTAAGCCGATACATACCACGCTTGAGATGCAACAACTCGTTCTTGTTCATAAATAGTCGCATCTGCCAAAACAATGCAATGATTTGTGCTATGATTGTTGCGAGTGCTGCCCCTTTTATCCCCCAACCCAAACCAAGTATGAAAAGTGCATCAAGTGCAGTATTCATCAATACCGTAAAGATGGTGGCATACATGGCATGTCGTGGTTTTGAAGCGGCGCGCAGCACTGCATTCATTCCAAAATACATGTGGGAAAAAACATTGCCCGCCAAAATAATAACCATATAGTCGCGTGCATAAGGGAGCGTAACATTGCTTGCGCCAAAAATATGGAGTATAGGGTCAAGAAAGAACAAGCAAACTATGCCAAAGAGACTACCAATAACGAGATTCAGTGTAACCGTATTACCGAGGATGTTCTGTGCCGTTGCATAATCACGCTGTCCCAATTTCACACTGATAGAAGTCGCTGCGCCAACGCCAACAGCTGCACCAAACGCTGCAGCGAGGTTAATAAAAGGAAACGTCACAGCAAGTCCGGATATTGCTTCAGCCCCAACCACCTGACCAATAAACACGCGATCGACAATGTTATATAGCGATGCAGCTGTCATTGCAATGACGGCAGGAAGTGCATATTGCAGCAATAAGCTGCCGATGGGTTTTGTCCCTAATTCAAGTGTAGCTTTCTTATTATCCATTCCTTACCTCTTTTATTAATAAGGTCGGTGCAAAAGTAAAAAGAATAATGCAAATAGCCAAGAGTTATGATGCTTTTTAGGGTAATTTAGGAGGATCAGTTTTTCCTTTTTCAGATACTTCTCAACGTTGTTGTATTAATTTTCTTATTTCTATGACCAGAATATTTGTCTATTTTAAATATATTTGACGCTTTATTAAAATCATATTAATTGATTATTTTGGAAAACTTTCTAAGCTATTTTTAAACAAAAGTTTTCCAAAAAGTATTTTTACTTTGATAACTTCTACTTGACAGGTCGTCTCCTAATCACATGCAATTACATAAATTAAAAACTTTAATTATTTTATTTAAATATCTTGTATATAAGTAATTGTATATCTAAATATAGAAACCTTGAACATATTTAGAAAGAAATTGTTCAGAAAAAAATTTGCACATTTATGATAAACTTAATATCTTTGCAAACGAAAAAAGTTATCCAAAACTAATAACAACAAACTAATGATTGAGTTGTAAAAAAATAGTCAAATATCAAACAATAGGCATTTGAGTTCTATAAAATGACAAACTATCAACATTAAAAGATACAATTAAATGAATATGAAGGAATTTACAATCACAAAACGTGATGGAAGCAAGGAGCGTTTTTCTATCGACAAGATAATGAACGCCATTTTGAAAGCATTTGAAAGTGTTAATGAAACTATAGACTTGGGTATCATTTCCCGCATTTTACCCAATCTCAACATGCACAACGACATCAAAGTTGAAGAAATCCAAAACCAAGTTGAGCTTGCATTGATGAAGGAAGGTTATTATAATGTAGCAAAAAGTTTCATTGTTTATCGTCAGCAACACACTGAAGACAGAGAGGTTTTGGAAAAAATGCGCTTCCTTACAGACTATTGTCGTGCTGAAAATGCAGCAAGCGGCTCGAAGTTCGATGCTAATGCCAACGTTGAAAATAAAAATATTGCTACACTCATTGGTGAACTTCCCAAGCAAGGTTTCATTCGTTTAAACCGTCGTTTATTAGTGGACAGAATAAAGAAAATGTATGGCAAGGAATTAGCAGATGAATACATCCATCTTCTGACCCACCATTTTATTTATAAAAACGACGAGACCAATCTTGCTAATTATTGTGCTTCAATTACAATGTATCCCTGGCTTATCGGTGGAACAGTTTCAATCGGTGGTAATTCTACGGCTCCCACCAATTTAAAAAGTTTCTCCGGAGGATTTGTAAACATGGTATTTATGGTTTCAAGTATGCTTGCAGGTGCTTGTGCTACACCAGAATTTCTGATGTATATGAACTACTTTATACAGTTGGAATACGGAAAAGATTACTGGAAAAATGCCGATAAAATTGTAGATTTGAGTTTGAAGCAACGCACCATTGATAAAATCATTACTGATCACTTTGAACAAATCGTCTACTCGCTGAACCAACCAACAGGCGCACGCAATTTTCAAGCGGTCTTTTGGAACATCTCTTATTATGACAAATATTACTTTGAATCACTCTTTGCCGACTTCTACTTCCCCGATGGATCAAGACCCGATTGGGAGAGTGTATCGTGGTTGCAGAAACGTTTTATGCGCTGGTTCAATGCCGAACGAACAAAAACTGTGCTCACTTTCCCTGTAGAAACGATGGCACTTTTGGCAGAAAACGGAGAATGCCGAGATCCCGAATGGGCAGATTATGCAGCCCAAATGTATGCCGAGGGACATAGTTTCTTCACCTATATGAGTGACAGCGCCGATTCACTCAGCTCTTGCTGCCGTTTGAGAAATGAAATTCAAGACAATGGCTTTTCCTATACCTTGGGTGCAGGCGGTATTTCCACAGGGTCTAAAAGTGTTTTAACGATAAACCTTAACCGTTGCATACAATACGCTGTAAATCAAGGAAAAGATTATAAAGAGTATTTATCTTATATCATTGACCTTTGTCATAAAGTTCAGTTGGCTTACAATGAAAATCTCAAGGAGCTACTCGCCAATCGCATGCTACCTCTCTTTGATGCTGGCTACATCAATATCGATCGCCAATATTTAACGATAGGTATCAATGGGTTGGTTGAAGCGGCTGAATTTATGGGATTAGCCATCACACCCAACGAGGACTATAAGAACTTTGTTCAAGAGGTTTTGGGACTTATTGAGCATTATAACAAGTCATATAGAACAAAAGAGGCGATGTTTAATTGTGAAATGATTCCAGCGGAAAACGTAGGAGTGAAACATGCAAAATGGGATAAAGCTGATGGCTATCTTGTGCCACGTGATTGTTACAATAGCTATTTCTATCGTGTGGAAGACGCCTCTCTAACCATTCTTGACAAATTTAAACTCCATGGTGCACCCTACATCGAACACCTCACAGGTGGTTCTGCCCTCCACATGAACCTTGATGAGCACCTTTCGCAATCTCAATATCGCCAACTTTTTCGTGTAGCAGCCGAAGAAGGATGCAATTACTTCACGTTCAACATTCCCAACACGGTTTGTAATGAGTGCGGACATATTGACAAGCGTAATCTAAAAGTGTGTCCACATTGCCAATCTGAAAACCTCGATTATCTCACACGTGTCATCGGATATATGAAGCGAGTAAGCAACTTCTCTGAAGCACGCCAAAAAGAAGCCGAAAAGCGATATTATGCAACACAAGAGAAATACACTGTTAATTCGTAGATTGAGAGAATGCCGATGTTCATAGAAATTGTTTGACTTTTCCAAAAATCCTACAATTATCTTAGAAACATCAATCATAGAAAGGAATCACATCATCAAGCAATTATGGCTCTCCGCTAAAAGAGAACTTTAAGTACATAGCAAATGAGCCTCGGTTGCAATGCAAGTGAGCTACACTTGCAACACAACTAAGGCTCACTCAAGTGTCAAGTATATTAATGTGTAAAATCTATTCTGACTAAGACTAATCGTAGCCTTGCTTGGAGACTGTCTCAAAAGGACAGAAATATCGGTGCTTCCTTTCTTTTTAACCCAATTCGGTCATTAGAGACCAAACTGATTGCTGCTGATGGTCTGTGCAGGTTGTTCAGCGTTTTATCGCAGATGTAGCGAACTACTTCTAGAGAAAACGCTGAAGAAGATGCCGACAAGCAGATGCAAGCGGTTGGGAAGTGAATAAATAAGATAAAAAGAAAATCCAAGCGGTCTAATGACCGATTTGGGTTTAATATTCCATATTTCATTTTTTATGCTGAAATACATCAACTGCGATATCGTTTTTCAAGAATTTCCCGATGAGGTTACACTGGCATTTAATCTTTCAAATTGTCCGTGTAGGTGTCCCGGGTGTCACAGCACCTTCCTTTGGAAAGATGCGGGCAAGCCACTGACAACCGCAGCTATCGGTGAAGCACTCAAGCATTATGGTGCAGATCTCACTTGCATTGGTATCATGGGAGGTGATGCAGAACCTGCGGCAGTGAATGAATTAGCAATACATTTGCGCAAAACTTATCCTCATTTAAAAATAGGATGGTACACGGGGCGCACAAGCATTGCGAGAGAAATAGAAAAAGAGCATTTCAACTATATAAAGGTGGGACCTTATATCCGTCATTTAGGCGGATTAGACAGTCGCCAGACGAATCAACGTATGTATCGTATTGATTCCGAAGGGCGTATGACCGATATTACTTCTCGCTTTTGGGAACAACCTTTAGCAAAGTAGGGAGGAGTGTAGTTATCTTTAGTTAGATCGGATCCAAACAAGCGATAAAGCAAATAATTAATGTGAATTCAATGATTTTAGATAGCGTCGGCAAAATGGACGGTAACAAAAACCACCCCCTGAAAGAAAACATTTTTTTGAATGTGAAATGGAGGTAGGATTTTTTTATATCATCAATGAATCCAGACAGTTCTATTTGAGCGATCAAGCATAGCTCTTTGTTTACATTTATTTTCTATCTTCATTATTCATATAGCCCATCAAACCAGCAATAGCCCTACTTGAAAGATGATGGCACTCATTGCCCACGCAATGAATGTAGTATAGGCAGCGGCAAAACATCCCCATTTCCAACTGCCAGTTTCTCCCTTAATTGCAGCAATTGTTGCCACACAAGGAAAATAGAACAAAACAAAGATCAAGAAAGTGAAAGCCGTGAGTGCGGCAATAGGCTTCGCTTCTTCCATACTTATGCCATGAAGTTTGGCTACATCAGCTGTCATTTTTTGTCGTAAAACCTCATATTTTTCTCCCTCATTGCTGTATTCTGTGTCATCTTCAAAAGAATCATTGCCAGCATAAAGCACACCAAGCGTTGATGCGACAACTTCTTTTGCGCCCATACCCGCAATCAAGCCCACATCTAATTTCCAATCGAAACCTTGCAATCGGAAAACAGGTTCGATGGTTTTACCAATCTGTCCGATATAACTTTGTTCTCTCTTTTGCTCCTCAGACATATTTGGATCATTTGCAATGGGGAAATAGCCCATTGCCCAAACAATGATAGACGCAACGAGAATAATTCCTCCCATTTTTTTGAGATATTGCTTACCTTTTTCCCATGTGTGTCTGCCAATAGCTTTCCACGTAGGGAAGCGATAAGGAGGCAATTCCATAACAAAGGGTGTGTCTTCTTCTTTGATGAAAAACTTTGTGAACACCCAACTAAGAAACACCGCCATCAATACACCTATTATGTATAAGGATATCATCACAAACGAACGATACTGAAGGGCGAAGAATGAACCCGTGATCATGATGTAAATTGGGATGCGTGCCGAACAACTCATCATTGGCAGAACAAGCATCGTTACAAGACGGCTTTTCCTACTCTCGATGGTGCGTGTTGCCATAATGGCAGGCACATTGCAACCAAAGCCCATGATGAGTGGGATAAACGACTTTCCATGTAAGCCCATCTTGTGCATCAATCGGTCTACGATGAAAGCTGCACGTGCCATATATCCGCAATCTTCCATATAGGAAATGAAGAAGTAAAGGATTAAGATCTGCGGCAGAAAGACTATCACTGAACCTACACCGCCTATTACGCCATCAATGAGCATAGCTTTCAAAGGACCTTCTGGAAGGTTGTTTCCCAACAAATCGCCCAGCCATCCGATACCTGTTTCTATCCATTCCATCGGGTATTGCCCGATGGTGAAAGTGGTATAAAACATAACGAAGAGCAAAAGAAAGAATATTGGGAAACCAATGTATTTATGCGTAAGGATTTTGTCGATGAAATGGGTAGTTCCGTAAGTATCTTCTTTCTCCCCAGTCTTGTATGCCGCTTCTCTCAATGCACCATTGATGAAACCATATTTCCCATCCATAATGGCTGTTTCGCTATCTGTTTTCATCTCTTCCCTTACACGCTGGTCTGCATCATCCCTATGCTTGAAAATCTCTTGTGCATCGGAGAAAGAAGAAACAAATTGTTCTATTTCTTTGTCGTGCTCCAGAAGTTTAATGGCGAGATAGCGTGTAGAATATTGTGAACGTATGTCGGCTTGCTGTTTTAAGTGTTCTTGTATGTCGGCTATGCCTTGTTCTATTTCGTGTCCGTGATTGATGTGGATGTGGCGATAATGTGGCGTTTCTTCTGCCATACCCTCATAGGTGGCAATCACTTGCTCAAACAACGCTTCCACACCTCGCCCAGTTTTGAAAACCGTTGCTACCATGGGAAGCCCAAAGAGCATAGAGAGCTTGTCAATATTGATTTCATCACCTCTTCTTTCGGTTTCATCAAACATATTGAGTGCACAAACCATCGGCAAATGCATATCAATGAGTTGGGTAGTTAGATAAAGGTTGCGTTCTAAGTTTGATGCGTCTATGACGTTGATAACGATGTCGGGTGTGCGTTCTGTGAGTTGCTGGCGCACATAAAGCTCTTCAGGACTGTAGGCAGAAAGGCTGTAAGTACCAGGCAGATCTACCAATTCAAAGCGATAGTCTTTAAAGTTGGCATAGCCATACTTGGCATCTACCGTCACACCCGAATAATTACCCACTCGTTCGTGAGCACCAGAGGCAAAATTAAACAATGAGGTCTTGCCGCAATTGGGGTTTCCAACAAGTGCAACATTAATTGTGTGGCGATCGTCTGAAGTTTTTTTAGCATCCTTACGTCCCATTATTGGCTCTTCGCAATTCTTTTCCGGGGGACTGCTCATGACTGATGAAACGACTTTTGGAGGCATTTGTTGGTCTGCTTTATTCGCCTTTTGAGGCAATACTTCAATGAGCTCTGCCTCACTGCGTCGCAAACTCACTTCATAGCCCAATATCTGGTATTTCACAGGATCTTGCAAAGGAGCATTCAAGAGAACCTTTACTTCCTTTCCCCTGATAAACCCCATCTCTATAATTCGTTTACGGAAACCACCTTGACCGCCTATCTTGTTGATTATTCCAAGTTCGCCTGTTTTTAATTCTGATAACTTCATAATTGTTCTTGTCATCTTTCTGCCGATTAACCCCAAATTGCATATCATACCGCTAAGTTTTAATCGCCTTTATTTCTCTAATTGCTCGTTTGCAGCGGAATGCTTGAACAGATTGACGCAAAGATATAAATAAAATAGGAGAATACTTCGTTCATTTCACGGAAGATTGCAAGAATACCTAAAAATGGGGATGCAAAAAATCCATCTCTAATCAATAAGAGTGATGCGAAAACAGGAAATTAACCAAAAAGCAAACGCAGAGCTTCTTCTACTTTGCCCACTGGGTGAATCTTTATTTTCCCATGCTTCTTCAAGCCTTGAGTGTTGTTTTGTGGGATGATGATGTGGTGGAATCCAAGTTTTTCGGCTTCTGCAATGCGTTGTTCTATCCTACTGACAGGGCGAACTTCTCCGCTGAGCCCCACTTCTCCACACATACACCAGTCGGCATCAATCGGTGTGTCTACATTTGAAGACAAAACGGCAGCAATAACACTTAAATCCATTGCCATATCGGTTATTCTCAGTCCACCTGCAATGTTAAGAAAGACGTCTTTTTGCATCAGTTTGAACCCCACACGCTTTTCCAATACTGCCAGAAGCATGTTCAATCGTCGCTGATCGAAACCTGTTGCAGAACGCTGTGGTGTACCATAGGCTGCCGAGGATACCAAGGCTTGCGTTTCAACGAGAAATGGACGCATACCTTCAATGGCACTTGAAATGGCTATACCCGACAAGTCTTTATGTGCATCGGTGATGAGCAATTCAGAAGGGTTGCTCACTTCACGCAACCCCATTTGTTGCATTTCATAGATGCCAAGTTCGGAAGTAGATCCAAAACGATTTTTGATGCTTCTCAGTATGCGATACATGTAATGCCTGTCGCCTTCAAATTGGATAACGGTGTCCACGATGTGCTCCAAAACTTTAGGTCCAGCGATGCTTCCTTCTTTATTAATATGACCTATGAGAATGACGGGAATGCGATAGGTTTTGGCAAATTGCAGGAGTGCTGCAGCACATTCGCGAATTTGAGTGATACTTCCAGCACTGCTTGCAACCGTTTCTGTAGCAATGGTTTGTATAGAATCAATAATAAGAATTTCTGGTTGTTCGTCTTTTATGCTTGCAAAAACTTGCTCCAAGGATGTTTCTGAAAGAATTTTGATGTTATCAGAGATTTTTTCCACGATGCGTTCTGCCCGCATTTTTATTTGGTGCGGACTTTCTTCACCACTCACATAAAGCACTTTTCGATTCAGACGAAGGATGGTTTGCAGCGTAAGCGTACTTTTTCCAATACCTGGTTCACCACCAATAAGTATGATACTGCCTTGCACCAATCCGCCCCCCAAGACACGATTGAGTTCGCCATCCAGCATATCGATGCGTGGTTCTTCTTTTGAAGAAATCTTGCTAAGAGGAAGCGGAACGTTTCGTTTACTGATTCCTTTGACTGGGTCGATTACTTGTTGCGCAGTCATGCGAATGGAAGGGGTATGTGTTTCGGCTGCAATCCGAATTTGTTTGAACGTGTTCCATTCTTTGCAGCTGGGACATTTACCAATCCATTTCGTACTTTCTTGTCCACAGTTCTCGCAGACGTATGCAATTTTATCCTTTGCCATAAGACCACAAAAGTAAGAATATTTTCTCTTGTTACAAAATAATTTCCTATTTTTGCAACGATTATGAAGCATCTTTATTGGTATATTTCTATCATAGCGTTTCTTCTTACAGGCTGTGGTCCATCTGAAGAAACCCAGCGCAAAGAAGCAGCCGAGCGCATGAAAGCAGCACAAGCTGAAAACGAAAAAGCATTCAAAGTGGCAGTTATGCCAACAATGGATTGTCTGCCTGTTTATCTATTAAAAGACAGCTTGTTATACGATACGGCTAAAGTAGATATTCGTTTGCGTATTTACAAGGCACAGCTCGATTGCGATACAGCAATGATAGGCGGTAGCGTACAGGCATCTGTAACCGATTTGATACGTGCCGAACGTCTGAAACGTCGTCACCATGTTCCACTGACCTATCTCACAGAAACAAATGCTTATTGGGAACTCATAGCCAACAAACATTCACAACTCACAAAGATTGCTGAATTGGGCGATAAGGTCATTGCAATGACCCGATTTTCAGTAACCGACTATCTCACTAACAAAGTCATCAAAGAAGCAAAACTGAAATACCAAGCCTATAAAGTGCAGGTAAACGACATAGAGGTGCGCTTGCGCATGCTTCAAAACGATGCCATTGATGCCCTTTGGCTCACCGAACCACAATGCACGCAGGCACGTCTGTGGGGTAATCGGCCGCTTTATAGTTCTGCAAAGGATGTGTTTATTCCTGGGGCGTTTGTTTTTGTAGGAGCACCATCGATGAGAGAGCAACAAGCATTTTTGGATGCCTACAACAAGGCAGCGGAAATGATTAACGCCAAGGGGGTGAAGCATTTCTCTTCGCTGATAAAAAAATATATGAAAGTAGATGATAAAACAATACAATCCTTGCCAAACATGCAATTTAAAATAGCTACTGCACCGCGTCCTACTGACATTCAGAAAGCACAAGAAGTTTGTTCCAAGTAAAGAGAAAGTTTGACGATCATTCATTAAATATTTGTCACTTTTTATTTGGAAGTTTCCTTTATTATCTGTACTTTTGCAGCGGTTTTCAAGGTGGAAACCAAGGGGTGCTCATTCGTTTGAGTGTGGCTGAGAATATACCCGATGAACCTGATACGGATAATGCCGTTGTAGGGAAAATCCCCTTTTTATTTTAATATCATCAATTATCGACCGATGAAGAAAAATGTTTTGATGGCTGCCATGATTTTGGTTGCCATGGGCGGAAAAGCGGAAGAAATAGACACGCTGAAAGCTCAGAAACTGCAAGAAGTAGTGGTTGCAGGTGTGCGTGCAAAAGCAGATGCACCTTTTGCTGTAGCCAACATTAGTAAACAAAAGTTGGAAACCTTTGCCAAGAATGGACGTGAACTGCCAATGCTTTTGGCACAAACACCTGGCATACTGGCATGGGGAGAGAATGGTTTAGGCACAGGCGCAGTAGGAATGCGAATTAGAGGTGCAGCTGGCAGTAGGATTAATGTGACGCTGGATGGCATTGCACTTAATTCGCCCGAAGATCAGACCGTGTTTTGGGCAAATATGAATTCATATGCTGCCTTGCTGGGAAGTGTACAGATACAGCGAGGTATCGGTACATCAACAAATGGCGATGGGGCTTTCGGAGGTTCGATTTCGTTGGCAACAGCAGCACCAAGATTAAAGCCAAGCCTAGAAATAAGTACATCGGCAGGCTCGTATGATACCTATAATATAGGAATGAAATTCTCAACAGGTTTGCTTTGGGACAAGTTTGTTTTTGATGGTGCCTACCACGAAACCAGCACGGATGGTTACATACATGGAACAGACGGAAGATCGGGGTCTTATTATGGTGGATTGACTTATTTTGGAGAGAATCTGCAAGTGAGGTATAAGAACATTGGAAACTTTGAAAAAACAGGTCAAGCGTGGAATGGTGTCGTGCTGGGAACAGACGACGGATCGCTTGCAAACGAAGGCATAAGAACCTACGAAGATATGTATAGAGCAGGGTTGGGTAAATATAACTCGCTTTATGAAACATTAGAGCTCGACCCAACGACGTGGACTTTTCGAAAGGATGGAAATGGACAATATATCACGCATCGTTACCGAATGGACGATGGGACGTATTGGAAGAAAACGACAGACAACTTTTATCAAAACCACAATATTTTGTCGGCTTCGTGGAGAAGTAACGATGCTTTGACCCACAATGCCGCCATGAGATATACCTACGGGTTTGGTTATTATAGTGAGTTCAGACCAGGGGACAAGTTTGCTAAGTATGGTCTGACTGCCACAGATGGTAGCGGACAGACGGTGAAACGGAGCGACTTTGTGAGAAAGAAAGGTTTGTCGCAACACACGTATGGCATAGTTTATAACATCAACTATAAGAAAAACAAAGTGGAAATTATCGGAGGACTGAATCTTCAACAATTTCATGGCAGTCATTTTGGCTATTTGACGTATGTCGGCAATCGTGGTCAGGTGGAAAATTATACAGGACACAGATATTATGATGCAAAAGCAAGGAAAAATGATTATGCTGGTTTTGTAAAAACAATCTATCAGGTGACCGGCAACCTTTCGCTCTTTGCCGATCTGCAATATCGACATGTGGGCTACAAAACATATGGGATAAACGATCGATTTTATGACAACAAGGACGGAAGTTATCGCAATCAGATTTTGGACATAAAGGAGCATTATAATTTCTTTAATCCAAAAATGGGAGTAAATTATCAAGTAGGGCTGCATAAGTTGTATGCGTCGGTGGCTTATGCAAGTAGAGAACCCGAACGAAACAATTTCACGGACAACGGAAAATATCCAGCTCCCAATGCCGAACACCTCATTGACATAGAAATGGGTTACCAATACACGGGGGCAAAATGGCAAGCAGGAGCTAACCTTTATTATATGGGCTATAAAGATCAATTTGTTCAGACGGGCGAAAAGAGTGATATTGGAGAATACCTGACGACGAACATCAAGAACTCTTATCGCATGGGAGCTGAACTGACGGCTGCCTACAAACCACTGAAATGGCTTTCGATAGAAGGAAATGCTGCATTGAGTATCAATCGGATAAAAGATTTTGATGAATATGTGGATAAATGGAAAGAAGACCCACTGAAGCTACACTACGACAATTCTACTTTAGCATTCTCGCCATCAGCAATTTTGAATGGTTTCATTCGTGCGGAACACAAAAGTTTTGTATGTACGTGGCACACGAATTATGTGAGCCGGCAATATTTGGATAATTCTGAAAATCACGAACGCTCGCTTCCAGCTTTCACACAGACAGACGTGAGTCTTTCGTATGCGTGGAAAATCGGTAAGCGCGGTTTAAAGGAAATCGTTTATGGAATGATGATTAGCAACCTCTTTAACAGTCATCATGCTGTAAGCGGGTGGGTTTATAGTGCGGTATCACCAAGTGCAGGCTACACAAATGACCATCGTTATTACCAAATAGGATTTATTCCAACAGCAGGCACAACACTAATGGCAAACGTAACATTTAAATTTTAAGTGTAAGTTCTTTGTTTGTGTTGCACAAAGAAAAAGCAACACGAGCAAAGAATTCACATTAAAGGAACAGAAGAATGACGGAAATATTTCAAGAATTCTATCATTTCGTTTCGGATTATCAGCGATTGGAAATTATCGGAGTCATTATTGGACTCGTTTATATTTATCAAGAATACAAAGCAAGTTTATGGCTATGGCTCACAGGGCTGATAATGCCGGTGATTTATCTTTTTGTTTATTACAAAGCAGGACTTTATGCAGACTTCGGTATGCAGGTTTATTATATTCTTGCAGCGATTTACGGATTTCTTTATTGGAAGTTTGGAGCGGGTAATAAGAAAAAAGAAGTAAAGATTTCGCACATTTCTCATCGAAGGTTTGTGGTGTTTCTGCAGTGTTTTCTTTTGCTTTGGGGGGTGATTTATTGGTTGCTTACGGAGACCACTAATTCTACTGTTCCTGCATTAGACAGTTTTGGAAATGCTTTGAGCATCATTGGTTTATGGGCTTTAGCAAAGAAATATATCGAACAATGGATTATTTGGATGATTGCCGACGTTGAACTTGCTGCGCTTTATTTCTATAAGGATATTCCCTTTACAGCTTGTCTTTATGTTCTGTATGCTATTATTGCCGTCTTCGGGTATTTGAACTGGAAGAAAATGATGGCTTCCGATATAGAGAAAATAAATATTTAAGCGTAATAATGAGCAGGCATACTTATGTGTGCTATCCCTACCGAAAATATAGAAAAGATGAAAGAAAAAGAAATTCACAGATTAAATAGAAGCTATGATGTAGTGGTTTGTGGAGCAGGCGAAGCACCCACATCTGCCATTGCGTTGCAAATTTTAAAGCAATCAAAACATGTTGTCGCTTGTGATGGTGCATTGCAGATGCTCCTTGATTTGGGTATTGTGCCAGATGCGGTTATCGGTGATGGTGACTCTATTCCTCAGTCATTGCGAGAAACCTACAATACAATCTTTCATCAGATAACAGAACAAGATAGCAATGACCTTACGAAAGCAACGCTTTATGCACTTGAACACTATGTAAACAATGTTTCAGAACCTCGCTTTTGTTATTTAGGAACAACGGGTAGGCGAGAAGACCACACCATCGCCAATATAGCATTGATGTTGCATTATGTTCGTACGCTTCATATCCAGCCCATTATAGTGAGCGATTATGGCTATTTCATGCTTGGGAGTGAGAAAAGTGTGTTCGCTTCCTTTGCTCGTCAGCAGGTGAGTGTGTTCAGAATAAGTGGTGAACGCTTAGAAAGCGAAGGATTGAGATGGCATCTATTTCCTTTCACCGAGTTTTGGCAAGGAACGCTGAATGAAGCATTGGGCGATAGTTTTACGATTGATAGTGATGGCAAATACCTTGTTTATCAAACGCATGAAGCGAAAGAGACAAATAGAAACAATTAAACAAAAAAAAATTGATTGTCTCACGACAACCAATCTCTATTAACCTTAATAATCTAATACCATGAAAAACACGATGCAAAGATAGGAGGTTTTCTGCATACGTGCAAATATTTAAGAGGAAAAGTTTTGCAATTTAACTCTCCTTAAGTTTTCCATCTTTCCATTTAAATTTCCTTTGCTTAATCAAGGCTCGAATACTTTCTTTTTCACTTTTAGAAAGTAGTGGGACAGAATAGTCTGAAGTGATGGTACCATCGGTGGGCGATAACCGCAGAAGGAGCATTTTTGTTTCTATGAGTTGCTTTAGTTCTTCATATCTTTCAGCGGTCATTGTGTCGGGCTTTTCGATGAAAGGTGAAAGGTCGGTAGCTACGTCGATGCGTTCCCATTTGAGATTGAATACCTCTAATTGGCTTTCAGGTTCTGGACTGTACCATGTGCGCAGACACAACAATGTTTCTGCATCTACACGTTTGAGTTCTAAGAGCGATGATGGATTGAGTTTCACACGCAGATAATCCTCTGTCATCGTTTCGATGGTTGTTGTGTCGCCCAAAAGATTTTTCACCTTTGCTGGCATTCTCATTTCTATATAGTCAGCCATCTCTGTTCTTAGGCTTCTGTTGAGGTAAACTAAAAGCGAGTCGGGCATATCCATCCATAATTCTCTGATAGTCTGTCCGTGGCTCAACAAAACATTGCAAAGCAACAACAATATAAATATTCTTCGTTTCATCTTTTCTTATAAATTTTATTTCAGACTACTGATGCGCTTATTTCAAACAACATTTATATATTCTACCGCTATATGGCGGTATGCTCATCAACACTGCACCATCTTTCTTTAGGGTTGTGGTGATGGTTTCATTAGATAAAAGGTCGGTCATTTCCGTTTCGCATTCATTGATTTCGAGAAAGTCGAAAGCATGGGTGGGGAGCTTTACTCTAATTTCAGCCACAGCCTCATCAAAGTTGGCTACAATCAACAGCAATTCATTTTCGTACTTTCTGAGGAAGGCAAACTGTCGGTCAGGATTGAGCTGCGAACCATAGCCATTGGCATACATTAAATCATAGGTTGCACCACAACAAACCGCCTTTTCTTCATTACAGAGAGTGAGCAGTCTTTGATAGGTTGATTCCAACACCGCTGCATCACGAGAAAGCATCTTTCGATTGAAGAAACCTTTATAAACCGCTTCCACTCGCCAATAATCAAAGATGGTTGAACGTCCATCTTTGCCCGAAAAACCTTCCTCATCCATTCCCCGTTCACCAAATTCCTGACCAGCATAAACCATCACAGGATTGGTTTGAAACAATGCCGAAACAATCATCCCTGGCACACCTCTCTCTGCCTTTCCTGCGAAGAAATCGGACGCAATGCGCTGTTCGTCATGATTTTCGAGGAAATAAAGCAGGTGTTGCTTGATGTCATTGGTTTGTTGCCATGCTTGCGTAATAGTGTGGGCAGGGCGATGATGGCAAATGACCTCACGGACGCAGTCGTATAACCCCACTTTGTCATACAAATAATCGAATCCTGCGGCAATGTAATTGCGATAGAGCGCAGGATTATAGACCTCACCGATGAATATTAAGTTAGGAAATTCTGCTTTCAATGCTTGTGTTGCATAATGCCAAAACGCCTCTGGCACCATCTCCGCCATATCGCAGCGGAAGCCATCAATACCTTTTGAGGCCCAAAAGCGTAAAATCTCGGTCATCTTCTTCCATGTTGATGGGGTAGGAAAGAAGTGGTGACTACATCCGCCTGCATCACAATAGTCCACCCCATAATTCAGTTTGATGGTTTCATACCAATCGTTTTGTTCGGGAGAAGCATCAAAGCGGTCGTTTCCTGTGCATTTTGCAGGATATTCCGCATAGGGAGCGATTTTGCCATCTTCGATTTTTTTTACACGACTCAAGTCAAGTGCAGTGTTCGGGCAATAATAGAAATTGTTTTGCGCATCGAAATGTTTTCCCTTATCATCGTCTTCGCCTAAGTCGGTAGTGCCAGCGGGTTTGCAGATACTTTGATATTGGCGGGCAACGTGGTTTGGTACGAAGTCTACGATAACCTTCAATCCTGCCTTGTGGCTGCGTTCGATGAGGGCTTCAAACTCCTTCATTCGATTGTCAACATCTGTCGCGATGTCGGGATCGATGTCGTAATAGTCGGTGATGGCATAGGGCGACCCTGCTCGTCCTTTCACGATGTTGGCGTTTTGACATGGAATGCCGTAGGCAGTATAGTCAGTGGTAGTGGCGTGGCGAATAATACCCGTATACCAAATGTGGTTAGCACCCAATTGCTTGATTTGTTGCAACACTTCGGGGGTGAAGTCGTTCATCTTTCCCACACCATTTTCCTTAAGGCTCCCATTTTTAAGACAGCCATTGGTTTGGTTGCCAAATGTGCGGGTGAAAGTTTGATAGATAATAATTTTCTGTCCTCCCATCTGATTTTTTATGTTCGATTTTTATTCGTAGGCGCATACATGGGGAAGTTCCTACATTCGGTGAAACAATTATTTAGTCTTATGTGAAAAATGATTTGCTTTGTCTTATATTTGAAATTCGGAAACCTTTGGCTTCACAGCAAGGTTTCCGAATTTTTCAATGCCAGAGGATGCGTTTAAAGGCTGTGTGCGTTTGAACTTTTTTCAATGCGACCAATCATGCCTTGTAATGCCGTACCGGGTCCACATTCCACAAACTCTGTTACACCATCAGCCACCATGTTTTGCACGCTTTCTGTCCATCGAACGCTTGATGTGAGCTGCGCAATGAGGTTGTTCTTGATTTCTTCTGCATCGGTGTGTGACCTTGCATCCACGTTTTGATAAACTGCACATTTAGGCGTATTGAACGTAGTTGCTTCGATGGCTGCCTGAAGTTCTTCTTTTGCAGGTTGCATCAATGGCGAATGGAACGCACCACCCACCTTTAGTGGCAATGCACGTTTCGCACCAGCGGATTTGAGCAATTCGCAGGCTTCATCGATGCCTTCTTTTGAACCAGAAATTACCAACTGACCCGGACAATTAAAATTCGCTGCAACAACTGTCTTTCCACTTTCGCTCACCTGTTGGCAAATCTCCACAACCTTTTCGTCTGCCAAACCTATAATGGCTGCCATCGTTCCAGGTTGTGCTTCACAGGCTTTTTGCATTGCATTGGCACGTGCCACAACAAGGCGCAGCCCATCTTCAAAGCTCAATGCACCAGCCACTACCAAGGCAGAAAGTTCGCCCAACGAATGACCAGCCGTTACATCTGGTTGATTATCTCCATTGGCACAAAGTGCAGAAATCACACTATGAAGGAAAACGGCAGGTTGTGTAACTTTCGTTTCTTTCAATTGTTCGTCGGTTCCTGCGAACATGATGTCGGTGATATTGAAACCTACAATTTCATTGGCTTTATCGAAAAGTTCTTTTGCGAGTGTGTTATTTTCATATAAATCTTTGCCCATACCCACAAATTGTGAGCCTTGACCTGGAAATACAAATGCTTTCATTTTCTGTCTATTTAAATTCTTAATGATGTTTCAGTATGCAAAGTTAATAAAAAAACAGAGAAACCGTACGTTGTAATAGATGTTTTATGCGAATAATAATTAGCTGAACCTGTGAATATCCTCAGCATTCTCTAAAGACTTATTTGGGGGTGAAAGTAATTAATCGTAATGATAATCTTTATTCAGCACAGATTTTTAGCTTTGAAAATAAGATAGTTATTGATTGAAAACATCAGCAAGGAAACGTGCGAGATCACTGTTTTGGCGATCTATTATTTCAGTGTATCTGCATCTTAATTGTTCTTTCAGCACATCTTTGTTTTCGAGGATTTGGACTGCTGCTTTGTAAATATCGGCAGGATAAAAAGGTGAAAAATAAATCGCAGCATTGGCAAGCACTTCAGGAATACTTGTTACGTTGGCAGCAATGGTGGGTGTGCCATAACGCATCGCCTCTACCGGAGGATACCCAAAGCCTTCAAAGAATGATGGAAAGACAAGGGCATGGGCATGGCGATAAGCATTCTGCAAATCGGCATCACTTAGGAATGGGATGTCGATATGTTGTGCATCGATGATTGAACCATACTTGAGCGTTAGCAAATGAAGATCGGAGAAACGCCTCTTGAGACGTGGGAATACTTTTAAGAGATTGCGCGCATTCTTATAACGGCGGTTGGCTGCAAGCAGGAGCAAGAATGGTTTTCCAGAAAGGATGAGTTGGCGCAATGCTTCGTTTTCAATTGCTTCCGTTTGAGGTGCTTCACGCAGGGGAGAATAGCACACTTTAATCTCGTTTTTTATCTCTGGGAAGTAGTATTCCAACGCATTTTTTGTGTAATTGGAAACAGTGTAGAGCGTTGTTGTTGTCTGCTGACACAAAGCTATAATGTTTTTATAGCCTTGCTGAGTTTGTTTCTCCCATCGTTTGCTAAAAATATTGATGTAGCGTTTGGCTTGTTGCCAAAGAGAATCCTTATTTTTATCATAGATGGAGAGGTCAATGAGGTTATCGTTTCTTTCTATGTCGAAGATGTCGTGAATGAAAACAATTGTCCGGCAAGAGATATTTTGAAGCGCATAATTTTTATAGAACTGTCCGATGAAAATAAGAAATAGGTCAATATTATTTTGCTGAACGATAGTGGCAAGCGATGTTTTTGCAACATCTTGTAGTATGATGTTATGTTCACGGGCAAACGCTTGATAATCAACAAGTCTACCAACGCCCATTTGGCTATCACAAACAGCATAGAACGTATGCCTTGCTTGCTGATAATTAAGAATGGCGTTGGTGATGGCCTGTGTGAAACCTGCTGCTCCACCAACGCCTCCAGCTTCTTGAAAAGGAATGAAATCGAGGAGAATGTTCATAAGCGTTGTTTTTAGGGTTTAGGATGTTTTTCTTCTGCTGCTTTTTGGTGCTGTTGTTTTGAAGTGGCAAGCATAGGGACGAAACGACAATACCACATGATGAAACCATCGACACCGAAAATGAGTGTAGCCACGATGAGTGCTGCCAGTTCTGTGCGGCGGTCGTTTTTATTTCTGAAAGCTGTTACAACCAATCCAACGAGAAGCAACACACCAACGATGCCATTGCGATAAATGAACACTTTGTAGCCAGAGTTTCCAACATCGTCTTTGAGTATGCGTCCTGTCCAAATGTCGTTAGAGTCGAGGTATGAATCGAATTCTTTGTCAAAATCAAGGGTTGTTCGGTTGTTCCCCGCCAATTCTCCGTCTTCAATCTCCATGCGCAAGACGATGAGATTATGGAGCAAGTTGTCGCCATCGTTATAGAAAATAGATCCAACGACCGTTGCTGCAATAATACCTACTACAATAAGTCCTTTGACAAGTATTTTCTTCCTGTTCACCCACAAATTGAGAAAAATGATGGCAACAAGATAAACGTAGGCTCCGAGCGAGAATGTGAGGAGCAAGGCTATAAACAAAACTATATTGTAGGGCTTTTTCCATTTCCCTCGTTGTGTTTGCAAGAGTACAGCAAGAACTGTTCCTAAATGGGATGGTTCGAGAAAAACCGACTGAAAACGGGGAATTAACATCGACAAAGCCCGGTCGTCAATGAGGAAAAAACGATAGTTGGTGAAGGTATAGAAATCTTCACCATAAAGTGTATTCTCGCCCGAAAAAGGAAAACCGAGGAGATAGAGAATGAATGTTGCTATCGAAATGACCAAGAAAACAGCCAAGGATTTAGTGATGATGGTGGTCAGGCGATTGAGCAATGAAGAGTCGAGCTTGAAGGTGGCATAGAACACATAGGCAAGAAAGAAACTCCCTACAAACCCACTGAAAGATGCTTCACCAATCACTTTCTGATAAAGAAGGAAAATAAAAGCAAGAATGCTGGGCGCTATGATGCGTTTGTTCGTATAAATAGGTGAAGAGGAATATTTGTCGATGAGCATAGAAAGAATGATAAACAGACTTGCCATGATCATATACGTATTTTCTATTTTCCACAAAAACCACGGACGAAACGAGGCAAAAAAGCTAATGAAGAAGCCGATGCTAAACAAAAAAATAGCAAGTGTCCTTCGCTCGATGAGGTAGAGCTGTTCGGCACGAAAGCTGAAATTGGGTAATCTCCTTATCTTCATCCTCTTTTGATTTTATGATTTAGAACCTTCTTTAGATATGCCTTTTCGTCTTTGCCGAGTGTGAAGAAGAGCATACACAGACCGCCTACAATAATAGATAGAGCTATGGAGAAGAGAAAACGAAATTTGAAGTCGAAAACATTTACAATCATCATGCAAACCAACAATTCGCCAAGGGCAATGGGGAATTGAGACAAAATGACTTGTTTAATGAAAGGGATAACGGGTAGTTGTGCTGTTGCCTTGAGAAAAGGAAGACGGGCGAGAGAAATGATGAGTTCGATACCAACATATACCCACATCACTTTTTCAATGTTAATGCCGAATTTCAGTGCGCCCCACGCAATGGGAACAATCAGCATTTTGGGTGTGAACATGAGAATCGAATAGATCTTTATCTGTCCGATTGCTTGATTGGCAGTATGCAAACCAAGTGTGAGTTGGTCTACGAGGAATGCAATGAGCAAGGCTCTGCAAAAGAGTATGGCGTGGGGTGGGGTGGTGGTGAGCCAAAAGCCAAGAATATTGGGCATCTCAATGATAATCGGTAGGGAGATGATGAGCATCAATGCGGTGGAAAATTTACTTTCTTTTGCAGCCAGTCCTAACATAAGCGACCGATTGCCATTGCCTTCTGCCTTCATGATTTGAGGATTCATGGCATTGAGAATAGAGGTGGAAACAAAGCGAACAGCCCCATTCACCTGCATACCTATACCATAGGCAGCATTGATTGCTGTACCGAAAAATTTATTGAAAACGATAGAAAGACCTTGTGTTTGACACATTGAGGCTGTCATTCCATAAGTAGTCCATCCCGCAAAACTAAGAAGTTGTTTGAGATAAGTTCGTTGAATGGTGCTGCGATGGAATTGTATATGGCTTTCTTCATATTTTTTGAAACAATAAAAAACGAAAGTCGCAAGATTGAAGAGCAACACGGCACTCATCCCTACGGCATAAGAAGAAAGGCGATCTTGATCAATATGGAACAAAGCAAATGCCAATGCCACCTTCAGTAGACCATCAATCACCTCTATGACAGAAATATAGATGATGTTTTCATGGGCTATCAATAGGGCTTTGAATGGGGATGTGATGATGGTTATAAAAAACATGACCACCGTTGCCCAATAGACATTGCTGGCTGCGATTAATCTGTGATGCTCAATATTTAGAAATTCATTGACAACATAGTTTTCTATGGCAATGAGTATGAGGCAAGTGATGCCTCCGATGAGTAAATGGAGCAACAAACTGTTGGAAAACAAGATTTTAATGGTGGCTTTATCGCTTCCGCCTTGATGAAAGGAGAGAAACCGCTGTGTGGTAACAACAAGCGAATTGGCAAGGTATCCCAAGACACCTATCACACCGCCAACTACTGAATAAATTCCATAATCATTCACGTTCAGTGCTTCCAAGACCAAACGTGTGGAATAGAGCGATAACAAAATGTTGATTATCGACTTTCCATATTGTGCGATTGTATTGAGGATTATGCGTTGTGAGGCATCCATGAATACTGTCTTTGCTTTTTATTTGCTTGTTTTTTTCTTGCCCAAAAGTTCATCTTTAGAGAACCATAAGGTCATGGTGAGGAAAGCAAGCATGAGCATTGTGGCAATGAATACCATTCGTTTGGGACCTTCGGGTTTGATAGGTACTGCCGCACCTTTAACCACTGTGAAGACAGGGGTATTCATTCTCAGTTTTGCACGTGCAGCTTCGAGTTGATTACTCATACCCGTGTAGGTGTTATATTGCAACTGCATTGTATTCTCTAAGTCTTCGAGCTTTGATTTCTCGGTTTCAAGCACAACATCAAAGTTTTCATCTGCCATCTTTGCATACTTGCGGCGCGTTGTTTCGTAGGTCTTTTTAGCATCATCGGTGAGTTTCTGATAATACTCAACATCGCGCTGTGACTTACTTGTTCTATATTTGATGATGAATGCTTGCAGTCTAGATCTGACAGAGTCTGCCAATATTTTGCAAACAAGTGGGTCTTGTGAGGTCACACCAATAGAAATTACCCCCGTCTTTTTATCTACATCAATATTGATATCTTGCCTTATTTTCTCAACAATTTCATCATCTTTTTTCGATAAATAATAAGGGTCAAACGTTTCTTTTCCTCCGTTTCCTTGGAAAGCATTGTTCTTAGGCATCATTTCTGAGATTTTCAAGATGAGATTCATTTTTTGTTCGCTCAGCCATGATTGCTCTTGATACTGTTTGAGATAGGCATAGTAAGTTGTGTCTATGCGTCCATCGGCTGTTTTTATGTGGATATTGAAAAGTTCGGTAACAAATCCATTGTCTGCCATCAGGTCGGGGTAAAGCGTTGGTGAAATGGCATCTTGGCTATTAATATTGGAGAGATCGAAACCGAAAGACGAAGCTATTGAGCTTAGCCCTCCTGCCGAATTAACAGGATTTTCTATCTCTGGTGCCATAGTTGTACTCGTATTGTAATAGCGTGGTTCGTCCATGATAACAATAGCCGAGAGCACTGCCACAATAGGCAGAATACCTACGTACCACCACTTCTTTTTAAAAATGAGCTGAAAGATAATCCGCAAGTCGATGACATCTGCATGCTCACTGTTTTTTTCAACCTCCGCAGATGCCTTCTTAACTTGTTCTTCTGTTGTCATTGTTTCGTCTTTAGCCTCTGGGACAATTTCATTGTTTTCTTTTTTTCCCATTTTAAGCCATTTATTTTTAATATTTTGAATGTTCATTGATGCTTTTTTTATTTCTTAAGCAAGTTTGCAATGGTTGCTACTACGGCTGTGATAGATGCCGCACTTGAACCAAGACTGAGAATTTCTGGCAGTGTTAGCTTGTTGAGAGGCTTCGTAGGTACGAAAATTTCACAACCAGGCTTTACCTTTGCATCATGTCCCACCTTGGCAACGTTGCCATTCATGTATATAATATAGGTGTGGCGACGTTTTGCATCACTGGCAAATCCACCCGCTTTGTTGATGTAATAGTTTACACCTTTTCCTTCAACATAAGCAACAGTATTAGGGTGAAGAACAGCACCATTGATCTTCACCGTACCATTGTATTCTGGAACAATCAATCGATCGCCATCTCGGAGAATAATATCGGCACTTCCTCCTGGATGTTTAAGGGCTTCGTCGAGGTTAATACCAACGGTGTAGTACTCTGCAATATTAAATTTGGCAAGCTCCGTGTTCTGTCCATCTTTGGCAATATTAGCAATTACGGCTGCACTTGCCGTTTTCGATGCCATTTCCATAAGGTTTTTTTGTTGTTGTTCGCGCGCCATTTTGAGTACATCGCTCATACGTTTGCGTTCCGCTTCGTTGGCTTTTCGTTCAAGATGTGCACCTGCTATATAGGCAATATCAGTAGGTCCACCCGATGCTTTGAGAATATCGCTCAAGCGAGCATTTCGCAGACTGAGTGCATAAGTGCCCTCAAACATTACTTGTCCACGTACTTCAACATTTTGCTGTTCGTTATACCCAGGGCTGCGATGCACATAGATTTCATCATAAGGTTGCAATATGAACCCAGGCTGCCCATCAACGACAAACCCGTCTTTCAGAGAGAACGAATAAGTCTGCGCTAACAGACTGTCTGTTGTAAGTGCTTTGGGGTTGGTGATGGAACGACTGACGCTTACCTTCACCGTAGACGCTTTCCTTGTCAATCCACCTGCCTGCAAAATGAAGTCTTCTAATGTTCCATTTTCGGCATATTTATAAACACCAGGATAGAAGACTTCACCGCGTATGGTTATGGTGCGTTCTTCCTGAACATCGTTGCGTGTGGGAATGAAGAGAACGTCTTCATTTTGGAGCGACACATCAGCTTTTTCTCCATTAAGGATGCCGTTCAAGTCTACGGAGATAATTTCCAATGTGCGGTCTGGTTTAGTTCGATGGAGTACGGCACGTGGTGTGAATGCAACTTCTGTGATACCTTCTGCCGCTTCCACTAAACCTCTAACACTGTTGATGTTACCGCCAACTTGATATTTTCCTGGGCGAAAAACTGCACCTTTTATTTCCACCATGTTTTCAAATCGTGAGATAACCGAGTCTACATTGATTGAGTCGGCATCTGAAAGTGTAAAGAGTTTGAGGTCGAATTCGTTCACATTATAGATAGAGTGCTGGCGACCTGTCTTTCTGAAAACGCGTACGCATTTTGTGTAGGCATCTCCTGAAAATCCTCCTGCATATTCTAAGAGCGCACCGAGACTTTCGTTTCTCTTCATTTCATAGTACATCGGACGCTTCACTTTACCCGTGATGTTCACCAAAACATCATAAGCTCCTACCACGATGACATCGTTATCCGCAAGTTTGACATTGCCTCTAAGGTTTCCATTCTTAAGAAAATCGTACACATCGACTGTACTGATGTGTGTACCATTTCTATACACCTTAATATTGCGCAGCGTTCCGAGTTCACTGATACCACCAGCCATATACAAAGCATTAAAGACTGTTGCAAATGCCGAAAGCGTATAGGTTCCAGGGGTACGCACCTCACCCACAACATTAACCATAATGGTGTGGGTTTGACCTACCGACAAACGAATTTTTGATTGCTTGTAACGCTGACCCATTTTCTGTCGAATGCGTGCATTGGCTTGTTCCACAGTCAGTCCGCTCACCGATATTGGTCCGAAACCTTCAAGGGTGATAATACCATCAGGCGCTATCGTAGTTTGGATAGACTTCTGTGAAGCTCCGTAAATATCGATAAAGACAGCATCTCCTGGTCCCAATCGGTAATTTTTAGGTAATGCCATATTCATATTGGGTTCAAACGAAAGCTCTTCGTTGCTAAAAATATCTCTTCCCCAGACTTTGATGGTTTTCTTGTTCATTTGCTTGAGGAGCATTTCATACATTGCTGCCGTATCTTGTGGCATCCATCCATCCATCTCTTGCTGCATCAAGAGATATTCAGGGTCGTTTTCGTTAAATGTATTTTTGTCTTTGCTGTATCTTCGGAGGCTGTTTGTAGAACGCACGTTGGCTGTCTCTTCCTCCTCTGCATACTCTTCAAGCGTTTCATTTTCTATATCCTTTTTCGTTCCCTTTACTTTGGTTTGTCCGTTGTTTGTTCGACTGCGATTGCTTCCATCTTGGTTACTGCTATAACCAATGTTCGTATTTCCGCTCTTCATTTTCTCAGCTGTTTCTTTCACGCGTCTGATTTGGTTGATATTCACGCCTTGTTGAATGAGCTTAGTAACGATCTGTGCTTGGCTTGTACCCTTGCTTTGTTCCTTCACAACAAAGTCGAGCACTTGCGCATCGGTCATCGATGATTGAGCAAACGCAGCCATGGTATTCCATACCACCAATAGCAGAAGGATGTATTTTTTCATATTTTGTATTTAAAATTATTTGTCTGTTTTGTTTCGTATTTCTTTTTAGAAAGTGCTTGTTATGCCTTTTTATATAACTCGCATTTTCTTAAATTGTTGCAAAGATAATATATTTTTTGCGAAATGCTATTGATTTTTTCTTAACTTTGCAGTTCATTGGTATTTTATTTTGCGCAAGATCCTACATATTGACATGGATGCTTTTTATGCTTCTGTGGAGCAGAGAGACTTTCCAGAACTTCGAGGTCTACCCGTTGTGGTAGGTTTTGATGGTTCGCATGGGGTAGTTTCCGCTGCCAGTTACGAAGCACGAAAGTATGGTGTGCGTTCGGCCATGCCTATTGAACAAGCTAAACGCCACTGTCCTGAATTGAGAATCGTTGATTTGCGGATGGATGTGTATAAAGAAGTATCGTCGGAAATTCACCAGATTTTTCATGAGTATACCGATCTCGTAGAACCGCTTGCTCTGGATGAGGCTTTTCTTGATGTTACAAAGAACAAGAAAGGTGTTTCATTGGCAGTAAACATTGCCCGAGAAATCAAAGAAAGGATATTTAAGCAAACAAAACTTACGGCTTCGGTAGGTGTGAGTTATAATAAGTTTTTAGCAAAAGTGGCTTCGGATATGCACAAACCGAATGGTATCTTTGTGGTCCATCCGTTGCGAGCAACCCAGTTTTTGGAGGAACTCAATGTGGGACGATTTTGGGGTGTGGGAGCAAAAACAGCTTTAATAATGCACAAGATGGGCATTTTTAAAGGCAAACAATTAAAAGCTATTTCGCGTGAACATCTTGTACAGGTGTTTGGTAAGATGGGATTGGTTTATTATGATTTTGTACGAGGTATTGATGAACGCCCCGTAGAACCCGCACGAATAAGAAAATCAGTTGGTTGCGAAGAAACATTCATGGAAGACTTGCATTCTGAAACACAAATCATTCTTGAACTTTACCATATTGTTTTGCGCTTAACAGAACGCCTTGCAGCTAAGAATTTCGAGGGGAGAACGCTCACATTGAAAGTGAAATGGGATGCCACTACGCAAATTACACGCAGCCGAACTACAGATAAGATATTGCGCCTAAAGAAAGATATTCTGCCATTGGCAAAAGAGCTATGGCAAGAAGCAAAGGTAAAAGGAAAGGGTGTGCGTCTTTTGGGACTTACCGTTTCGTTGGCAAAAGAAGCTAATGATGATAGAAAAAGAAATTCTTTAGAAGATGCGCTTTTTGATTTCTTAGAATTAGATTAACTTTTTGATAATCAGAATTTTTATGCAATTCTTTGATTGAAATTTAGACAAAAAGTATTAAGAAGAAATAAAAGTTTCAATTTCATTTAGTCGTTTTTTATGATAAGTCAGCGTTAATTTCTTACATCAAAAAAGACATATTCTTATTCTTTCCAGATAAGAACATGCCTTTTTTAGTGTCATGGATAAACTATGCCTCTAATTCGGGAACAATGAGTTTGTAGCCCTTGCCGTGAATGTTGATGATTTCAATGTTCTCATCATCCTTGAGGTGTTTACGCAACTTGGTGATGTAAACATCCATTGAGCGTGCATTAAAATAATTGTCGTCTATCCAAATAGTCTTGAGCGCATAATCACGTTGCAAAATCTCATTGGCATGTGCACAAAGCAAAGCCAACAATTCGTTTTCTTTCGTTGTGAGCTTGATTGCTTTGTTTGGATCATTATCAAAGGTAAGCAATTGCTTTTGTGTGTCGAAAGCGAATTTACCAATTTGATAGAATGTAGATTCTTTCACTTTCTTGCCTTTTACGCGACGCAGTATAGCTTCAATACGGAACACGAGTTCCTCCATAGAGAAAGGCTTTGTGATGTAATCATCTGCGCCAATCTTAAAGCCTGCCAATATATCTTCTTTAAGTTGCTTGGCTGTTAAGAAGATGATAGGCACATCTAAATTGGTTTGACGAATTTCTTGCGCGAGTGTGAAACCATCTTTCTTTGGCATCATTACGTCAAGCACGCAGATGTCATATTTTCCTTTTAGGAAAGTTCTGTAACCAATTTCTCCGTCTGGACAAAGGTCGGCATGATACCCCTTTGCTTGTAGGTACTCGCTCAAGAGCGTTCCGAGGTTTTCATCGTCCTCGCAAAGGAGGATGCTAAATTTTTCTTCGTTTTCCATATGCTTTATTCTTTAATTTGTTATTATTACTATGTAATTTATCTATCTAAGCGAGAAATCCTTATGAGAGTTTTCTTTTTAGTCCAAAATCACAGGAAGGATGATCGTGAACTTTGTTCCTTTTCCAAATTCACTTTCCACCTTTATTTCTCCTTCGTGAAGATCAACCATTCGCTTGACGTATGCAAGTCCAAGACCAAATCCCTTTACATCATGTCGGTTGCCTGTGTGAACGCGATAGAACTTATCAAAAATTTTTTTGAGGTTGTCTTTCTTTATACCTTGTCCTGTGTCTTGTATCGTAAGATACAAATGATCATTTGTGTTCCATGTCTTTAGATAGACATTGAGCGGCTGATCGGGTTTGGCATATTTAACGGCATTGTCGAGCAGATTGAAAATGACGTTTTGGAAGTGCATTTCGTCCACATACATTTTTGAATCAATGGCTTCTATTTCCGTATAAACCTTTCCTCCTGTGTGTTCCACCCGCAATGTGAACGAGTGAGCAATGGTTTCCACCATTTCATTCAGATCGGTAAATTTCTTTTTCAAGACAGCCTTCTTTTGGTCGTACATACTCATTTGCAACACCTTTTCAACCAAGAAACGCAATCTCTTTGTTTCATCATTGACCACTCCTCCAAGGTGTTCTATCATCTTTGGTGTCTTTGTCAGACTCTTGTCGTTCATCATCTGTGCAGCAAGCGATATGCTGGCTATGGGGGTTTTGAGTTCGTGGGTCATGTTGTTGATGAAGTCATTTTTAATTTCGCTATATTTCTTTTGCCGGAAAATGATAACGATGGTGAACACAAAAGTTACGAGCAGCACGATGGTGAAAATGATTGAGGGTATCATAAAGCGAACACTCGAAAAGATATAGCTGTTCATATCAGGGAAATGCACCCTGACAATACCCATTTTGTTGGGTGGGTCGTTGCGGAAGAGCACCTGCGAATAGCTATTTTCTTCTCCATCTTCCACGTAGTCAGGACAGTGATAAACCTCACGCCCGTCTTGTGTTAAGACTGAAAAGTGATAGGGTATATCGATACCATTATTCATCATTTCGGCTTTTAAATCTTGATCGAGTAGTTTAAAGTTAATACGATCTTTCAGCGGCTTCTCCGATGCCGAGTAGAGAATATTGTAGACTACTCTTTCGAGGAGTGCTTTTTGATAGATGTAGCGATTTTTCACTACTTCCTGCATTTGTTTTCTTGTTGTTGAAAGTGCACCACTATCATTGCGAACAATGATGGCTTTAGGTGTGAGCGAAGGATTATTTTTCAACAATTTTGATTCAAAAGAAGTGAAAGCGTTGCTCTCATTATTGGGAAGTGGTGCTTGGTGGGCATCTTCTTTTTCTTTCTTTTCTCTGTCCTTCTTTGTTGTCTTTTTTAGTTCTTTTTTGTTGATGTCTTGTTCTAAGAAGCGGAGCGTTTCGTTTAGCTCCATGTTTCTTGAGGCATGATAGAGCGCACGATTGACCGATTCGTCGAATTGTTCTTTCTTCATCTCTGCCATTTCTTCAATGTAGTTGAGCTGAAGCAAGAGCAATGCAAGGAAAGAAATTCCCATGATGATTGCTATCGTCCAAATCGTTTTCTTTTTCATCTTCTTTGTTGTTTAATTCCCTGTATTTAATTGCAAAGCCACAAAACCTTTAAAGGATTCATTTTGCTTCGTAGTGCAAATATAGCGGTTTCTTAAATTATTAACAAGTAAAAGTTAACAATCTTCTTGAAATTTGCCAAAATTAACTATTTAAACTTATTATAATTGATATTTCTCATCTATAATTTTTCTTTCTTTATCAAGAATGGGCATTTATCATGAATCGTATATATTTTTAGAATACCCAACTACAAATAGAGGAATACATCAATAATGACATATTCCTCTATTTGAATAGTTTGTGGTTAGGAGAGTCTATTCATCATCTTCTTTCGCTTCAGCCTCATGCTCTGCAATGAGTTGTTGTTGCAAGTCGTTAGGCAACAATTCGTAGCTGGCAAATTTAGTAGTGAAACTTGCACGTCCTCCTGTGAGCGAGCTAAGTGAAATACTATAATTTGAAAGCTCTTTAAGCGGAATTTTTGCCTGAAGTTTTTGATAACCAGCTTCAGAATCCATACCCATAATCATCGCTCGGCGCCCTTGTAGATCGCTCATAACGTCGCCCATGTAATCGCTTGGAACGAAGACTTCTAAGTCGTAGATAGGTTCTAAGACTTTCGGACCTGCCACTTTAAAGGCATCTGAGAATGCGTGGCGGGCAGCAAGCGTAAATGAGAGTTCGTTAGAATCCACTGGGTGCATCTTTCCGTCTAAGACAATAACACGAACATCACGTGCATAGCTACCTGTCAGTGGTCCACGTTCCATACAGTCCATAATTCCTTTGAGAATAGCAGGCATAAAACGGGTGTCGATCGCACCACCTACAACCGAATTGATGAACACTAATTTTCCGCCCCAAGACAAATCACGTTCTTCTTTTCCTTTGATATTAACCTTAAATTCTTGACCATTAAATTTGTAGGTTACAGGGTCGGGCATTCCTTCTGCATAAGGTTCCACAATGAGGTGAACTTCACCAAATTGTCCTGCACCTCCACTTTGCTTCTTGTGGCGATACTCTGCTTTTGCTTGTTTGGTGATGGTTTCGCGATAAGGGATCTTTGCTTCTTTGTAGACAGTTTGCAGTTTTTCGTTGTTTTCCAAACGCCATTTCAGTGTTCGGAGGTGGAATTCGCCTTGTCCGTGAACGAGTGTTTGGCGCAGTTCCTTGCTCTGTTCCACGACCCATGTTGGATCTTCTTGTCGCATTTTGAGCAATGCAGCCATCAGTTTTTCTGTTTCTTGCGAATTAACAGCTTCGATGGCACGTGTGTATTTAGAGTTAGGATATTTAATAAAATCAAAATGCTGCTCAACACCCTTTCCGTTAAGCGTGTTACCAGTCTTCACATCCTTTAATTTCACTGTGCAACCGATGTCGCCAGCATTGAGCCGTTCAACGGGAATACGGTTAGAACCAGCACAAACGTATATTTGTCCGATGCGTTCTTTTGAGCCTCGATCGGCATTGGTAAGGTCATCGCCCACTTTGATATGCCCGCTCATTACCTTGAAATAGCTCACTTCACCGATATGCGGCTCTACGGCTGTTTTGAAGAAATAAACCGACTGTCCGCCATTGCTGTCTGGAGCAACTTCTTCGCCACGTGTGTTGTGTACTTTTTCCATCTCGTCTACGAAAGGAACAACGTTTCCGAGGAACTCCATTAATCTACGCACGCCCATGTCTTTACCTGCGCAAACACAGAAAACAGGGAAAATATTTCTTGCTACCAATCCCTTACGAATGCCTTCTCGCAATTCATCTTCGGTCAAAGATTCTGCCTCAAAGAACTTTTCCATCAGTCCTTCATCGTTTTCAGCGGCAGCTTCTACGAGGATTTTATGCAGTTCCATTGCCTTATCCATTTCTTCGGCAGGAATGTCTTCTATTACGGGCTCACCACCTTCAGGTTTCCAACTATATTTCTTCATCAGCAAGACATCAATCAAACTATTGAAGCCAGCCCCTGTCTGAATTGGGTATTGAATTTGGACACACTTCGAACCATAAATATCTTTCATATTGTTGATGATATTATCGAAGTCGCATTTGTCTGAATCCAATTGGTTAATTAAGAATATAACGGGTTTTTTGAGTTTTTCGGTATAGCGGAAGTTATTCTGTGTGCCCACTTCTGGACCATATTGTCCGTTTATGAGAATGAGAGCTTGGTCTGTAACATTTAGTGCTGTGATTGCACCACCAATGAAATCATCGCTTCCTGGACAATCGATAATATTGAGCTTCTTATTGTTCCATTCGGTGTGGAAAACGGTTGAGAAGACAGAGTAGCCGTATTCGTGTTCTACTGGGAAATAATCGCTCACCGTATTTTTTGCTTCAATAGTACCACGACGTTTGATTAAACCTGCTTCGAATAGCATACTTTCGGCAAGAGTGGTCTTGCCACTACCGGCACTGCCAAGCAGTGCGATGTTCTTAATTTCGTTTGTCTGATATACTCTCATACCACGATAGATTTAAGTTGTTAGTAATGTTTAGATCGTCTCAATTCGCCTTTTCAGTGTAAGCGAAGAAAGTCTAAGGACCAAACAACGTATTGTCAGCCCAACTTCCTGCCGCCTAAGTTAAGAATTTTCCAACAAACAACCAAAATTTTTCAATAAAAAAATGATTTTTTGAAAGAATTTTGTATATTTGCATAAAGTTTAGAAGGCAAAAAGCCACCCTACTTCTTATATATAATATATGGCAGCTTTATATATTCATGTTCCTTTTTGTGCCAGCCGGTGTATTTATTGTGGTTTTTATTCCACACTAACCCCTACAAAAAGAGAACTGCGAAACAAGATTTTGGATAGATATGTTAGTGCTTTGTGTGGTGAAATAAGAATGCGGAAAGATTATTTTGAACGCATGCTTCTTCCCGATACACCTAGAATTGAAACCATTTATTTGGGTGGTGGAACTCCCTCGCAACTCTCTTTTGAACATCTGAACTGTATTTTTTCAGAAATTCAGCACACATTTGGTCTCACAGTAAGTGATCTGAGAGCGATGGAAATCACTATAGAATGTAATCCAGATGACATTACAGAAGCGTTTGCAGCCGATTTAGAACGTCTTCCTATCAATAGGGTTTCGATGGGTGTGCAAACTTTTTCCGACGATAGATTGCGTTTTTTACGTAGGCGACACACAGCCAGCCATATTGATATGGCGGTTACTCATTTGCGCAATAGCGGAATAAAGAATATTTCTATTGACTTGATGTTTGGCTTCCCTAACGAAACGCTGCCAGAGTGGAAAACCGACATAGAGAAAGCACTTTCACTCAACATTGAGCATATCTCTGCCTACAGTTTGATGTATGAAGAGAGTACACCGCTTTATGCGCTGTTAGAGAAAGGAAAAGTAAGGGATATGGAAGAAGAAACCTATAGACAAATGTATGATCTGTTGATCGATACACTTAACTATGCAGGTTATGAACAATACGAAATCAGTAATTTCGCAAAATTAGATAGGGAAAAAGGGAATGAACAATCGCCATTCCGTTCGCAACACAATGCTGCTTATTGGCAAAACAAGCCCTATCTTGGTTTAGGAGCGTCGGCACATTCCTATAATCTGTCCCACCGCCATTGGAATATTGCCGATCTTATGAATTATATGCGGGGAATAGAAGAACAAAAACTATGTTGTGAGACTGAAGAAATAGATGAGCAAACACATTACAATGATTTGATAACCACTGCATTGAGAATGAAAGAAGGGCTATCTATTAATGAGCTTTCTCCACATTTCAAATCTTATGTTTTGCGCATGGCAGCACCCTATTTAGAGAGCAATCGGTTGGTTCTGCACAACGGTCGTCTCTCACTGACACGTGAAGGAATTTATGTCAGTGATGCGATTATGGCTGAGTTGATGTATGTTTAAGCGTTTGTCTGCGAAGCCACGCTTTATAGAACATGTGCCACCAGCGTGAAACAGGTCGTCCCCAGACTGTTTCTGATGGGAAATCGAGTGCGAAGTGAAGGTTTCGATAGATTTCTAAAAGGTATTGACTGTAAACCGATTTTCCTCCGAAAGTATAACGTTTGTCGTGAAATCCAAAGTTTCCACTCTGCAAAATCTCATTCTTGAGCATTTCTCCAATGCGCTTGTTGGGAGCAAACAAGAGATATTTCTCTTCTAATCCAAAGACGTCTTGCATAATAAACATCACAGCTTGAGCAAACTTTTTCATATTGACGTGTTGGATCATTTGCTGTGTTTCAGTTTTTTCTTCGTTTGTCAATCCAGCTTTTAGAAGATAATAATAATCTATCATTTGCCGAAATCCGATTCCCTCAAAGAAGAAATGATGCATCAAATGTGAGAGTTGAAACACCCGATCAAACGCAGGTGTTAAAACATTGATTTGTCCGAGATTGTCGGGTAGAGCTTGGCTATTTCTGAACTGTTCGTCTTTATGTTTATTGAAATATTTCCTCAGCCTGTATTCATAGAAAAGATTGCCCATAAAAGAAGGGAAGAAGTGCAGTTCTACAGGTGTTTTAGCACATTTTGTTTGGATGTGGTGATAGCCAATTTCAGCATTTGCATCGAATGTTCGTGCCATTTGAATAATCTTTATAGGCTTTGCATCCACCCATAAATCAATATCGCCAGGCGTTCGCATGTAAGGATCGGGATAGAGTAGGGCATTGGCTTGCCCTTTCATCACACATGTATCCACACCAAATTTCTTCTTAAAACCTCGTGTAAGACTATCAGCATCTTGAAAAACCTGTTTATTCAGTGCTGCAATTCTTTGATAATAAGCGTAAAAGCGTCCAATGTGGACTACCGAAGGCTTGTGTGAATGATCTTTGAGTTTTTCTATTCCATGAAACAATACTCCCACAATAGTTTGCTCTACACCAAATTGGAACAATCCCTCCCAATCCATTTTTTCGATAGACTGAGGTGCAGGAACATTCTCATTGATGGAGAATTGCAGAAATTCTAAATAAAGTGCTGTCTTTGGATCGATTTGCATTATTGTTAGTTGTGAATACTGCTAAAATCTGGGTGTTTAAGCAATACAATTTTTGATAGCTTCAATAATACGTCTCACATCTTCATCTGAAACCATTGGTCCTGAAGGCAGGCAGAGCCCCGATTTAAAAAGCTTTTCACTTATGCCATTGGTATAGGCTGGTGAATTAGCATAAACAGGTTGCAGGTGCATTGGTTTCCACAGTGGACGACTCTCAATGCCTTCTTTTTCGAGTTCAAGTCGCATTGCTTCCACGTTTGTGTTGGGTTCTGAGGTGGTGTGCGCTTCTCCTGTACTGTGTACAAATCCTGCAGCACCGCCGATTGCCCCAGTGATAGCCTTCCCATAGGCTTTCGCTTGATTTTTCACTTTGAGTTCTTCGTCGAGCGTAATAGTGTTGAGCCAATAGTTTGAATCGAAGTCGGCTGAAGGATTGAGATGCAGGTGTATCCCTTTGACGTCTTTCAATCCTTCGGCATAGAGATGTGTGATGTGTTTGTGATGTGCAATGTGTTCTTCGAGAACTGTCATTTGTCCACGCCCTATTCCTGCACAGATATTGCTCATGCGATAATTGAACCCAATCTCTTCATGCTGATAGTAAGGGAAAGCCTCGCGTGCTTGTGTTGCAAAAAACATGATACGGTGTTTCATTTCCTTACCATCACAAATCAACGCACCTCCTCCAGAAGTGGTAATCATCTTGTTGCCATTAAAGCTCAATACACCGAATGTGCCAAACGTACCCACAACTTGATTTTTGTAGCGTGAGCCCAATCCTTCAGCTGCATCTTCAATGAGCGGTATGTCGTATTTATTGGCAATCGCAAGAATTTCGTCTATGCGGGCAGGCATACCATAGAGATAAACCACAATGATGGCTTTTGGCTTTCGTCCTGTTTTTTCTATGCGATCCTTGATGGCTGTTTCAAGTAGTTCGGGATCGATGTTCCACGTATCGGCTTCAGAATCGACAAACACCGGTGTAGCCCCTTGATAGGTTACGGGGTGTGAACTGGCACAAAACGTGAAACTTTGACAAATCACTTCATCGCCAGCTTTCACCCCTAAAGCTACCAATGCAAGGTGTAAGGCTGCTGTTCCAGCTGAAAGTGCTACGAGTTCTTTGTTCTCCAACCCTTGAATGCTTTTCTTCCATAAGCTTTCTGGGTTGTTTTCGTGGGGTTGTATGGTTTGTGGATAGGTTTCGTTAGGATAAAGTTCTTCGGAAGTACCCATCGCTTGATAACTTTTTTCAGAACAAACATAGCGTTTCAAGTCGTCTTCAAAACCATTTACGTTAGGTCCCAAAGGCACTACCCAATTTGTATCGAATGCTTCCTGAATATATTTTATTTCGTTACCCGACATATGGGCAAGACAAAGTAATGCTTTCTTCTGTTCCATCTTTTACTTTTTATAAATCAATATAACTTCTATAACCTACCTTAGATAACGCCATTGGCATATTGCATATTACGCCCTAAGACAGTGCAAATAATCATTTCTATATCTTTTAAGAAAGAATAATTCTCTTTGTAATAAAGATTGAGTTTCACTTTTTGTGGATAAATCACCTCGTCATTATAGGCTTCTACGCTTTTGATATGTATAGGAATATTAACCAAGATACCATTTGCAGGCGTTTCTCCATTGAGTAAATCGCCAACTGCCGTCAGAATTTCTTCTTCATTGCGAAACTTCAAACTTGCAGGTCCTGTGATACCTGGTTTCAGTTGCAGAATTTCTCTGTCTTTCCCCTCTAATCGGTCGGCATAACCTGGTACATCTGGACGCGGTCCAACGAAACTCATGTCGCCTTTGAGCACATTCCACAGTTCAGGCAACTCATCAAGTTTATATCGTCGCAGTTTCTCACCCAAAGGCGTAATGCGATTTTGTTCTTCTGAAGCAATTGAAGCTGTTGCAGAATCTTTTGTTGCTGTTTCGGCTTCTTTTTTCACCGTCATTGTGCGAAACTTATAGACGGTGAAGAGACGTCCTTCTTGTCCTACTCTCTGCTGTTTGAACAATACTGGTCCGGGCATCTTTGCCTTGATGAGTAATGCAATAATAAGGAGCACGGGCGACAAGACAATCAACCCGATAAGCGACATAAGTTTGTCAAAAATATATTTTAAAATCATTGATGTTTTATTTTGCAGAAGGTGCAAATTTCTGTTTAATTTACTTTTATGGATTGAGCTTTCTATTTCTTATTAGTTTATCCAAATAATAATACATTTCTCCCAAAATAGCTTTTTTGTCATGAATATCGAAATCATCAAAAGCATCAAAATCTTTTAATGTGAACAATTGTTTTAACTCTCTCCAATGCCATTGAAAAGTAATAGCTCTTCCGACAAGCGTAATGAAGTCTCCCAATATCCATTTTGTACATGTCCCAATTTTGATATTGACAGGCTTTTCATAGTTGCCTTTGAGTGCCAAAGTATACAAAATATGCGGAATATCAAATCCTGCGGCAATTGGTGTTGCGATTCCACCCGTAAACCGTGCATTAATTTCAATAAAAGCTGCCTTTTGAGTTTCAGCATCATATCTAAAATCTAAACCACAAACACCTTTGAAGTTTACGCTATCAAGTATCTTTTGTGCATAATGCTCAAGTATAGGAAGATGAACAATTTCTCTTTGCGTGGTAGTACCTCCGCCATTAGTTTTGGTTATGCGTGCTCGATAAACAGATGCCTTCCAAAAGTGATTCCATCTAATACAATCTACGCTGTAATCCGTTCCTCCTACCCATTCTTGAAGAAGCGTTTTTTCATGCTTGTATATTTCTGTGAGCTTTCTTAACGATTCTTTATCTTTAGGAAAGAAAACGCCTTTTGCTGAATTTCCTATGACGGTTTTGTAGACAATAGGGTAGGTTTCAACTTCATCAATATGGTTGTATGTTCGTGGTATTGGGACACCTATCTTTTGGGCTAACTTTGTTGCTTCAGCTTTATCTGAAAGTTTATGAAGAAGATATTCTTCTTCGTATGGAATAATCAGGTTTTGAGGAAATCTTGCCCGATGCCTCATGATGATGATGCTTTCATCATGGGTGGGTAAAACCATTTGGGGTTTTAATTTTTTAATCCATTCACACAAACATTCTATAAATTCATCCTCGTTTTTAAACGGGTCTGGATATGTGAAATGTCCTGCGCAATACTTTGAACAACTGCAAATGTTTACTTTTGATGTGTCGGCTGTCCAAACGTTCAGTCCCTTACTTGATAAAGATTTAAGAATATTATAACCAACTCGATTCCAAGAGTAGGTAAGGATCACATCGCACTTCGTCATGCTGCAATCCTTTCTTCACGTGGAAGAGAGACGAAGAGCGTCCTACCCCCCCCCATCCACCGATTTGTTATATTTATAGGCTTATTTCCTATAATTTCAATAAATAAATCTTTATTTTTCATTTCTTTTACTATTTTAATATCATTAACGCTTTCAACCGATTTTAGGGATGCTATGTTTTCTCTCGATACGGTTTCGTAGATTTTCATTCCCAACGATAGTCCTATGTTGGTCATGATCCGATTTGAATAAGTAGCCAATCCTTGTTTTCGGTGTTCAATGCCCACCATGCGCCCTCTGAAACATTTTCCCCAAAAGAAACTGCGCAAGAAGAAGTAGGCAGCAATTCGTTCCTGATCTTTCAGCACGTAGCCCAAGAACGCCTTATTGGTTTGAAGTTTTTGAATGCTTTTCTCATCAAAACCATGTGGACGAAAAAAACGGAATGCTTCTTGTGGTTGTGCAGCAAAGAAAGCAAGAAGGCAGCTTGCGTCACATGTAGAAATTGGAAGGATTTGATATTTGTTTTCTTTTGCTTGCAATTCGTAGTTAATTTTTTCTACTTCTTTCCCATAGCGCATAGAGAATAAGCATGCATTCAGTGCATCGAAACAATCCCATATCCATGGAAAATAGTTTCTGAGGAAATGTGCAATGGTGTATAACATAAAGCGATTATATATAATTACAAGGTGAAACGCTACACGATTTCGTTATAGTAGTGGAGTAACGCATTCCATACGTCGTGTTGTTCAAAGCGGTCTTTCACCATCTGACGCGCATTCTTTGCCATACGCTTCACGTTCTCGGGTTGCTCTATATATTTCCGCATCGCAATGCAAAGTGCCTGCTCCATTTCGTCAGTTGGGTGCTGCACGTTGTGTGCTGCAATGATAGTGCCATTGAGTCCGTCCTTGATGATTTCATTGCAACCATTGATATTGGTCACAATAGAAGGCAAATCCATACATCCCGCTTCCAAGGGAACATTCGGAAACCCTTCTCGATAGCTGGGAAACACGAGCGCATCGGCAGCTAAAAGATAAGGGCGAATGTCGGTTTGCTTTCCAACATATTTCACGCATTCCGACTGAAGGAAGAAGTTTTTTACATTCGTTGGTATGGCGTCACCTGTTTCTATACTTCCCACCAAAAGGAGCCTGAATTGCTTGTTTTCAGCTTTTAGTTTTTGCAGACATTGTGCCAATTCCACTATTCCTTTGTCTTTAACGATGCGTCCAATGAAGATGAATACAAACTCATTGTCTTTCAAGCCTAAATCGTGACGAAATTTGTTTCTTGTTTGATAGATCTCTTCGGGTGTAACATCGGCTTTAGCTTTTTGAAGCATATCAGCAATGGTCTGTTCTTTAGAAAGTTCAGCCGTATTTTTGCCATTGATGTTACCATGATGAAGCACTCGCAGGGGTTTACGTGTGATATGGTCTTCTTGCAAAATATGCAATACACCATTTCCTTCAGGAATGATATGTGTGGCGAGCAAACATGTGATGCGCTCCATTGTTTTTAGGACAAATCGCATAACGCCCGTAGCGCCTTGATAACGCAAACCTGTGACGGTGTAAACCCTGCAGGGGATGCGTGCCAGCCACCCAGCAATCATAGCCAACAGCGAGCCCTTTGGCGTATTGGCGTGCAGAATATCCGGACGTTCTTGTTTGAAAACCTTATAGAGTGCAGCGAGCGATTTCAAGTCTTCAATAGGTGAAATTTCGCGCTGCATTGCCACGTTGATTGTTCGTATACCTTCACGTTCTCCCACACTTTTCAAAACACCCGTATCGGCAGCCACCCCCACAACATCATAATACTGATTGAGAAAACGCAATTGTCCTTTCAAGAACGAATTGAGCGATATGTCGGCAGTGGTCAGTCGTAATAGTTTTTTTCTTTTCATAGTTGATTTTGTATGTATGGGAAAATTTTTTGATTGATTATAGAGACCCTCCCTAAGAAGCCCTAGAAAACCCTAGAAAACCCTAGAAAACCTAAGAAACGCTAGAAAGCCTAGGAAAACCTAGAAACCCTAGGAAGCCCTAGGAAGCCCTAGGAAATCCTAGTATCACTAGAAAATCAACTGAGCCTCACTTATTGCCCAACTGAGGCTCACTTACCTTGCAGGTGAGCCTCAGTTGCAGCACACCTTTTATCTCCCTTATAATTTATTAATAATCAATGTTTTATCGATTTCTTATTCTTCGATTGAAAAATGGCTTCATACACATGATGATAACCTTCTACCATTTTTGAAATATCAAACGCCTGCGCACGTTCATAACACCGTTTGGCAATTTTTTCATAGAATGCTGAATCGTCATGCAATTGTTGAATGAGTGTTGCCAAAGCTTGATGGTCGAGATTAGGGAAAAGCAAACCGTAGTCTTTTGTGACTTCACGCAGTCCGTCAACATCAGATGCGATGAACGGACGTCCTGCACTCATCCCCTCAACATTCGAAAGTGAAAGTCCCTCCCAATGCGACGACATACAGACAACATCCGAACTTTTCAGAATGCAGGGAACGTCCGTTCGCATTCCCCAAAACTTCACCCTGCCTTCTACGCCTAACTCCGCAGCTAAAGTTTTTACCTCCTCCATCCGAGCACCTATGCCAACGAGCCAAAGCTTAAAATTCTTGGGCAACAATGTGAGCGAACGCACGAGCGTGTCTTGATCCTTTGCCTCTCTGAAACCAGCCACCATCGTTGTAACGAAATCGCCTTCTTGTTTTTGCTCTCCTTTTGAAAGAAGAGGTGCATTATAAATCTGGTTCACGTCAACGCCATTATTAACAGTAGAAATTCGTTGAAATTTCTCTGTTTCCTCGCGTAGCCAATCGCCCCCCATATATTCTCTCAACTTTTCTTCAGCAATCTGACTAATACAAATAATATGGTTATAGCGTCCATACATCCAACTTTCGATCGGAGCATACCACTTCCAACTGCGTTTGCGGTTGGAAGTGTTATGCTCTGTGGAGCAAAGCTTCACAGAGCATAACACTTCTGCCATCGCCACAAAGAGTTGTGGCGATGAATTATGCGTATGCACAATATCATACTGTTTCATGATACGCATGAGCTTAAGGATATAAAGCGGATTATAATATCCGTTGCCCAGCCGCCATATTTTAATACCGTAGTTTTCCTTTTCCAATCGCTCCATCAATGGTGTTCGTTTCCCATTGAAGACACAAACATCTACCTCATGACCAAGCGCCCTAAATTTTGGCACCAGATTAACCACGAGTGTTTCTGCCCCTCCCGTTTCAAGCGATGTGATGACTTGCAGAATTTTCATACTATCCTTGAGAATTAATTTTATACAAATCTCTTTGGTGCATAAGCCAACCTAATGGTTTGAGAAAAAACCAAAACCATTTAATGTAAGGAATGTCTTTTTTATCAGAGCAAAAACGGAATCTCCAATAGTTAATAGCAGCTTTTATCTTAGCTTTTAACGGAACAGAGTAATCAAGCATTTCTGCATAAGTCATTATTGTGGCAATAGGACTATTCATTCTTGCTTTAGTAATTCTTTTGGTCAGACCATCTTCTAAGTATTCAACATTGTATATAACTTTATTAAAGTAATGAAGTTTATATTTTTGTGCAATACGAAACCAAATTAATTGTTCTGGACAAAATCTTTCTCCTTCAATTTCTGGGAAAGGAAATTCTCTCAATGCACTTGTACGAAAAACTTCTTTAAGATCTCCTTTTATTCCATACTTATATCTTATCTCCATTGCATTGCATTGCATTTGTGAAAACCGTATCCCTCCTCCTATAATTTCTCTCGTATGACTATCCATATCTAAACCTGCAATACCTCCTATCGTCACGTCTGACTTAACTTTGGAAAATTCTTGCAAAACTAATTCTAATGCATTATATGGCAATCTGTCATCGCTGTCTGCAATAAAAAATAACTCCCCCCTTGCTTCCTTTACACCTCGATTAATAGCCGTGTGCTTTCCTCCATTTTCTTTTTTGAAGTATATAATAGGAAAATCTGTATTATTTTTCTTAAATAAGTTGATAACCTCTTCTGTATCATCAGTAGACCCATCATCAACTATCAGCCATTCAAAGTTCTTAAAAGTCTGGTTCTTTAGACTCTCAAAGAGACGAGGTAATAGATTTGCACGATTGTATGATGGGGTAAAAACTGTTATAGTATTATCCATTTGAGTAAATGTCATGACGTTTATGGAATAATAGATGATATATGTACAGCCTTATCTGATCAAGCAGAAGAGCTAGGACTGCGATAGACAGAAGAAAAATGGTTAAATAGAATATAAAAGTCACCCCATCATAATTGTTATATATATATTGTACACATGCCGAGTACATCGGACGCAAGATCAACTCGTTACCATGTAGAAGATAAATAGCCATACTTGATAGCGCTATTTTATTTATCCATTTGTTTTGCAAATGAAAATTTTTAAAAATACAAAGAAACACTAAAGATTCTAAAACAACCAAAGGATTTGTATATGTAAAAAGACGCCCTTCAAATGGTAATCCTAACCATGTAAGAAAATAAGCTGCTAGTGTTAAAGTCAATACTATCAAACAAAATATTGAAATGTAGATTTTTATTGGTATATTACAAATAGCTATTCTCCGTATTCTTATTTGACAACCATATAATTTAGCATATCTAGCAAGTAAATATAAACAGATAAAGGAATATACAGAATATCCTCCAGCAATCCAATTTGCTCCATCAATACTCAACCATCCATATATAGTTTGTAATCCAAACAACAGGAATAATATAAGTTTGTATTGATTTCTATCTATATGACTTATAAATAAGTTCAGTATTGGTGAAAATAGACATAGACCAATATAAGCTTTAACAAACCAATAATCATTACTATTAAGCATAAATATCGTTGATAGTGATTCCACATTAAAATATTTTTCTGGACAATATAATGCCAAAGAAAAAAATATCAGTGTACTAAAAAATAAAACTTGAAAAATAAGTTCTCCTAGTTTAGCTAATTTTAAATTAATACCGAACCATCCAGAAATCAAGATAAATAAATTTACACAAATAATAGTAAAGGCATTAACAGCATAGAAAGATAGCGATTGCAACGGAAAATTAAATGTATCTGCTTGGCTAGGTCTACTTATACCTATAAAGACATGAATCACAAGAACCATAGTCATCGCTACTAGTCTTAATAATTCAAAATTTGAAAGTCTAATCTCCATTATTTTTTAACCCATTAAAATTAAAATTTAAACGGAAAAGTGCTCTATAAAATTTATCATGGTCATAATTATGATCATATTCATAGCGTTCCCAACTATAGTCACCTTTACGAAATCCATCTGTAAGAAATGTTTTGTAAGGGTATAGATTGAGATAGAATTGCCATCCGTTATACACTCTTATAAACAAAAACAAACATACTCCCATAAATATTATAGGCAAATGATGATGGCTTCTTTTCTTTTGACAACAAATATGAGTTAAGGTTGTTATGATACCAAAGATATAGTACCAACTCAATCGCCCACCATTTTCAGAACGAATAAAAAATATCAGAATAAAACAAAACATAATTGCCATATTGAGTAAAACTAAATTTTGTTTAGTCTCTGAAATAGTCTTATAATACCTAATTATAAAATATAAAAAGAGAAAAGATTCCAAGATGTATGCAATTCTCAATCCTCCACTAGCATTATATTCATTATTACGCTCTATCACCGCTGCATCTCCATAAAATTGAAATAATATATTGGGTAATGGAGATGCACCAATTACCACTAATATAAGAGCTATCCCAATAATAGTTTTGGGCGAATATTTCTTTATGGGGATAAAATACATTGGCAAAAATATAATAGCAGAGTTATGCATTGAAAAACCAATAAACATTACTGCTAAAAATTTCCATAGTTTACGATCAATAATATACTGAATACTTAACCATACTATTGTTGCTCCTAAAACTTGTCGAAGATACGTAAAACTAAAGAAAAACCAAAGACCTAAGAATAAGATAAGAGCAAAAGGATAGTTTTCGGCATATTTCTTTAATGAAAGGAATAGGCATAAATAGATGATTATTGTTATTGCTAATATGAATATATACCTATTTTCTGTAATAAAAGAAATTAGAATATTTAAGAGTGAATACCCATATTCCCCATTGAAGAATAAGAAAGATCCAGAAGTGATATAATTACCTTTACGAGTTGTAATATCGGCTATGGTGTCAAATACTTCCCCATAAATATACCGATCATATCCACCAAGCATATCAGAAATACCGACAAAAACAGCAAGAAAAAATAAGAAACAGGCAAGAAATATTGTCTGTTTCTGTCTGATTGCAGAGCCATTGTAGTAAAACAGTACTGGAATAAAAAAAATAATTAAATATAACCACATCGTTTACATAGAAATTTTGTCATACATAAAGAAGGACATCAACTACTTTGTAAGTTTTACAAGCTTATCATATAAATGAAAAACTTGTTGAGAAACTTTTGCCCTACTGTGATTCAAAAGAACACTTTTTTGTCCATTTATAGCCATCTCTTCGAACCACTCAATATTATTAGGAATAAATAGCAACAAATCAATAAGTTCCTGTGGGTGTTTATAAACAATTGAACCTGCCTTTATTTCATTTTTTAACCCTCCAAGAATTTGGGATGCACTAATTTGTAAAGCATTAATATTTTCCAAAGCATATTTTGTCCCAATCTCAAGAAGACCATTTGAGATAGCATCCAGGACTTTACCTTTGGTACCTGTGCCGACAGATATCGGATTAAGCTGAATATCATACTTTATTATTTCCTCAATATAATCCGGAATAAATTCTATCAAATTAATAGTATAACCCGCTTTCTCTAACTCAAGCGCCTTATCTTTCCAACCTTTACCTAATATAGTAAATTCGTAATGTTCTTTCAGGTATAATTTAGCCTTGGAATCTAATTGGGCTAGAGCATTAAACAATTCATCAGTTGCTTCATAAGAGTACAGATCATACCTTCCTGTGAGAAGCAACTTTATTTTAGGTTGATGAAACCTTCTGCTACCTATCTCTTTTATATCATAATGAGGATGATGAATAAAATGGGCATTCATAGAAGGATTCATTTCCAACGCAAATTTTCTATCAGCATCTCCAACAAAATGATATACAATATTTGAACTCGTATCATATGAACTTTCCAAACGAATATATTTAATGTAGTTTATTACAACACTAACAAATTCTCTATAGTGAGATACTGTAAATCTTGTTCCTAATCTACGATACCAATGTAAACAATAACTATCAGGTACTGTGTGTAGCCTTTTGTAGTCCTTAAATTGATTTAATATCTTAGAGAACTCCTGACTATATCCCCAAATTAAATCTGGTTGCTCGGCATTAATACTTGCGATAGCTCTCTTATCAAGTTTTTTATAATAATTTATCGGATATCTCAATAATAAACGAATAAAGGTTAAATGGAATTTTAAAAGCCACTTTATCCATTTAGGAGTTTCCAACAACTTTATTTTTACGTTCAGCTCTTTCTCTACTTCAGAGATTACATTTGTAGGCAGATTATTATCATTAAAACTATATATTGTTATATCTATTTCATTTGGACGCTCTATCATCAAATGATATGGATGGGCACTCGGACCACCCAAATTCTCTTTATAAGGTATTACTGGAGTAATAAAGACAATTTTCATATTTGTACTGAAGAATAATATTAAACAGTATATATAAAACTATGAATAACTTTCTAAACACTTGGAAACTATATTCAACAGAGCATTAGGTTTATTAGTTTCTATTTTAAAACTTGCTAAACAACCTGCATTTTGACCTGCAGCAACATCGCTATCGCTATCACCAATCATATAAGACTGTGCAATATCAATATTAAAATCTTCTATAGCCTTTAAGAGCATTCCCGGTTTTGGTTTTCTACAATCACAATCCAATTTATATGCAAGTCGTTCTCCTTTGAATCCCTTATCAGGATGATGGGGACATATATAAATGCCATCTATATATGTGCCTTCTTTACCAAGAAGAGTTGACATTTTCTTATGGATTTCATCTAGCTGTTCCCATGATATCTCACCTCGAGCAATTACAGGCTGATTTGTAACAACAATAGCAAGATATCCGCTCTTATTGATATATTCTATCGCTTTAATTACTCCATCTATCAACTCGAAATCATCAATATTACGCAAGAAACCTACATATTTATTAATTACTCCATCCCTATCAAGAAATATTGCTTTTTGTTTCTGATTGAGATTCTTTGCATTGATAATTCCTTTAATATAATCATTTTCTACTTGATGAAATCTCTCTGGTGTACCCATATCCTTAACATATTCAGGACTATCATAACAATACATCATACCTGTTCCACACAAAGGCTTGAGAACTTGTCTATCCAAGTCTATTTTTTGTGATAAATCAATTTTATCAGCTAAAATATCCAAAACTTTAGGCTCAATGATATGTAATCCCGCATTTACCCTATTAACATACCATATAGGTCTCTCATCTTCCTTACTAAGCCATTTCTCCACCTTATTATCCTTATCTGCAACAATAAGTCCACTATCATATGGATGAGAATTAGGATGTGTAAAAAGTGAAACCATAGCACCATGCAGCCTATGAAAGCTAAGCATACGATTAAAATCAATATCAAAAGCAGCATCAGCGTTAAGTAAGAGGAAAGGCTCTGTACCTATTTTATCACGAAGTTTAAATAAAGCCCCGGCATTACCTAATGGAACATCTTCTACAAAATAATCTATCTTTACTCCTAATCGCTCTCCATTTCCGAAGTATCTGATGATATTGTCCGCAAGATAGCCCACAGTAAGGATAATATCCCTAAATCCTTGCAAAGAAAGAGAGCATATTTCCCTTTCTAAAATAGGAATACCACCAATAGGTATAAGTGGTTTAGGTATATTAGGAAATAACTGAGAAATACGAGAACCTCTCCCTCCGGCCATTATTATTGTCTTCATACTGAAACAAAATTATCTATTACTTCTTGCTCCACCAAAGAAAAATTCTTCGAGCATCAAACACAAACAATGATATACAGGCAAATGTAACTCTTGTATTTTATATGTTTCTATTGCTGGGACTTTGATACATATATCACAAAAATCTTCTAACTTATTCTTCCTTTCTCCTGTTAATCCTATAACCTTTAAACCTTGAGCTTTGGCTGTAACCGCAGCATAAAGTACATTTTGGCTATTACCAGAAGTTGATATGCCAAGAAACACATCACCTATGTTTCCATATCCATTTACTTGCTGAGCAAAAACTAACACAGGATCACAATCATTCATAAATGCAGTTGTTAAAGAGGAATGGGCTGTAAGAGTAATTGCAGGCAAGGCTCCTTGAAGATTGGCAGCAAGAAATGTTCCCATCTCTAAATCAATACGTTTTAAGGCTGCTACTTGTTCTGTCTGTACCTCACGCTTTAATTTAAAACCCTTCATCAATTCACCTACAATATGTTCAGAATCGGAAGCAGAACCACCATTACCACAAACTAACAATTTTTTACCATTACTATAGCTACTTCTCAAAATCTCATAAGCTTGAATTATCTGTTCCTTACACTCCTCCATACATGGATATCGATCTATCAAGGAATCTATATACCTACTAATACTTAAATCCACAATGTTTCTTATTTATTTAATTAGGACACAAAATATTACTTATATTGATGTTTTTTCAAAAACTCAACTTTATCAGAATCATATATTTTCCAACCATGAGCACCACCTTCACAAAAAGTAAAAGGCATCACAAAGCCATCAAGTTGTTTTAAGGCTGTTTCAACTTCTTTCTTTCTAACCGGATCAACAACAAACATCACAAAGCCACCACCACCGGCTCCAGAGACTTTACCAGCCTTAGCACCATGAGAAATTGCAGTATTCATAGCTTCATCTATCAGCGGATTAGTTATATGATCTGCCATACGTTTCTTATTCTCCCATCCCTCTTTGACAATATCAGCAAAAGCGTCTATGTCACCTTTAAGAAGGGCAAGTTTTATATCAATTGTGTTCTGCTTTATTCGATGCATGGCTTTAACGGCTTCATTTTCTCCCTGTGAAGTACTTTTCTTTTGTTCATCAATAATTTCAGCACTACTTCTTGACGCTCCTGTAAAATAGAGTAACATAGATGATTCTAATTCATCTGTAACCCATCTTTTTATTTTCAATGGATTAACTATAACCATATCATCTTTCAAAAACTCCATATAGTTAAATCCGCCGAAAGCTGCTGCATATTGATCCTGTTTTCCTCCAGAAAGTCCCAAATCTTTGCGCTCTATCTCATAGGCAAGTCGAGCAAGTTCATAATCTCCAAGTGGCAACCCAAGCCATTCTATGAATGCTTTCAATATGCATACTACCATTGTTGATGATGTCCCTAAGCCGGAACCTGCAGGTGCATCGTTATATGTCGTTATTTTGAAAGACAATGGACATAAATCATAATCCTTGATAATCCTATTATACACTCCTTTAATGAGTATGGCTTCCCCATCTATATCTAGAACTTTTACAGAATCATACACTTCATAACATTCTGCATCATATGCATGAATGTAAATTTTACCATCATATGTTTCTTCTATTGTACAATATGCATAAAGATTAATAGTAGCATTCAAAACAAGCCCCCCATATATATCACTATATGGAGAAACATCAGACCCTCCCCCTGCTAAGCCTAATCTTAACGGAGCCTTACTTCGTATTATCATAACTATTTGTATATAATTAAAATGAATTTATCATATCTTTACCATTTTACTATAACTTAGAATCACAACATCTCATTAATCAATAAACGAAATTTATAAAAAAGTCGAGCCATAATATAAATTATTGGATTCATATGCTTCTTAAGAATATAAAGATGGCTTCTTAATCCATAAGCCTTTCTCGCCATACCATTAGAGCTTTCACCTTCAAGATGAATAATTTTTGGCGAAGTAATAAGCATTCGCCTATAACCTTTTTTCATCATCCGATATTGAAGTTCACCTTCTTCTCCATACAAGAAAATATTTTCATCAAACATCCCAGCATCTTCTATAGCCTTACGGGGAATGAACATATCGGCACCACTCACACATTCTACCGCCTTAACAGAATAATCAGGTTTATAATTCAGAGTCTTAAATTGCCGATAAATAAAATCTCTTACTGTAAATGCGGGAAAAAAGAAAAAAGAATTCCTATAAGTACCATCCTTACCTACAAGGTAACATCCATAAATAGTTTTTTCATCATGTGCTTCGGCATATTCATAAAACTCTTTAATGGCATTATTGAGTAGGATAGTATCTGAATTTAGCAAAAAGAAATACTTGCCTTTGGCAACCTTCATTCCAAGATTATTTCCATAGCCGAAGCCACCATTTTTCTGACTATAGATGTATCTAACTCTATCATCTTTCTTAAAATGCTCTTTTGAGCCATCTGTAGAAGCATTATCTACCAATATTATTTCATAAGAAATTTCTTTTGTATTATCAATGATACTTTGGATACATGCAGAGGTTAATGCCAAAGTATTATAATTAACAATCACTACTGATACATCCATAGATAATTATTTTAATCTAAAAAAACTCATTTTATCAAAAAGCCGACCTGCAAGAAGAGATAAAATTAAACTAACTGTGAAATATAATAGAAACCAATATTGTTCTTATATCATAATACCTTGTTCCATTACCTTTCCAGCCATAATTTTCATTCAAAATACCTAAAATAAAAAAAGCATTATGCAGTAACAAGAAAATAAGACTCCATTTAACAAATGGAATATAAAGACTATTGATCTTCCTCTTAAAAAAATCAAATTTAAAATCTATATTCGAGGCAGTAAAAAAGTATCCACTAGCTATAAAAAAGAGAGGCATATGGAACATATAAATAAAGTCATGTACCCCCTTACTCCAGCCTTCCGTATTTTCAAGCCCTACATGCCCTAAAACAACTAATAAAATTCCTATCCCTTTTAATACAGAAAGAGTATTATCTCTCATGTCAAATAAATTTAAAGAGTCTCCTTGAATATTGATAAACTAATAATGCCTCTAGAGCTGAAGAAAACATACTTATATATGCTGTATAGAGCACAGAATATTGAGTCAAAAATAAAGACAAGATCAGATGAATCATAGAAACACTAACTGTCATATACATAAGCTGTTTCGTCTTCTTATAGTAAAATAGAAAATTACAAAATTGTAAATAGACACATTGAAAAAAAGTACTCATACATAATGGAAATAGATATATTATAGAATCTTTATAATAAGGGAATATAAATGGAATGAAAATCCAACAACCTATAAATAGAGCAATTGAAAAAAGCAAATAAAAACTAAGCATATTAATCGTTTGCTTTCGCAGTTTCCCCTTTATATCTATATCCTTCTCAGATAATGACTTAAAAATATATACAGAATTAGATTTATTAAAAGCAGCACCCACAGAATAAATAATAAAAGAAAAGTTAATTGCAAAACTGAAAATTCCAACAGCGGATGAAGTATAATGTGCATTAATAATATACCTATCCAAACCCTGCCTTAGCCATCCATTAACACTATGAGGGATGAGAGGTAGGCCAAACAAAACAGTTTCTTTATAAATAGCTTTTGTTCCTATAGACCTTGTCAAATATCGTTTCTTAATAAACAAATATAATCCTAGCAAAAGGAAAAAAGTGGAAGCCAGCATATTAGCTTCTACTCGACCATACCAATCTTGCTTAAATATAATTACTAACAATAATGAAGCAATAATATTGATTATTGTCGATACTGTGGTAATAATTCCATACTTTATTGATTTCTCCTCAAACCTATATATATCTAGTAAAATATTATATACAACAGATGTAGCACAAAGATACACACATACCCATTGCATACGAGGAGCAATACCAGAAACCTTTGCAATGGGTTGATAGAAGATGGTACTTATCACAAGTAATATTATAGAAACCCCAACCGTACACGATAAAACGACACTAACATACTGTGATAATACTCTACGTGATACCTTAAAATACTTTACACTAATAATTCCTGATGTACAAAGATTAACCACATATCCGACAATCCCCAATCCTGTTGTAAATAAATTCAGTTTACCATATGAATCAGGAAGAATGAAGTTTGACAATATAATTAACAGGAAAAAATTCAATCCCTGATTTAGAAAAGAGAAAAAAGCAAAAATGCTACCATCTCTAGCTGTTTTACTCTGAACAATCTTCTTCAAATACATCTCTATTTAATGCTTAATAAGTAGCTCTTCAAAATTCCCACGTTTATAAGCATCTATATAAGAGTCTTTTGTACAATTAATTATTTGTACATCACCTAAATAATTCGCAAATTCACGCAAATATAGATGACCTGAAAACGTAGAAAGCTGAGAAGCCAAAGTATCAATAAGTTTAATAGGCTTACCTTCATAATCTACCCAAACATGTTCAGTTTCTCCATAGTAATGGCGATCTATCAGAACAACTTCATTTTTATTATTTACCTTTATATCACGCATCCAAGAATGTTCTACGCCAAGAAGGTAAATATCTTTATATCCATTAAGCACAGATGTATAAATAGCTCCAATACTAACGTTAGAGCAATTGGGAGATACCAACCCTTTTTTATACAACCACATTTGGAATTTCTTAAAATACTTTAATTCTGGCGTCCATGGATTATTACTAAATCTATGAACTTTTATATGAGAATTGCGTGAAAAAGAATACAATATCTCCTTAGATGCATTAAAGGGAATAAAGACATCCATATCCCAATTAATCTTTTGCATATTCTCCCACACCAATTTGATATTCTCTTTCTCTGGTTGCTGCCAGAAAATCATATCAACAATTACATACATCTTGGGTTTTAATTTATAAAAAAGTTCATTATTAATACTTAAATTAACGGCACAAAAGTCCATATCTTTCAAATCCTCAACACTATCAGATATCTTCTTTAGAGAAGGACCATTGCCTAGTATGCAAAGAGAATTATTCTTTGGACTACACACAATTTCTCTTCTAAAATATTGAAATTGAATTTGGTAAAATAATGGACGACCAAATAAGCTTAATATGTCGCTAATGAATGCGATAATTAAATGGACATAGCTTCTAAATTTTTGAATCATATATATTTAGGATAATGCTTTCTTATAAAGGAAGTTTTACATCTACTTTTAAAAAAATTTTCTCTACAAATTCTCTAAAGACTCCTTCTCCACCTTTTTTTTCTAAAATAATATTTGCCAACAGTTTAACATAGTTAGGGGCATTAGCAGGTACACCAGCAAAACCTACACATTTCAACAACTCCATATCACCTATATCATCTCCAATATAAGCAACATCATTAAGATTAATATGGAGTTTGGCACACAATTCTCTTGCTACAAGAAGTTTATTATTTATTCCTTGATAAAGGTAATCTATCTTACATTTTTCAGATCTTCTTTTAACAATCTCTGTATCTTCACCAGTTATAATGCCAACAGGGATATTCATCCTATGCGCAAAAATAACCCCAGCACTGTCCGATGTGTTAAAACGTTTCAACTCATTTCCATTTTGGTCATAGTACATTCCACCATCAGTCCAAACTCCATCAATATCTGTCAATATCAATTTAGGCAACTCCATTAACTTTCCAAAAAATTAGAGTAAATTATTTCGTTTTTTGGTATTTCTACCTTAACTTTCTTACCTACCACATCATTTAATTGAGACCATTTAAAGCCATCACCAGGACTCAACATATGCAAATCGTCTTCTGTAATTACATGTCCCTTTTCTAAAACTTTATTAGAAGCTATAGAGCGTTCCAATTTTATTTTTGAAGCAGCTACGCTTTTATCTATATACATCTTCTTTTCTCCCATCCAATGTTCTGCAAGTCTTATATCCCTAACCATTCTCTTTACACCATCAGGACCAAGGGATCCTTTTTGATCCGTTCCTTTCATTCCTCTATCAATTGTAATATGCTTTTCAATGATCTTTGCACCTAATCCTATAGCAACTATGGGAGCAGCAATTCCTATTGTATGATCAGAGAATCCTATAGTATACTCAGGATAATTTTCCTGCAGATATTTTATAGTTAATAAGTTTAGATTATCTGGTTCTGTAGGATATTGAGAAACACAATGCAAGATACTTATATCATCATGATATTTTGTAATTATATTCAAGGCCTCATCTAATTCTTTCTTACCAGACATACCAGTAGATAAGATGATTGGAACTTTTGTTTCTGCCATTGCTTCTAAAAGCGGTAGATTAGTCAAATCTCGACTTGCTACTTTTAGATAATCGGGTACAAAAAGATTAAACAATGATAAACATTTTTTAGAACATAATGTTTCAACAAAATCAAGCCCTAATGATTTTGCATATTTGTAAACTTCAAAATGTCCTTCATTCGATAGCTCTAAAAACGCCCTATGCTCACCATATGTCCTACCAAAAGAATTAGGCGAATTATATATACTATTCATTTGAGAATCAGATAATTCTTCACTAAGGTCTCTTTTGGTCAACTTTATAGCATCTATTGGTTTAAGTTTTAAACCATATAGATCTTCTTGTAATGGGCGCGAAACTAGTTCCGCCAATAGCTTTGCTATATCAACAGAGCCATTATGGTTCTGCCCTATTTCTCCTATAATATATGTGTGTTGCATAATCAATTTCATTTATTATTCTTTATAATTTCCTCATTCATTAACTTATAGTACTCTGGATGCTGATCTAAATATATTATAATATCTTTGATTGTAGGATTAGCACTATTTTCTTTTCTAATCTGAGCATATATTTTCTGAACATTTTTAAAATCCTCAAGAGTATCTATTGTCAATCTAATATTTGGATATTTTTGCAATATCTCTGGTCCATCTATCCAGTGTAAATTAAATACGTCTTCATGATTATATATATAATTAGTTACATGCTCATGATAAATACTTTCAGAGGTCATTTTTGCTACTTTTTTTAAAGCACTTAGTGTTACATATTCTGTCCAAAAACCATAATGCGTCCTTATTGATGGTTTTCCACCTATTTTAAAGCTAATATAATCTTTGTCATATTCCTTTTCACATAATAATACCAAATCCCTAATGGATTGAAGTTCTAAAAATGGATTATCAGAGCAAACTCTAATAAGCCTATCTACATTAAAGGTCTCTGCAGCACCTATAAATCGTTGGAGCACATCACTTTCATCTCCTCTATAACATTTCACCATATGCTTTTTGGCAACATCTGCTATAAGATCATTCTCAATCCCTTCTGGAGCTGCTATAATCACCTGAGAGCCAACAATCTTCTGTAATTTCTCTATTAAAAGATCTAAAATTGTTTGCCCTCCATAAAAGGGTAATAAAATTTTATTTGGAAGTCGCGAAGACCCTACTCTCGCCTGCACTATAAATGCCACCATTTCTTATATATTCTTACATTATTAAAATTAAATAATAACCACAATAAAAATCCTCCCATAAAACTTGCTAATATTGTATCCAAATAGGCTGAATCAAATTAATAGGTAAAATATGCCTCAGTTTATTTATAGGAAGAATTACAAAAACTACCATTTGAACAAGATATACCTCATAAGAACATTTCCCAGAAAATTTTATTAATTTATCAATAAAACTCCCTTGCTTTATCATTTTATAAGGAAAATATACAAGATATGGCAGCAACCATGCCACATAGAAATAACACATCCAACGGTGATATTTCCAACCTGTATTGTATAAGATGGGCTCCATGCTTAAGATACAAAGAAGAGGGTATAGATGGTCTCAAGACACGTTCCGGACGTGGCAGGAAGCGCATCATGGGAGGAAGTTGTCCGTCGTGCCATTGAGCAGGACAGGCAATGTGTGAGCAAAGCCAGGGCGGCATGGGAATAAGCAACTGACAAGGAGGCGAGCGATATGACTTTCAAACGTTTTTTATCAGCATTGGCGCAAGATATAAGCGTATAAGGAAACGCCCAAGAGGAGTACCCTCGCCGCAACTCTACCGGTACAAGGTCGAGAAGTTGCAAGAACTTGAACGTCAGGCTGAAAATGGTCTCATCACGCTCTACTATGCCGACGAGAGCCATACCTGTACGGAAGGTTATGTGCCATACGGGTGGCAACTGAAAGGGGAGGATGTGTCCGTTCCCTCCCCAAGAGTAGCAAGGCTCAATATCTTTGGTATGATAACACGTGATAATCGATACGAGGGTTCACTACAGCAGGGCGAATGACGGCGGATAAGGTTGTTAGTTTCCTTGACAATTTTTCCTTCCGTATCAGCAAGGATACTTTTGTGGTGCTTGACAATGCCACCATTCATCGCAACAGATGGATCAAGGAACTCAGACCAATTTGGGAAAGGAGAGGTCTCTTTATTTTCTACCTTCCTCCATACTCCCCTCATCTGAACATTGCCGAGACGCTCTGGAGAGTTTTTAAGGGAAAATGGATAAGACCGCAAGACTATGTAAATACAGATACGCTCTTCTATGCTACCAACAGGGCGTTGGCTGACATCGGAAATGGGATACGTATCAACTACACAAAATATGCCGTTTAATTTTGATTACGTACTTATTATAATAAAAACTATATATTTAGAGTTGTCATTAATTCTAAACTTTCTTCTCATTTTATCATTATAAGCAATTTACATTATAAAGTAAGTTGAGAATTATAACTCCAATATATCACAATGAAAGCGTAATCGCTTATCATTACACCCATAGATATTCACCTGCAAGACAAGACACATTTAAGTCGAATACTAAAGATGGTACCATTCGTAAAGTTTGCTAACACCTTCTTCAATCTCCACTTTATGTTGCCAACCAAGACTGTGAAGTTTGCTGACATCGGTGAGTTTGCGCAGCGTTCCATCAGGTTTTGTGCTATCCCAAGAGATTGTGCCTTTGAAATTAAGCGTTTGTGCAATGATAGATGCTAATGCTTTGATGGTAATTTCTTGGCCTGTTCCTATGTTGATATGACAATTTCGTATGTCTCCCAATGATGGGATATAACCACCTCGTCCACTGCTATTATTACGATCTACCGAGCCTGATGCTGATGTGCCATAATGTACGCTAGAGTATTTCTCTATGCCTATGATATCTTTGAAGTCTACATTGAGGAGAACGTGCACAGAAGCGTCTGCCATGTCTTCACTCCAAAGAAATTCACGACAAGGAGAACCTGTACCCCAAAGTGTAACTTTATTATCTTCAATACCATAAAAGGCAAGTGCTTTAAGAATGCGCTCTTTGCTGCAATTACCATCTACATTCTCCTTACCAATCTCTGCGCTGAGTTTTGCCACTGGGTTGATAGGACGTTTGTTCATATCTACCTTAATAGCATCCCAGTTATTTTCGTGAATAAGTTTAGCCAAATAGATTTTACGCATCATTGCGGGCATTACATGGCTATTCTCCAAGTGGAAATTATCGTTCGGACCGTAAAGGTTTGTTGGCATTACGGCTATATAGTTTGTACCATATTGCAGGTTGTAGCTTTCGCACATCTTCAACCCTGCAATTTTTGCTATGGCGTAAGGCTCATTGCTATACTCAAGAGGAGAGGTGAGGAGCGTGTCCTCTTTCATTGGCTGGGATGTTTCTTTGGGATAGATACACGTTGAACCTAAAAAAAGTAACTTTTCTACCTTATATTTATAAGCGGTAGAAATTACATTGCATTGCATCATCATGTTTTGCATAATGAAGTCCGCACGATAAAGCATGTTTGCCATAATTCCGCCTACAAAGGCAGCCGCTAAAACAACAGCATCGGGACGTTCTTTTGCAAAAAACTCATCTACAGCGGCTTGGTTGGTTAAATCAAGTTCACTATGTGTACGCCCTATAAGGTTTGTATAGCCACGAGAAACTAAATTCTTCCAAATGGCAGAGCCAACAAGTCCACGGTGCCCCGCTATGTATATCTTGGAGTTTTGATGTAACATATCCCTTTTACTTCACTATCCCCTTTTCAAGGTATTCTGCAAGATTTACATGTACACGCGATGCGGCATCATCGCCAGCCACCTTCTTCATATCGCTTTCTACCATGATTTTTACCAACTCTTCAAATGAAGTCTTGGTTGGGTTCCAGCCTAACTTTACTTTAGCCTTTGTAGGGTCGCCCCACAGGTCTACAACGTCTGTTGGACGGAAGAAGTCGGGAGACACTTCAACGAGGACTTTGCCAGTAGCTTTGTCGATACCCTTTTCGTTCACGCCTTCGCCTTCCCACTGCAATTCAATGCCTACATATTGGAAAGCAAGTTGCGTAAATTCACGGACGGTGTGCTGTTCGCCGGTGGCGATAACGAAGTCTTCTGGTTTCTCGCTTTGCAAAATCAGCCACATACATTCAACGTAATCTTTTGCGTATCCCCAATCTCGACGTGAATCGAGATTACCCAAATATAGTTTCTCTTGTTTGTTTTGCTTAATGCGTGCTGCTGCCAATGTAATTTTGCGTGTTACGAAAGTTTCTCCTCGTCGTTCACTTTCGTGGTTAAAGAGAATACCATTACAAGCAAACATCTTATAGGCGTCACGATATTCCTTTGTAATCCAAAAACCATAGAGTTTCGCTACAGCATAAGGACTGAAAGGATGGAATGGGGTTTTCTCGTTTTGTGGAACTTCTTCCACTTTTCCGTATAGTTCGGATGTTGATGCCTGATAAATGCGACATTTTTCGATCAGTCCTAATTGGCGTACTGCTTCCAAAATACGCAATACCCCAACAGCGTCTATATCGGCAGTAAATTCAGGTGCATCAAAACTCACCTGCACGTGACTCTGTGCGGCGAGATTGTAGATTTCTGTGGGTTGTATCTTACTTACAAGGCTTAATATACTCATTGAGTCACTCAAATCTCCATAATGAAGATGAAAGTGTGGTTGTCCTTCAAGGTGGGCTATGCGTTCGCGGTAATCCACTGATGAACGACGAATAATTCCGTGTACATCATAACCTTTTTCTAACAGAAACTCTGCAAGATAACTGCCATCTTGTCCTGTAATTCCTGTTATTAATGCGACGTTTCTTTTTGTCATCTGTATATTAAAAAAAATCTTGACTATTTTTGTTTTTTGTATGCACTAAACTTATTTTGGAAGAGCATATCAGTTGCTTTCTTAAGCAGAATTGCTACTGCTAAACTTATAGAAACTAGGGCTATGAAAATAGCTATTGGATATTGAAGTCCATATATGAATTCACTGAAAAGGTAATAGCAAAAATAGGAGTGAATAAGCCAAATAGGCATTGAATATTTTCCTAAGAAGCTAAAAAACCTATGAAATGGTCGTATTGGACGGATTTGGGCAATTAATAATATAAGCAACATGGAGGTAAAAGGCGTGAACACTGCTGAAGATAGAAATATTCTGAGTAGAAAAACTACAACTATCAGCACGTAATATATAGTGTTGCTTCTCTTCTCTTCTCTTCTCTTCTCTTCTCGTCTCTTCTCCCCATAAATCTCCCATAAAACTCCCTAAATAGAATGGGAAATAAAAAGAAAGATAGGTAACAATATGGCTCAGTACACTGTCATACGTCTGAGTCAGTACAATATATCTACTAATTATGTAGCACGCTATACCATAAAGTAGACCACTCGCTATTAGCGTTGCTATATTTCCAATTTTGTCTTGAAGTTTAAAGAGAAAAAGACAAGTTAAGTTTAGGCAAAAATAGGGAAATAAAAACCATGTTTCTCCATTGTAAGAACTACTATAACTTGTTATGTTAAGTATCAGTTCACTTACCCCCTTGGGATATCTATCGGGAGATATGAATGCACCAATAGTAACAAATAATGCAAGCGTTACCCAATAAAAGCAATAAAGATAACAAAGGCGTTTTGTTATATTCTTAATACTAAGACGACCTGAAAGAAAGCTAATCCTAAGTCCGTAGCCACTCAAAATAATAAAAATCGATACAGGATTGCATGCTTTGGAGAAAAGATAAGCAAGCGATATACCACCAATTGTCAGATCTGAAACACCAGCAGATAAAAGTCTACTTTCACTATTGAAAAGGTGCAACCATAACATCATTAGTATTGCTACTCCTTTTATAATTTGAGAATGTTCTTTAGAAATCTGCAAATTGTAAGTTGTCATTTCTATTCTATTTCCATATTCAGCACTTTCTCAACGATGGGTGCCATATCGTAATATTTATATTCAGCAAGACGTCCTCCGAAAATAACATTCTTTTCTTTGTCTGCTAATTTCTTATACTCTTTATACAAGTTACTGTTTCGTTCGTCGTTTACGGGATAATAGGGTTCCATACCTGGCTGCCATTCTGTAGAATATTCGCGTGAAACAACGGTCTTTGGACATTTCTCTACATCTTGACCAAACATCTCAAAATGTTTGTGTTCAATGACTCGCGTATAGGGTACTTCTGCTTCTGTGTAATTGATAACAGCATTGCCCTGATAATTGTTCGTTTCGTAGATTTCTTCCTCAAAACGAACAGTTCGATATTCTAAATTGCCAAAGCGATAGCTATAAAACTCGTCGATTTTACCTGTGAAAACCAATTTATCAGCAATCTTTTGCCACGTTTCACATAGTGGTTTCTCTGCGTCTAAAGTTTGTAAAACATTGCTTTTCAGAATATCTTCTGTAGAAAAATTGTTCAGTGGTGCAAAGAAATCTACGTTTGTAATTGTCTCCGATCCTTTGAGCAATGCTTCAATGAGTTTGTTGTAGCCACCTTTGGGTATCCCTTGATAAGCATCGTTAAAATAGTTATTATCGAAAACAAACCTCACAGGCAAACGTTTGATAATGAAGGCTGGCAATTCTGTGCACTTACGCCCCCATTGTTTTTCTGTGTAACCCTTAATAAGGCGTTCGTAAATGTCTTTTCCAATAAGCGACAGTGCTTGTTCCTCTAAGTTACGAGGTTCTGAAACACCTTCAGCTTTCATCTTTTCAATTGCTTCTCTGCGCTGTTCTTCTATTTTGACTTGTGCTTCTGCAGGTGTGCTTACGCCCCACATCTGATAGAATGTATTCATATTGAAGGGTAGATTGTAAAGCTTACCCCTATAATTAGCTACGGGCGAATTGGTATATCTGTTAAATTCAACCAATGAGTTTACAAAATCCCATACACGCTTACTTGCTGTATGAAAAATGTGTGCGCCATACGTATGCACAGGAATGCCTTCTTGGTCTTCACAATAAAGGTTACCGCCTAATTGCGGACGTTTATCTATGACCAAACAGCATTTACCTGCTTTTTGGGCTTTGTAGGCAAACATCGCACCAAACAATCCTGACCCAACGATGAGATAATCGTAGTGTTTCACGATGAAAACAAATTAAATGCTTATTAAGTCTGCCTTATGAGATGTTCGCTGTTGCATGGTTTTTAGCGAGTATTTACACACCCTCTCTTCTTTGATACCTTTCTTGTATCAAAGGAAGTTTACAATCCCCACATCCAACAACCATCTCCGTATATAGACCCTTTTAAGAATGTCCGCAGAGCAAACAGTGTCAAATTTTAATCTTGAAAAAAGGGGGCTTTTGAGCTATTTGAATTTGTTGTAATCCTACCTAAAAGAAAGTATGTCAAGTTGATTTTCTGATTTTTACTTCTCTTCCCTGATAGGGCATAGCCGTTCAAAGCAAATAACCCCTTTATCCAATCTGTTTGCAAAGGTAGTGATTTTTTCTTGTTTTCCAATAGAAAATAGAGAAAAAGAAAGAGAGATTAATTTAAAATTTTACCAAAGCGTATAGAGTTAATCATTCCCTATGGCTACAGTACTCCGCTCGTTAAACCCAAATCGGTCATTAGACCGTTTGATTTTTCTTTTTATCTTATTTATTAACTTCCCAACGGCTTACATCTGCTTATCGGCTGCTTCTTCAGCGTTTTCTCTTGAAGTAGCCCGCTACATCTGCGAAAAAACGCTAAACAATCTGCACAGATAATCAGACGAAATTCCTTTGGGCTCTAATCACCGATTTGGGTTGAAGTATTTGATAAAAGATAAAAGTATAATCTCCAAAAGCATAATTCCCAAACCTCGCAAAGAGATTTGGGAATATATTGTTTGTTTGGAATAGTTTTATTTAATAATTTAAGCCTGTGGTGTTACAACGGTTTTAGCTGCATAGGCTTCTTCTGAAAGCACAGATACTTTGCTCTTGTTAAACTTACCTTTGTGGAAGTAAACAATACCATCTGCCAAAGCATAGAGCGTATCGTCCTTACCTTGTGCAACGTTTTCACCTGGGTAGTGTTTGTTACCGCGTTGGCGAACGATGATGTTGCCAGCGATAATTTTTTGTCCACCACCAATTTTAACACCTAAACGCTTTGAATGTGATTCGCGTCCGTTTTTAGAACTACCGACACCTTTTTTATGAGCCATTTCTTATCCTCCTAAATTTTAAGCGTTAATTGTTTTAATCTCAATCTGAGTGAATTGCGCACGATGACCATTCTTTTTGCGATAGCCCTTACGACGTTTCATCTTGAAGACGATCACCTTATCGCCTTTCACGAGTGGTTTAACCACCTCAGCTACTACTTTTGCACCACTAATAGTAGGTGCGCCGACTGTTACAGCTCCATCTTTGTCTAAAAGGAGCACCTTGTCAAACTCAACAGTTTTGCCTTCTTCCACATCTTTCATGTGGTTCACGAAGAGCTTTTTACCTTCTTCGGCTTTAAACTGCTGACCGTTGATTTCTACAATTGCGTACATTTATTTATTTATTGTAAACGGTTAGACCGGTAGGCGGTTGGGCATCTATCCAACACTTATTCGAGCCTATTCGGCATAAAACGCTGCAAAATTACAAAAAGAGTTTGATATATTTACCTTAAACATTATGTATGGCTAATGTTTAATATAAATTAACTCTTTCATTTTTGCATGTAACTATTCAGCGATAATCGGTAGGTACAGAATATGCCAATTCATCAAGCCTCAAATAAGGCTTGAATCGCATGATAAGAAGTTTTGTTGTGCTTCTTGGCTGTTTCAACGACCGAATGAAGTTCGAGGAAAGCGTCCG
>JALFSW010000037.1 GCA_022779305.1 Prevotella sp. | reverse complement strand
TACACGTTTGCTACATGTTTGCTACACGTTTGCTACACGTTTGCTACACGTTTGCTACATGTTTGCTACATGTTTGCTACACGTTTGCTACATGTTTGCTACACGTTTGCTACACGTTTGCTACACGTTTGCTACACGTTTGCTACCCGTTTGCTACATGTTTGCTACCCGTTTGCTACACGTTTGCTACACGTTAAAAGAAAGAAAAAAACAAAGAAAGAAAAAGTTCCCCCCCACACCCCCCTTTATAAAGAAAGAAAATAAATAAAAGAAAGAAAATTTTTCAACGACGACGCGTACGCACGCGCATACGCACGCGAGAGATTTTTTTATTTCAATATTTAGCGGGGCTATTCTTCTGTCTTTTGCCTATCCAACATTTTGGCAAAGGCAACCTCGACCGACTTGTCAAGTATCTTGGCGTATGCCGCCTCGGTAGTTTTGATGGACTTATGCCCAAGCACTTTTGCCACAATCTCCATACTCAAACCGCGGTTTAGCAAGAGCATTCCACACGTCCTGCGCCCCCAGTGGCTGGCAATAGGCTTATCTATTCCGGCAGCATCTGCAACTATTTTCAAGCGCATGTTGTATTGCTGGTTCGCTAAATGCGGCAATTGGTAGTTGTATCGTTTCAAAATATCCATCACTTCAGGAAGTATCACAACGGTAAAATCAACTCCTGTCTTCGCTCGCTCATTGGTCAAGACAAATGTTTCACCATGCTTCTTCACATTGCCGAAGTCAAATGCCATCAGGTCTGCATATGCCATTCCCGTGTAGCATTGAATCACAAACAAGTCACGCACACGGCGCAGAGACTCCGTAGGCAAGGAAGCCTCTCTTAGCTTCCACAGCTCTTCTTCCGTCAAATATCTGTCCCCCTCACTCTCGCCTCGCTTAAATCGCAGGGCTGTATAAGGGTCGTTGTCTGTCAGCTCACGTCTCATCGCCATATGGATATACGTTTTCATGTGCTTGTGGTACGTGTATACCGTCGTCTGCTTTATCCCTCTCTGATGGAGGTAATCGTCAAACTCCATTATCTTCGCTCTGGTAAGGTCAGAATAATACACTATACGCCCAAAGTCTTTCAATGCCGTAACCAGTTTGCGGTGTGTCTTCCGTGTAGACTCCCTAATGTCCATACGGCTCTCTACCATCTCCTCCACAAACTCCACAAACTTCATCTCCCGTTCCTGCGCGCTCGAAAGAAAATGGTCAAGCTTATCCCACTCAAATGCCATATTGTCAGCAATGAGTTTGTTAATCCACTCATCTACTCTGCCCTTGATAGCGTTAATACGCTCGTTAAGCTCAATAGCATCCATGCTGCTGCGTACCATGTGCCGTTCGCTCCATTGGTCTTTATAGATTTTTACACCGGTAGACACATACTTCTTTCGTCCCTTGTACAATATCTCCAACTGTACAAGAGCCCTTTTTGTCTTGCTCGCCGTATGCTTACGGTCAAATACAAGCCTCGTCGTAGGATATTTCATATCGTTTTTCATCTTTGTAGGTCAAAATGGTAGAATCTCTGGTAGAATAGTAGCACCAAATAATGGGAAATAATGGGAAATAATGGGAAATAACGGTAAGTATTATTCTACCCGCACATATTGCAGTCCCTTAGTATAAATCATATAACTATCTGATAATAAGCGAAAAAGGAGCACATACATCGTACCCCTTTTAGTGATTCCGTTGGGGTTCGAACCCAAGACCCACAGCTTAGAAGGCTGTTGCTCTAATCCAACTGAGCTACGGAACCATTAAAACGACTGCAAAATTAAGATTTTTATTTCTAATTACCAAATATTTTGCAGCCTTTTTCATGATAGACTATACTTATCTAAAAATTAGGATGTTTTAGAAAGTGAGTTTCCTTAACCTTGAGGTTGTTCCTATTTATATAAATAACGTTTAATGGATTTCTTGGGTGTTTTTTGAAATTCGGTTTCCTGCACTTCAATGTCCGCCACCTTACAATAATTAGGCAATTCTTGATTGAGTGTTGTGCGATTTTCCTTCATCAAACTTTCTATATCGTTTTGATTGAGTCCTAAATTCTTAGCTTCGTCCATATCGGGGTAAACCAACGCTACAATTTTCTCCTCACGTTGCACCACTAAACATTCTCCAACAAGTGGCAAAGAACTTAATTTGTCTTCAATTTCTTCAGGATAAATGTTTTGTCCGTTGCTACCAAGGAGCATATTCTTTGAACGACCTTTAATAAACACGTTACCTTTTACATCCATCGTTCCTAAATCGCCTGTATGAAACCATTTGTCGGAATCAATAACGGCTTTCGTTGCTTCTTCATTTTTGTAATAGCCCAATAAAACATTGGGACCTTTCGTAAGAATTTCTCCTGCCACATTTGCAGGATCAGGACTATCTATGCGCACTTGCTGATGCAAGGCAGCTCGTCCACAAGAACCTGGAACAAACGTTTTCCAATCGCTGTAACAAATAATTGGAGCGCATTCTGTAGCACCATAACCAACGGTGAATGGAAATTCTATGTCTTTCAAGAACATCTCTACTTCCTTGTTAAGTGCAGCACCACCTATAATGATTTCATAGAGATTGCCACCAAAGGCTTGATAAACCTCTTCACGGATTTTTGCCTTGATTTTCTTACTGATAACAGGTGTCTTGAGTAAAAATTTCACAGGATTGCTCTGAATCTTTGGGAAAACTTTTTTGCGAATAATCTTCTCAATGATGAGCGGAACGGCAATAACTAATGTTGGTTTCACATCTTTCAATGCTTGCGCAATGATAGCAGGCGATGGCATGCGCGTGAGGAAGAAGATTTGTGTGCCTGAGATAAACTCAAAGATAAACTCAAACGCCATGCCGTACATGTGTGCCATGGGTAGAATACTGATCACACGTTCACCTGCTTTAACAATATTTCCCAAGACATCACGAGCGAAATCTGCATTACTCCAAATGGCACGATAAGGAATCATAACACCTTTTGAATGACCAGTTGTTCCACTGGTGTAGTTAATGAGCGCCAACTCGTCAGGGCTTTCTTCCTTATAATAATTCAAATGTTCGGGACGAAAGAACTTAGGATATTTCTTTCCGAACACTTCATTGAGATGTTCGCGTGCATGGGTGAGTTTCTCCGTTCTACTCAAAACGATTGACAAATCGGGTAAATAGATAATACCTTCCAAATTGGGCATTTTTGTAGAATCAATCTGCGTTGCCACAACGTCACCAACAAAGAGTAGTTTTGCTTCAGAATGATTCACAATATTGTGAATCTGTTCAGCAGTAAACTCATGCAAAACAGGAACTGCAACTGCTCCATAGGTGAGCGTTGCAAGGAAAGCAACTGCCCACATAGAAGAATTGCGACCACAAATGGCGATTTTGTCGCCTCGTTTTATACCACTGGCCTCAAACAATATATGTATTTTTTCTATCTTACGGGCAACGTCATTATATTGGAGCGTTTTTCCTTGATAGTCTGTGAGCGCATTCAAATCCCAATGTTTGATGATGCTCTGTTCTATTAATGCGTTGAAACTAGGAATTTTTTCCATTATTAAATCATTATTTGAGTGCAAATATACCACTTTTTCTGCACATTTCAAAAATATATGTGCAATATTAAGCCATAATAGTTCTATTTTAACGTGAGTTCGACGAAATCAGAACAAAGCAAGTTGTGTGTCCAATGTTCTTTGTACATTGATACACGGCTTCTTTGGAAACAGGCAATAGGCAGCGATGGCCCCCAATAAATTGACGATAAAATTGTCAAAGGACCGAT
>JALFSW010000034.1 GCA_022779305.1 Prevotella sp. | reverse complement strand
GTAGATACGGGTATCGGAGGAAAGGAGATCGGCTTTGTGTGGTTAGTGCTGTTGGCTGAGATGATGCTTCTTTTCAGTCGTACCGCCATTGATTTCATCCGCTCGAAGATACTCCTGCATATCTCCACACGCATCAATATCTCGCTCATATCAGACTTCTTCATCAAGCTGATGAAACTCCCGATGAAGTTCTTCGACACCAAACTGATGGGCGACCTGCTACAACGCATTGAAGATCATCGACGTGTGGAGCAGTTCCTTACCTCAAGCAGTCTGAGCCTGCTCTTCTCTTTCTTCACATTCCTTGTCTTCGGTGTCGTCCTTGCAGTCTATAATCTCGGCATCTTTTTTGTCTTCCTTCTGGGGACATCGCTTTATGCTGGATGGATTATCCTTTTTCTCAAAAAGCGCAGACAGCTTGACTATAAATACTTTGAGCAGGCAGGGCGAAACCGTAACGTTACCTACCAACTCATAGGCGGTATGCAGGAAATCAAGCTGCAAGGGTGTGAGCAGCGAAAACGCTGGGAGTGGGAGGATGTGCAAGCCGACCTTTTCAAGGTTAATCTGCAATCACTCAATCTTCAGCAAGTACAACAAGCTGGAAGCATTACCATCAATGAGGTAAAAAACATACTTATCACGGTACTTGCTGCCACTGCCGTGATACATGGCAGTATGACACTTGGTATGATGCTGGCAGTACAGTACATTATAGGACAACTCAACAGTCCCGTAGAACAACTTATCCAGTTTATCTACTCTTGGCAGGACGTGAGCATCAGCCTTGACCGCATGAACGAAATACATACCGAGACCAACGAGGAAAATGCGGAAAGGACACGAAGTGTCTATACGGATGAAAATTCCGAAGGGCATTCCCTCATGATAAAAGACCTTTCCTTTAAATATGACATCTATAGTTCGAAAGATATTCTCTCCAACATCAATCTGTCCATTCCCAACGGTAAGGTAACGGCAATCGTGGGAGCGAGCGGAAGCGGAAAGACAACGCTCGTAAAACTCCTTTTGGGATTCTATGAGCCACTGAATGGAAACATCGAGATAGGCAATGCCAATCTGAATGAATATAATCTCGGCTGGTGGCGAAGCCAATGCGGTGCAGTGATGCAGGAGGGCTATCTCTTCTCCGACACCATTGCGAGGAATATTGCCATATCGGATGATGAACCCGATATAGAGCGTATCCGCCATGCTGCCCGTGTGGCAAACATCGCAGACTACATCGAAGCCCTGCCTTTGGCTTACAACACGATGATAGGACAGGACGGACAGGGCATCAGTCAGGGACAACGACAACGCATTTTGATAGCAAGGGTAGTCTATAAGAATCCAATGTTTGTCTTTCTGGATGAAGCGACCAATGCCCTCGATGCCAACAATGAACGAGCCATTACAGAAAACCTCTCGGAGTTCTACAAGGGAAAAACCGTAGTCGTAGTGGCACACCGCCTTTCCACTGTTCGCGATGCCGACCAAATTGTAGTTTTGGATGAAGGTAAAATTGTAGAGGTAGGTACACACGAGGAACTGACTGCTAAACGTGGTAAATACTTTGCCTTAGTGAAGAATCAATTAGAATTGGGTAACTGATATGGAAAAACAGGAAAATAAACAGGAACGGAGTTTTGAGCTCCGCAGCGAGAAAGTCCGCAGCATCGTGGGGCAGATACCCTCATCTCTCGTTCGTTATGGTATTACTGCCATAGGAGCTGTTTTGCTTTGTCTGTTAGCCGTAGCCTATTTCCTGCCTTATAAACAAGTGTATTCGGGAACGGCTACCGTACACGGAGCAACAACCGCAACACCAGCGGATAGCACAGATATAACCATCTTGTTAAAGTTCGAGAATAAACGCCCCGACAATGTAAACGGACAAATGATTTATCTGCAATCTCCCTATGGAACGTTTGCAGGGCAGATACAGGATCTTTCTTCCATCCGTGACACATTGGAGCGTCAGGAAGCCCTTTGCCGTTTCAAGTCAGCCGACATAAAAACAGTAGAAAACCAAACGGTGGATTTCCAAATAGCACGAACATCGGGCAATCTGCTGCAAAAAATGCTTGGGGATATAGGTTTATAATACGTTTATTCATAGGTAGATGCTTGAACAGAAAACATTGTTTTGATTTCATCGAACTCATGTTAATAAAAGATAAGATCGGGTATACTTGTACAATTGTTGAGCAGTTATAAGTATTAGTGTTAAGTTTTAATAAACAATTATAGAAGTTATATTTTGTTAAATATTAAATTTAGCGCAGTCTTTGTTATATATAGTGGTAGGTGTTTTGAAATGTTTTTTGTAACTTTGCACTTCAAAACGTGTATTCTGTCCTAATTGTGATTTAAATTAGGTGGAAGAAAGCGTGTAAAGTGTTGATAATAAATAAAATAGATATAAATAATAAAAAGTAAAAATTATGCCTACAATTTCACAATTGGTAAGAAAAGGCAGGAAGGATCTCGTAGACAAGAGTAAATCTCCGGCGTTGGATAATTGTCCACAGCGCCGTGGGGTTTGTGTGCGTGTTTATACGACAACTCCTAAGAAGCCTAATTCGGCAATGCGTAAGGTTGCCCGTGTGCGTTTAACAAATCAAAAGGAAGTGAACTCTTATATCCCTGGAGAAGGGCACAACTTGCAAGAGCATAGTATTGTTCTTGTGCGTGGTGGTCGTGTGAAAGATCTTCCTGGTGTGCGTTATCACATTGTTCGTGGAACTTTGGATACGGCTGGTGTCGCTAATCGTACACAACGTCGTTCTAAATATGGAGCGAAACGTCCAAAAGCAAAGAAATAATAAAAGGGATGAAAGTTTCTTTTCTTGATTATCTCAATCAAGGAGAGGAACTTCCTTTAATAGGAGAACGATAAAATGAAGATAAGCGTCGGAGATGGCGCAGAATCTCAATATCAAGAAAATTAAAAGTTTTGCTGGAGAATTGTTTTAAATCAGGGTTGAGTAAATGCTCAAGAGTGAGTGTTGAAGAACGGAAAGACGACAGCCTCCGCAGAATAAATCAATAATAATAAAAAAATGAGAAAAGCAAAACCAAAGAAACGAGTGGTTTTACCAGACCCAAAGTTTAATGATAAGAAGGTTTCTAAGTTTGTAAACCATCTTATGTATGATGGAAAGAAAAATACCTCATACGAAATTTTTTATGCTGCACTTGATGTAGTAGCAGAAAAAACAAAAGATCAAGAAAAGTCTTCATTGGAAATATGGAAGCAAGCACTTGATAACATTACTCCACAAGTGGAAGTAAAGAGTCGTCGTATCGGTGGTGCTACGTTCCAAGTTCCTACTGAAATTCGTCCAGATCGTAAAGAAAGTGTGTCTATGAAGAATATGATTGCTTTCGCACGTAAACGTGGCGGAAAGAGTATGGCAGATAAGTTGGCAGCTGAAATTATGGATGCTTTCAATAACCAAGGTGGTGCTTATAAGCGTAAGGAAGATATGCATCGCATGGCAGAAGCAAACCGTGCATTCGCTCACTTTAGATTCTAATTGACATAACTTTATAATACGAGGATAAAAAGAAAATGGCAAATCACGATTTACATTTGACGCGCAATATCGGTATTATGGCTCACATTGATGCCGGTAAGACAACAACTTCTGAACGTATTTTGTTCTATACGGGTAAGACTCACAAGATTGGTGAGGTACACGATGGTGCTGCAACCATGGACTGGATGGCACAAGAACAGGAACGCGGTATTACGATTACTTCTGCGGCAACAACTTGTAATTGGAATTATGATGGTAAATCTTATAAGATTAACTTGATTGATACTCCAGGACACGTTGACTTTACTGCGGAAGTAGAACGTTCTTTGCGTGTACTTGACGGAGCTGTTGCAACCTATTCAGCTGCCGATGGTGTACAACCACAATCGGAAACAGTGTGGCGTCAAGCTGATAAATACAACGTTCCACGTGTAGGTTATGTAAATAAAATGGACCGCTCTGGTGCTAACTTCTATGAGACAGTGGCACAGATGAAGGATATTTTGGGCGCAAACCCTATTGCTATCCAAATTCCTATTGGTGCAGAAGAAAACTTTAAAGGTGTTATTGACCTTGTTAAAATGAAGGCGATTATTTGGCACGATGAAACAATGGGTGCTAAATATGACGTTGAAGATATTCCTGCAGATTTGGCAGATGAAGCAGCTGAATGGCGCGAAAAACTTTTAGAAGGTGCAGCAAACTATGATGATGAAGTAATGGAACTTTATCTTGAAGGTAAAGATGTGCCAGAAGAAAAGATTATCGCAGCTATCCGCAAGGGATGTATTGCAATGGAATGCTGTCCAATGTTGTTGGGTTCTTCATATAAGAACAAAGGTGTGCAAACTTTGTTGGATTATGTTTGTGCATTCTTGCCTTCTCCACTTGACACTGTGGTGATTACAGGTACAAATCCCGAAACGGAAGCCGAAGAAGAAAGAAAAGCTGCAATTAGCGAACCAACCGCAGCACTTGCATTTAAGATTGCTACCGACCCATTTATGGGACGTTTGGTGTTCTTCCGCGTTTATTCGGGTAAGGTGGAAGCTGGTTCATACGTTTATAACCCACGTTCTGGTAAAAAAGAACGCATCAGTCGTTTGTTCCAAATGAATTCAAACAAAGAAATTCCTATGGAAACAATTGATGCGGGTGATATTGGTGCTGGTGTAGGCTTCAAGGATATTCGTACAGGTGATACGCTTTGCGACGAGGCACATCCTATCGTACTCGAGTCAATGACTTTCCCTGATACGGTGATCTCTATTGCAGTTGAACCTAAGAGCCAAGCTGATATTGCGAAGTTGGATAATGGTTTGCAGAAACTTGCAGAAGAAGATCCAACTTTCACTGTTCGTACAGACGAACAAAGTGGTCAAACGATCATTTCTGGTATGGGTGAGCTTCACTTGGATATTATCATCGACCGTTTGAAGCGTGAATTCAAGGTTGAATGTAACCAAGGAAAACCACAAGTTAATTACAAAGAAGCCATTACAAAGGCTGCACAAAGCAGAGAAACTTACAAGAAACAATCTGGTGGTCGTGGTAAGTTTGCTTGTATTGATGTAACCATCGAACCAAAAGACGAAGATTACACAGAAGGCGATTTGCAGTTCATCAACGTTGTTAAGGGTGGTAACGTTCCTAAGGAATTCATCCCAGCTGTTGAAAAGGGCTTCAAGGATTGTCTCGGTAATGGTGTTCTCGGTGGTTTCCCAATCACAGGTTTGAAAGTTACTTTGACCGATGGATCTTTCCACCCTGTAGACTCTGATCAATTGTCATTTGAACTTGTTGCTCACCAAGCTTTCAGAAAACTCTGTCCACAAGCAGGTCCTGTTCTTATGGAACCTATTATGCGTGTGGAAGTGGTTACACCGGAAGAAAATATGGGTGATGTGATTGGTGACTTGAACAAACGTCGTGGTTTGGTGCAAGGTATGGAAGAAGGACGTAGTGGGGCACGTGTTGTGAAAGCTATGGTTCCATTGGCTGAAATGTTCGGTTATGTAACCGCACTTCGTACCATCACTTCAGGTCGTGCAACCTCTTCTATGGAATACGATCACCATGCAGCAGTGTCTAACAGTCTTGCAAAAGAAATTCTTGACGAGCTGAAAGGACATTCAGAATTGTTGAAGTAAATGATAAAAGGATGGCACTCTGATAGCGAATGACTCTTATCAGAGTGTACCCCTTTTTGGCTTTTACATATAATAAAAATTAATAAAAAATATGAGTCAAAAAATTAGAATCAAGCTAAAGTCTTATGACCATCAATTGGTTGATAAGTCTGCAGAAAAGATTGTGAAGGCAGTAAAGGCAACAGGTGCTATCGTGAGTGGTCCTATTCCATTGCCAACACACAAGCGTATTTTCACTGTAAACCGTTCAACATTCGTGAACAAGAAGTCGCGTGAACAATTCCAATTGTCAGATTTCAAACGTCTAATAGACATCTATAGCTCAGCACCTAAGACAGTTGATGCGTTGATGAAGTTGGAATTGCCATCAGGTGTTGAAGTAGAAATAAAAGTGTAATACACTGATAACAAAAAATTATTTATTTAAAAATTAATTGAAATGCCAGGATTATTAGGAAAGAAAATCGGAATGACATCCGTTTTCAGTGCCGATGGTAAGAATGTACCATGCACTGTTATCGAAGCTGGTCCTTGTGTTGTAACCCAAGTTAAGACGATTGAAAAAGATGGTTACAAGGCTGTTCAGTTAGGTTTCGGCGAGGCTAAAGAAAAACAAACAACAAAACCTCTGCAGGGACACTTTCAGAAAGCAGGCACAACACCAAAAAAGCACTTGGCCGAGTTCAAATTTGATGAGGAGTATAACTTCGGTGATACCATTACAGTAGACATTTTTAATGATGTTAAGTTCGTAGACGTAGTGGGTACATCAAAGGGTAAAGGCTTCCAAGGCGTTGTAAAACGTCACGGATTCGGTGGTGTTGGACAATCTACTCACGGTCAAGATGACCGCGCACGTAAACCGGGTTCTATTGGTGCTTGTTCTTACCCAGCGAAAGTATTCAAAGGAATGCGAATGGGCGGACAAATGGGAGGTGATAGAGTTACAACTCAAAACCTTCAAGTGTTAAAGGTTATTCCTGAACACAACCTTATCCTTGTGAAAGGTAGTGTGGCAGGATGTAAAGGTTCAACCCTCATAATTAATAAGTAATGGATATTAACGTATTAGATATTAAAGGTCAGGAGACCGGCCGTAAGGTTACTCTTAACGAGAATATCTTCGGAATTGAACCAAACGACCATGTCCTTTATCTTGATGTGAAGCAATATTTGGCAGCACAACGTCAAGGAACTGCAAAGACAAAGGAAAGAAGCGAACATACTGGTTCTACACGTAAATTGGGACGCCAAAAAGGTGGCGGTGGCGCACGTCGAGGCGACATCAATTCACCAGTGCTTGTTGGTGGTGGTCGAGTATTTGGTCCAAAACCACGCGACTATAGATTTAAACTTAACAAGAAAGTTAAAGTGCTTGCACGTAAGTCTGCACTCTCTTACAAAGTTTTGGAAGACTCTATTTTCGTAGTAGAAGACTTTAATTTTGATGCGCCAAAAACGAAAGAATTTGTAAATTTTGCTAAAAATTTAAAAGTAGAAGATAAAAAAGTTCTTTTGGTTTTGCCAGAAGCTCAAAATAATGTATATTTGTCAGCTCGTAATTTGAAGAAAGCAAATGTGGCAGTCGCATCAAAGGTGAACGCTTATCAAGTGCTTAATGCCGATGTGCTCATCGTTACAGAAAACTCTCTGAAAGTTATCGACGAAATCTTAACCAAGTAAAAATAAGGAGACAGTAAGAATATGGGATTTATCATTAAACCGCTGGTTACTGAAAAGATGACCAAAATTACAGACAAGTCTTCTGAAGATAAGACTATCGTTGCGTTGAACGAGAAATCAGCAAAAGCACACAATGCAACAGCTGAAACGCGTTCTTACGTTGTAAAGAATAAACGCCATCCTGAAGGATTGAAGAAGGAAAAGAACGTTTATACTTATACAAAGTCTGCAGAGCCTAAGTTTGGCTTTATCGTGAAGCCAGAGGCAAACAAACTTGAGATTAAGAAGGAAATTGAAAGTCTGTATAACGTTACAGTTCTTGATGTTAATACGATGCGCTATGCTGGTAAACGTCAATCACGTTACACCAAAGCTGGACTTGTGAAAGGACAGAAAAATGCATACAAGAAAGTGATCGTAACACTCAAAGCTGGCGATACAATTGATTTTTACAGCAATATCTAAAATAAAAAATGGCAGTACGTAAATTTAATCCGGTTACACCCGGACAAAGACACAAAATTATTGGCACGTTCGAGGAGATTACTGCATCCGTGCCAGAGAAGTCTCTCGTTTACGGTAAGCGTTCTACTGGTGGTCGAAACAACACCGGTAAGATGACCGTTCGCTATATGGGCGGTGGTCATAAGAAGAAGTTCAGATTTATTGACTTCAAACGAGAGAAAGATGGTGTTCCAGCTGTAGTGAAGACAATCGAGTATGATCCAAACAGATCAGCTCGTATTGCCTTGTTGTACTATGCTGATGGTGAAAAACGCTACATTATTGCTCCTAACGGACTGCAAGTTGGTGCAACACTGCTGTCTGGTGCAGATGCTGCGCCAGAAGTGGGTAACACACTTCCACTTGCCAACATTCCTGTAGGTACGGTAATTCATAACATTGAATTGCGTCCAGGTCAGGGTGCATTGCTCGTTCGTTCGGCTGGTAATTTTGCTCAGCTTACTTCTCGTGAAGGCAGTTATTGTGTCATCAAACTACCTTCTGGCGAGACACGCCAGATTCTTTCAGCTTGTAAGGCTACAATCGGTAGTGTTGGTAACTCTGATCATGCATTGGAACAATCAGGTAAAGCTGGTCGTTCTCGCTGGTTGGGTCGTCGTCCTCACAACCGTGGTGTGGTAATGAACCCTGTAGATCACCCAATGGGTGGTGGTGAAGGTCGCCAATCGGGTGGTCACCCACGTTCACGCAAGGGTCTCTATGCTAAGGGTCTTAAGACACGCGCACCTAAGAAGCTTTCAAACAAGTATATTATTGAGAGAGCTAAAAAGAAGTAAACAAAGTAATTAAGAGAAAATTATGAGTCGTTCATTAAAAAAAGGTCCATATATCAACGTGTCGCTTGAGAAGAAAATTCTCGCAATGAATGAAAGCGGCAAGAAGACTGTTGTTAAGACTTGGGCCAGAGCATCAATGATTTCCCCTGATTTTGTGGGACACACTGTTGCAGTTCATAACGGAAACAAATTTATCCCTGTTTACATTACTGAGAATATGGTAGGTCATAAGCTTGGAGAGTTTAGCCCTACACGCCGATTCGGTGGACACTCTGGTAATAAACGATAAAAGGGTATAATTCTTAACAAAGATAAAGAATAATGGGAGCAAGAAAACATATAAAGGCTCAGGCACGTAAAGAAGCCTTGAAAAGCCAATATTTTGCAAAGCTCAAGGGCTGCCCTTCATCTCCAAGAAAAATGCGCTATGTTGTTGATATGGTGCGTGGAATGGAAGTAAATCGTGCCCTTGGTGTATTAAGGTTCTCTAAAAAGGCAGCTGCAGAAAATGTAGAAAAACTTTTGCGTTCAGCTATTGCAAATTGGGAAACCAAAAATGATCGCAAAGCTGAAGATGGTGAACTTTATATCTCTAAAATCTTCGTAGACGAAGGTGTTACAATGAAGCGCATGCGTCCTGCACCGCAAGGTCGTGGCTACAGAATTCGTAAACGTTCTAATCACGTCACACTTTTTGTAGATACAAAGTCTGACGCTAATAAAGATTAATAAATAGTAGAATGGGACAGAAAGTTAATCCAATAAGCAACCGTCTTGGTATTATCCGCGGTTGGGAATCAAATTGGTTCGGTGGTAAGAATTTTGGAGATAACCTCTTGGAGGACAAAAAAATTCGTGCCTACTTGAGCAAACGCTTGGAAAAAGCAAGTGTGTCACGTATCGTAATTGAACGTACACTGAAGCTCGTTACCATCACTATTTGTACAGCCCGTCCGGGTATTGTTATCGGAAAAGGTGGTCAGGACGTTGACAAACTTAAAGAAGAATTGAAGAATCTCTTTAAGAAAGAAATTCAAATCAATATCTTTGAGGTTAAGAAGCCAGAACTTGATGCAAACATTGTCGGCAATAACATCGCTCGCCAAGTAGAAGGTAAGGTTGCATACCGCCGTGCTATTAAGATGGCTATTGCGAACACAATGCGCGCAGGAGCAGAAGGTATTAAAGTTCAAATTTCAGGTCGTTTGAATGGTGCCGAGATGGCACGTAAGGAAATGTATAAAGAAGGACGTACTCCGCTTCATACTTTCCGTGCAGACATCGATTATTGTCAGACAGAGGCTCTTACTAAGGTTGGCCTTTTGGGTATCAAAGTTTGGATTTGCCGTGGAGAGGTATATAACAAGGTAGACCTCGCACCAAACTTTACTCAAGAAAAGGGTGGTAATGCACGCTCTAACAATGGTGGTGCACGCTCTGGACGTGGTAATCGTAGAAGAAACAATAACCGTTAAAAGTAAAAGTTATCATGTTACAGCCAAAAAGAGTAAAATATAGAAGACCTCAGGACGGACGTGGAAATAAAGGAAACGCTCACCGAGGTACGCAATTGGCTTTTGGTTCGTTTGGCATCAAAACACTTGAAGCAAAATGGATCGACAGTCGACAGATTGAGGCAGCTCGTGTAGCATTAAACCGCTATATGAATCGCCAAGGTCAGGTTTGGATTCGCATATTTCCAGATAAACCAATTACTCGCAAGCCTGCGGACGTACGTATGGGTAAGGGTAAGGGTGATCCTGCTGGATGGGTAGCACCTGTTACACCAGGACGTATCCTTTTTGAAGTAGAAGGTGTAAGTTTCGATATTGCAAAAGAAGGATTGCGCCTCGCTGCTCAAAAGCTGCCTGTTAAGACAAAGTTTATTGTAAGACGTGATTTCGATAAAAACGCTTAAGAGAAAGATGAAGACAAAAGAAATTAAACAGCTTGAAACCAAAGAATTGGTTGAAAAGATTGCAAGTGCTGAAGTTTCACTCGATAAGATGAAATTAAACCATCAGGTAACAGCACTTGAAAATCCATCTCAAATTAAGCTTGCTCGTCGTGATATCGCACGTATGAAAACCGAACTACGTCAGAGAGAACTTAATAAATAACAATGGTGATGGAAACAAGAAATTTAAGAAAAGTAAGACAGGGTGTCGTAACCAGCAACAAGATGGATAAAACCATTGTTATTGCTTCAAAGTTTAAAGAAAAACACCCTATATATGGTAAGTTTGTCCAGAAGACAAAGAAGTACCATGCACATGATGAGAAGAACGAAGCAAGCATTGGCGATACTGTTCTCATTATGGAAACGCGTCCTTTGAGCAAAACAAAGAGATGGAGATTAGTTCAAATCGTAGAAAAAGCTAAGTAATTATGATACAAACAGAATCAAAACTTACAGTATGTGACAATAGTGGTGCACGTGTTGCAAAGTGTATTCGTGTACTTGGTGGTACAGGGCGCCGCTATGCAAGTGTTGGTGACGTTATCGTAGTTGCTGTGCAGAACGTCATCCCATCAAGTGATGTGAAAAAAGGTGCAGTGTCAAAGGCTTTGATCGTACGCACAAAGAAAGAAATTCGTCGTGCAGATGGTTCTTATATTCGCTTTGACGATAATGCATGCGTTTTGTTGAATAACGCAGGCGAAATTCGAGGCAGTCGTATTTTTGGACCAGTTGCTCGTGAATTGCGTGCAGTGAATATGAAAGTGGTTTCTTTGGCACCTGAGGTTCTTTAATTATTTAATATAGAATAATAAAATGGCAAAATTCCATATAAAGAAAGACGATCAAGTAATCGTTCTTGCTGGATCGGACAAAGGCAGAACTGGTAAGGTGCTGAAGGTGCTCGTAGAAAAAGAACGAGCTATCGTAGAAGGAGTCAATATGGTTTCAAAAAGCACAAAACCTTCTGCTGCGAATCCACAAGGTGGCATTGTGAAGCAAGAAGCTCCTATTCATATCTCTAATCTGAGTCTGATAGATCCAAAGAGCGGTAAAGCGACACGTATAAGAATTGAACGCGAAGGTAAGAATGTAAAGCGTATCGCTAAAAAGTCAGGGGAGGTAATCAAGTAATGAATACAGCACAGTTAAAAAAACAGTATAAGGAACAAATTGCTCCTGAACTGCAGAAACAATTCAACTATACTTCTGCAATGCAGATTCCTGTTCTTAAAAAGATTGTTATCAATCAAGGACTTGGAGATGCAACACAAGATAAGAAGATAATTGAAGTTGCGATCAATGAAATCTCTGCGATTACTGGTCAAAAGGCAGTAGCAACCTTTTCAAAAAAGGACGTTGCTAACTTTAAGCTTCGTAAGAAAATGCCTATTGGTGTGATGGTTACTTTGCGGCGTGAACGTATGTATGAGTTCTTGGAAAAACTTGTACGCGTTTCATTGCCACGTATCCGTGACTTCAAAGGTATTGAGAGCAAATTTGATGGTCGTGGCAACTACACACTTGGTATATCTGAACAAATTATTTTCCCAGAAATTAATATTGATCAGGTTGATAGAATTCAAGGTATGAACATCACATTTGTTACTTCAGCAAAGACAGATGAAGAAGGCTATGCTCTTTTGAAAGCTTTTGGTCTTCCATTTAAAAATGCTAAAAACGATTAAGAGATATGGCAAAAGAATCAATGAAAGCTCGCGAAGTTAAGCGTGCAAAGCTCGTTGCTCGTTATGCTGAAAAGCGCGCAGCTCTGAAAAAGGTTATCGCTACCTCTGAAGACCCTGCTGAAGCATATGAAGCTGCTCGTAAACTTCAGTCAATTCCTAAGAATGCTAATCCTATCCGTCTTCACAACAGATGCAAGATAACAGGACGTCCAAAAGGTTATATCCGTCAGTTCGGTTTGTCTCGTATTCAGTTCCGTGAAATGGCATCACAAGGTCTCATTCCTGGAGTGAAGAAAGCAAGCTGGTAAAATACCAAATCCTGCGCTATGTGTCGATTTTGGCACATAGCGTAAGAAAAAAGCATTTTTTAATATTGTCGGGGTAGTCCCGATTAATTAAACTTTATATATTTATGACAGATCCAATAGCAGATTATCTGACCAGACTCAGGAATGCAATTATGGCTCATCACAGAGTTGTAGAAGTTCCTGCATCTAACTTGAAGAAATCTATCACAAAGATTCTCTTTGAGAAGGGTTACATTCTGAACTACAAGTTCATTGAAGATGGACCACAGGGCACAATTAAGGTGGCACTGAAGTATGACCCAGTAACAAAGAAAAGCGCAATCAAGAAGTTGAAGCGTGTTTCTACACCAGGTCTTCGCCAGTATACTGGTTATAAAGAGATGCCGAGAGTAATTAACGGACTTGGAATTGCAATTCTTTCTACGTCCAAAGGTGTAATGACAGACAAGGAAGCAGCTACTGAAAAAATAGGTGGTGAGGTTCTTTGCTACGTTTATTAATAGGAGGAATTACTTATGTCAAGAATTGGAAAATTACCAATTGCAATCCCTGCTGGAGTTACAGTAACTTTGAAGGACAATATTGTTACGGCAAAAGGTCCTAAAGGTGAACTTTCACAATATGTGGATCCTTCTATCAAGACACTTATTGAAGAAGGTCAGATAGTGTTTGAAGTTGATGAAAATAGCCCTGTAAACTATAAGCAAAAACAGGCTTTTCATGGTTTGTATCGTTCGTTAGTTAATAACATGGTTGTTGGCGTTAGCGAAGGTTACAAGAAAGTGCTTGAACTTGTAGGTGTGGGTTATCGTGTATCAAATCAAGGAAACTTGATAGAGTTTTCTCTTGGTTATACACACCCTATCTTTATTCAGTTGCCTAAAGAAGTGAAAGTAGAAACAAAGAGTGAGCGTAATCAAAATCCATTCCTCATTCTTGAATCTGCTGACAAACAACTTCTTGGTCTCATCTGTGCTAAGATCCGTTCTTTCCGTAAGCCTGAACCATATAAAGGTAAGGGTATCCTGTTCCAAGGTGAGGTTATTCGCAGAAAGTCTGGTAAGACAGCAGCTAAGTAATTTTAATACTTCATTACGATTATGACTACAAAGAAAGAACAAAGAAGACTTAAGATAAAGTTTCGCATTCGTAAGAGTGTAAACGGAACTACAGAGCGTCCACGTTTGAGCGTTTTCCGTAGTAATAAGCAAATTTATGCACAGGTTATAAATGACCTTACTGGTACGACATTGGTATCAGCATCTTCTGCAGGTTTAGAAAAAATGGCTAAGATAGAGCAAGCTAAGAAAGTTGGCGTGCTTATTGCAGAAAAAGCTGTTGCTGCTGGAATTGAAAAGGTTGTTTTTGACCGTAATGGTTACCTTTATCACGGACGTGTACAGGCTTTGGCTGAAGGTGCTCGTGAAGGAGGACTTAAATTCTAAAACAATTATGGCAATGAATAGAGTAAAAGTAAATAGTGACGTTGAACTAAAGGATCGCTTGGTTGCAATTAACCGCGTAACCAAAGTTACGAAAGGTGGTCGTACTTTCACATTTGCAGCAATTGTTGTGGTTGGTGATGGTAAAGGTGTCATCGGTTGGGGATTAGGTAAAGCAGGTGAAGTTACAGCTGCTATCCAAAAGGGTACAGATGCAGCTAAGAAAAATCTTGTTAAGGTTCCTGTTCTCAAAGGTACTGTTCCTCATGAAGTTGAGACACGTTTTGGTGGAGCACAAGTTCTTTTGAAGCCTGCTGCAGCTGGTACTGGTCTTAAGGCTGGTGGTGCTATGCGTGCTGTGCTGGAGAGTGCTGGTGTAACCGATGTGATTGCAAAATCAAAGGGTTCTTCAAATCCTCACAACCTTGTAAAAGCTACGATCGAAGCACTTGCTTTGATGCGTGATGCTTATACAGTCGCTGGTGAACGAGGCGTTAGTATGAATAAAGTTTTTAATGGTTAATTATAAGGAGAGATAGATTATGGCAACTATTAAAGTAAAACAAATTAAGAGCCGTATTAACGCTCCCAAAGATCAGAAAAGTACTTTGTTGGCACTTGGACTTCGTAAAATCTCACAAGTTGTAGAAGTTGAAGATACGCCAAGCATTCGTGGAATGATTCGTAAGGTACACCACCTGGTATCAGTTATTGATTAATCTTTTAAAGAAAACGGAATTATTATGAAATTAAATAATTTGAAACCAGCTGCTGGTTCTACACACTCTCGTCGTCGTATTGGTCGAGGTCCTGGTTCTGGACTTGGTGGTACCTCTACTCGTGGGCATAAGGGTGCTAAAGCGCGTTCTGGTTACAAGAAGAAAATTGGTTTCGAAGGTGGTCAGATGCCACTTCAACGCCGTGTTCCTAAGGCTGGATTTAAGAATATCAACCACAAAGAATACGTTGCAATTAACTTATCTTCAATTCAAACTATTGCGGAAACTCAAAACCTTGCAAAAATAGGTTTAGCTGAATTTAGAGCAGCTGGTTTTATTACTGGCAAAAAAGATTTGGTTAAGGTTCTCGGCAATGGAGAGATTAAAAACAAAGTAGAAGTAGAGGCTCATGCCTTTTCTAAGACTGCCGAAGATGCAATCAAGGCAGTTGGTGGTAACACAACTATAATCTAAATTAATGAAAAAGTTTTTTGAGACACTGAAGAACTGTTGGAAGGTTGAGGATTTGCGTCAGCGACTCCTCATCACTATCCTCTTTACAGCTATTTACCGTTTTGGCTCGTTTATAGTACTCCCTGGTATTAATCCGAGCATGTTGGAAAAATTGCAGTCGCAAACAGCTGGCGGTCTTATGTCGCTGTTGGATATGTTCTCCGGTGGTGCATTCTCCAATGCGTCTATCTTCGCATTAGGAATTATGCCATACATCTCAGCTTCTATCGTTATGCAACTTCTCGCAATCGCTATACCTTATTTTCAAAAGATGCAGCGTGAAGGAGAAAGTGGGCGTAAAAAGATAAACTGGTACACGAGGGTTTTGACCATTATTATTTTGGCTTTTCAAGCTCCCGCTTACCTCATTAATCTAAAGGCTCAAGCAGCTGGTGCCCTTGCAACGGGCATTAGCTGGCCTGCCTTTATGATTCCTGCAGCAATTATATTGGCTGCTGGTTCTATGTTTATCTTGTGGCTCGGTGAGCGTATAACAGATAAGGGAATTGGGAATGGTGTTTCTATTATCATTATGGTGGGTATTATTGCCCGTCTTCCACAAGCTTTCTTCCAAGAGGTAACAAGCCGATTTACGGCTATTAGTAGTGGTGGACTTGTAATGTTTATTATAGAAATCATCATCCTATATTTGGTAGTATGTGCAGCAATTCTTCTTGTACAAGGTACGCGTAAAATCCCTGTTCAATATGCTAAGCGTGTTGTGGGGAATAAGCAATATGGAGGTGCACGCCAGTACATTCCATTAAAGCTATTTGCAGCCAATGTGATGCCTATCATCTTTGCACAAGCATTGATGTTTATCCCATTGACAATTGTTCAGTTCTCTACTGATTCAACAAGCACTGTGCTTCAGTCTTTGATGGATACAAAGAGTTTGTTGTATAATGTGATTTATGTAACATTGATTATCTTGTTTACATATTTCTATACTGCAATTACACTCAATCCAACACAGATGGCAGAGGATATGAAACGCAATAATGGTTTTATACCTGGAGTTAAACCAGGAAAGGATACGGCTGAATATATTGAAACGATTATGAGTCGTCTCACTTTGCCAGGTTCACTCTTTATTGCTTTCATTGCTGTTATGCCTGCTCTTGCAGGTTTGCTCAATGTTCAAGATTCTTTTGGTCAATTCTTTGGTGGAACATCATTGTTGATTCTTGTTGGTGTCGTAATTGATACTATTCAGCAAATTGAATCACACTTGATGATGAGACATTATGATGGTCTTTTGAACTCTGGATATACACGCACGAATAACGCTGTATAGTTTGGTTTTCTTGAAAGGTAATTATATATTTCTCTTGAGGAGTTGAATATACATAATAAGGTAGGCTGATCTTTTTGAGATTGGCCACCATATTGTGAATTTAAAGAACGTGATAGTTACTTAATTAAAGTTTATCTATCAGTGCCTTTTATTGGCTGTGAGCAAAAAGAATGATTAGAGGCTATCTGCATTTGCTTTTAGATAAATTGCTTTCTGAAGCAGTCTGCATTTAATTTAATAGGGTGGATTTTTTTGAAAGCAAGGATGGGAGCAGATGATTTTAGTGCAAAAAGAAAATAAAAGACAACGTCAAAATCTCTTTTTGAGAAGTACGACTTTATATAGATAAATTAGAACAACTTATGGCAAAACAAGCTGCAATTGAGCAAGACGGAACAATCTTAGAGTCTTTATCTAATGCAATGTTTCGTGTTGAATTAGAAAACGGTGTTGATATAACTGCACATATTTCTGGAAAGATGCGCATGCACTACATTAAAATCTTACCTGGCGACAAGGTGAAGGTTGAGATGAGTCCATACGACTTAACCAAGGGAAGAATCGTTTTCAGATATAAATAAAAACTAAGATAATGAAGACAAGAGCATCATTAAAGAAGAGAACAGCCGACTGCAAGATCGTACGTCGTAAAGGTCGTTTGTTTTTGATTAACAAGAAAAACCCTAAGTTCAAATTACGTCAGGGTTAAGGTTAAAAAAGTGTAAAAGGTTGATTGTATGCCAAAATATGATTACCTTTGTATGCTTTTAAAGCAGAAATTATATTTTTTAATTAATTACATTCAATGGCAATAAGAATTGTTGGAGTAGATTTGCCCCAAAATAAGCGTGGCGAAATCGCATTGACTTATATCTATGGTATAGGTCGAAGTAGTTCAGCAAAGATATTGGATAAGGCGGGCATTAGTCGCGACCTGAAAGTTAGCGAATGGTCTGATGATCAGGCTGCTAAGATCCGTGAAATTATCGGTGCTGAATTTAAAGTTGAAGGTGATCTCCGTTCAGAGATCCAGTTGAATATCAAGCGCCTTATGGATATAGGTTGCTATCGTGGAGTTAGACATCGTAATGGTCTTCCTGTTCGTGGTCAAAGTACCAAGAATAATGCTCGTACTCGCAAGGGAAAGAAGAAGACTGTTGCTAATAAGAAAAAGGCTACTAAGTAAAATTTAGTTAGAAGTTGAGAGTAGGAGAGCGTTTGCAATTCCACTTAATAAACTTTGACTTTAGACTAAACAATTATGGCAAAGAAAACAGCAACATCTAGAAAAAGAAATGTAAGAGTTGATGCTTCGGGTCAGCTACACGTGCACAGCTCGTTTAATAATATTATTGTATCTTTAGCAAATAACGAAGGTCAAGTTATTTCTTGGTCTTCTGCAGGTAAGATGGGTTTCCGTGGTTCAAAGAAAAACACTCCTTATGCAGCACAAATGGCGGCAGAGGATTGTGCAAAAGTAGCTTTTGAACTCGGATTACGTAAAGTGAAAGCATTCGTTAAGGGACCTGGAAATGGTCGTGAGAGTGCTATTCGCGCTGTCAATGCTGCGGGTATACAAGTAACAGAGATTGTGGACGTTACTCCATTGCCACACAATGGTTGCCGTCCTCCAAAGCGTCGTCGTGTGTAATCACATCTTATAACATTTAAAAAAAAAATTTATATGGCAAGATACATTGGTCCTAAATCAAGAATTGCACGTCGCTTTGGCGAACCAATTTTCGGTGCAGATAAGGTACTAGCTAAGAGGAATTTCCCTCCTGGACAACATGGTAATAATCGCCGTCGTAAGGTATCTGAGTATGGTGCTCAGCTCGCAGAAAAGCAAAAGGCGAAATTCACCTATGGTGTTCTTGAACGTCAATTTAGAAATCTGTTTGATCGTGCAGCTAAGGCAAGCGGTATTACTGGTGAAGTTTTGCTTCAAAGTCTTGAAAGCCGTCTCGATAACGTGGTTTATCGTCTTGGTCTTGCACCAACACGTGCAGCTGCTCGTCAGTTGGTTAGCCACAAACACATCGTTGTAAACGGTCAAGTTGTGAATATTGCATCTTATGCTGTTAAGGCTGGCGATATTGTTGGTGTTCGTGAACGTTCTAAGTCTCTTGAAGTGATCGAAGCTGCATTGGCAGGTTTCAATCACAGTAAGTATCCTTGGTTGGAATGGGATGCAAATAGCAAGAGCGGAAAATTCCTTCATCAACCAGATCGTGCAGATATTCCTGAAAATATTAAGGAACAGTTAATCGTTGAGTTGTACTCTAAACAATAAAAATCATTAAGTTAATGGCGATATTAGCATTTCAAAAGCCTGATAAAGTCGTGATGTTGGAGGCTAACGACCAGTTCGGAAAGTTCGAGTTTCGTCCTTTAGAACCTGGTTTTGGCGTAACGATTGGAAACTCTTTGCGTCGCATCCTGCTTTCATCATTGGAGGGTTATGCTATCAATACCATCAAGATTGCAGGTGTTGAGCATGAGTTTTCTTCAATCCCTGGAGTAAAGGAAGATGTTACCAACATCATCTTAAATCTGAAGCAAGTTCGATTTAAGCAAGTAGTAGAAGAATTTGAGAATGAAAAAGTTAGTATTACCGTTGAAAACTCAGTAGAGTTTACTGCTGGTGATATTGGCAAGTATCTGACTGGATTTGAAGTGTTAAATCCTGATTTAGTGATTTGTCATTTAGATTCAAAGGCTTCTTTACAGATTGATTTGAATATAAATAAGGGTCGTGGTTATGTTTCAGCTGAAGAGAATCGCGAATTTTGTACAGATGTGAACGTGCTGCCTATTGACTCTATTTATACTCCTATACGTAATGTTAAGTATGTTGTTGAGCCATTCCGTGTTGAACAAAAAACGGACTATGACAAACTCGTGCTTGAGGTTACTACCGATGGTTCCATTCATCCAAAAGACGCACTTAAGGAAGCATCTAAGATATTAATTTATCATTTTATGCTTTTCTCTGATGAAAAGATGACACTTGAGAGTCCTGATTTGGAAGGCAATCAAGAGTTTGATGAAGAGGTATTACATATGCGCCAATTGCTCAAAACAAAGCTTACTGATTCTAGTTTGAATCTTAGCGTGCGAGCATTGAATTGTCTTAAGGCTGCTGATGTGGAAACTTTAGGCGATCTTGTTCAATATAACAAGACTGATCTTTTGAAATTCCGCAACTTTGGTAAGAAATCGCTTTCAGAGCTTGATGATTTGCTCGAGAGTCTGAATCTTTCGTTTGGCACCGACATAACAAGATATAAACTGGATAGGGAGTAAGAACTTCCATTGGTGTCGAATATTTAAAGTGTTCAACACCGATACCCAAGATTTTATGAGACTATTCAAAAAATTAAGAAAAAGAAATGAGACATAATAAAAAATTCAACCATTTGGGTCGTACTGCAAGTCATCGTGCTGCAATGTTATCAAATATGGCAGTATCTTTGATCAAGCACAAAAGAATCACTACGACCCTTGCAAAAGCAAAGGCGCTCAAGAAATATGTTGAGCCACTGATTACAAGATCAAAAGAAGACACAACTAATTCACGCCGTGTCGTGTTCCGTTACTTGCAAGATAAGCATGCCGTAACAGAGCTTTTCAAAGAAATTTCTGTGAAAGTAGGCGATCGTCCAGGTGGTTATACACGTATTATCAAGTTAGGAACTCGTCGTGGCGATGCTGCACCAATTGCTTTTATTGAATTGGTAGACTACAATGAGAATATGGCGAAGACCTCTAAGCCAGAAGCGAAGAAAACTCGTCGTAGCCGCCGTTCGTCTAAAAAGGTTGAAACACCTGTTGAAAATACAGTAGAAACTTCAGCTACTGTTGAAGAAACAGCAGCTGAATAAAATCTCTTTTAGTAGTAATATATATGCCCTCAATGCGTTTGCATTGGGGGTATTTTGTTGATAAACTTTTTTGCTTAAAAAATTATTTAGTCCTCCCTTATAAACCTAATATTTCTCTGATTTATAGTATATTATTACTGTCCGCTAAACATAGCAACCTCCATCCCAACTCATTGAGGCACAATAGTTGGGATGACAGCATGTTAATGACAAGCCCCCTTAGCCACTTTCTGTTGCCTCCGGTGGCGATTCAGCCGCAGCTTCAAGCATGAGTTTCATGTCGGCATCCGGCATGTTGAAGAAATTATTCATGTTGAGGTATTCCATAAGCACAATGCGCACCATAGTAGCCAGCCCCGAGAAACTCCAGCGTCTTTCCAAGGAGCTTTGAAGCAGGGAAAGCAACAGATTCGCAATCAATGTGACCCAAATCTGTATCTTGATGGCGTTGGCACTCTCCCCATAGAAGTATCTAAGCGGGAAGTTCTGCTTTATCTGCTTGAAAAGAGACTCTATCTGCCACCTGCGGCGGTAGATGGCTACGATAGTCTCCATAGACATGTCAAAGTCGTTGGTGAGCAATGACACCAACTTCGGCATCTTTCCCTTCTTGATATCCACATAGGTGATGATACGCGCTATATGGTTGATACCGCCCTTCCTGAACACCACCACCTGCTCACGGTATTCCATCAGCCCGGCCTCGTTCATATCCATGCAGTCTGCCAACACATCGTACTTGAGACCTTTCTTCATCTTGGTGACATAGACGACGTTCCTCTCGGTCAGTTCCTCAAACTTCTCATAGTTGATATATGCACGGTCCAGAGCAACGATTTCATCATGCTTGAAATGGCTGGGGACGAGCATGAAGGAATCGTTGGTAGCGGCAGAGGTGAACTTCACGTCACAATGTACCCCCTCGTTTGCATGAATGACGGAATGCACCTTGATGCCACCCTTCTTCTTTCCCGTCTTTGGATGACGTCCCACGCCCTTGAAGATGACGTTAGAGAACAAGGTTATCGTAGTGGAATCGATGATTCTCAGGCGTTTTATCCATTCCTCCGTACCATTGCGTCGGCTGTCCGAAGAAAGTCTGTCCTTATTGGACTTGTAAAGGTCGTGGTACACGTCCTCAAAGAACTTCTCCGGGCGTCTGGCATTAGCATCTGACAGGGTACTGGGTAGTGTCCTAAAAAGTGTGTAAGTTATCTTTCTTTTTTCTCTTTGTTCCACTTTTTAAACAGATGTATTTTTCTACTATATGTTGTATTTGTTTCCTCCCTTGCCACCGCCGCCAATAGAAAGACTACGGCTTGTGGT
>JALFSW010000007.1 GCA_022779305.1 Prevotella sp. | reverse complement strand
CGGACGCTTTCCTCGAACTTCATTCGGTCGTTGAAACAGCCAAGAAGCACAACAAAACTTCTTATCATGCGATTCAAGCCTTATTTGAGGCTTGATGAATTGGCATATTCTGTACCTACCGATTATCGCTGAATAGTTACTTAAAGATTTTATAAGGAAAAAGCGGGCAAACACACTGGTTCACCCGCTGCAAATGAGAGATTTTTTCAATTTAGTTGGACGCACGATATGCGTCTTTTTTTTCTTATTTTTCTTTGATGATTGTAACAGAAAGCGCACCTAAGAATAGAGCTATTCCAGCAACAATCATCATGTTGCTTTGTACAGCCCCAACAAGATTGAGGAGCACACCACCTATGAGTGCAGCGATGATTTGCGGTATGCAGATGGTACCGTTAAACAACCCGAGGTAAGCACCCATATGTCCATATCCTTCAAGTGCATTGGTGATAAATGTGAAAGGCATTGCAAGAATGGCAGCCCATGCACACCCGATGAGCAAGAACGGGATGAACATGATGTAGGGGTCGTGAATGAATGCTGTCATTGCGAACCCCACGCCACCGAGAACAAGCGAGAAAGCATAAGCAAATTTGCGGTTTTTGATTTGTGGCAAAACCATAGCCCACAACACCGATCCAATGGCTTGAATGGCAAACAAGACACCCACCCAGTTGCCCGCTTCTTGATAGCCTGCGCTTTGCACATCAGTAGTGTTCCAACAGTTGGCAGCGACAGTTCCGTTTGTGTATGTCCACATATACATAAAGGCAAACCAAGAAAAGAACTGAACCAAACCCACCTTCCAGAATGTTGAAGGCGCATTCTTAAGCAATACAAACCAGTTGGCTTTTGATGCATTGTCGGTTTCTTTAAGTCCGTGGTATTCTGCATATTCCTGTGGTGGCATTTCTTTTACCTTGCTTGTGGTATAGAGCACGCAAAGGATGAGAATTGCAGCACCGATATAAAATGAATAAATAACCGTATCGGGGATGACACCCTTGGTTGCTTTGTTGGTGATGCCGATAGCGGTGAGGAAGAAAGGAAAGACGTAGCCCACGAGTGAACCTGCATTGCAAAGGAAACTCTGTATGGAATATGCCAAACTCTTTTGACGCTCATTGACCACATCGCCCACCAGCATTTTGAAAGGTTGCATTGCCATGTTGATGCTCGTATCTAAGAACATCAGTGCCACGAGTCCAAAAATCATTGCTGTTCCGACCGTCATTCCAAACGAGCCTGCATTGGGCAGAAGGCACATTACCAAAACAGCCATGGCAGCACCTACGAAAAGATAGGGAATGCGGCGACCAAAGCGTGTCCAAGTTTTATCGGAAAGCGAACCAACGATGGGCTGAACGAGAATGCCCATGAGTGGAGGAAGAATCCAGAAGTAACTCAAGTCATGAGGGTCTGCGCCCAAGGTTGCGAAAATTCGCGATATGTTTGCACTCTGAAGGGCGTATGCAATTTGCACACCGAAGAATCCGAAACTCAGATTCCAGAGCGACCAAAAAGAAAGATTGGGTCTTTGTTTCATTGTTTAGAAATTTTTGCTTTATTTGTGTTGTAGTTGATTCGTTATCTTGTTGTGCCTCGAACGATGAGCCTTGTGCGAACAATGCGCTTCTCAATAGTGTCGTGAGGCAATGCACCTTCTACCTTATCTATAAGGATATTGGCAGCTTCTTCGCCTACACGTACGCCACGTTGTTCGACAGTGGTGAGCATTGGGTCGCATGCCACAGCACGATCGCCATTCGTGAAGCCACAGATTGATACATCTTCAGGCACTCTGAACCCCAAGCGTTTGCATGAGTAGAGAATACCTATGGCAGTGTCGTCGTTCACTGCAAAGAAAGCATCGGGCGGATTGTTCATTTCCATCAAATCGGGCGTGATGGCTTCGGCATCAGAACGATTATCGCAAATGCGTATGAGGCGCTCTTCTGGCGTGATACCGTGTTTGAGCAATGCGTCTCGGTAGCCATTGTATCGGTTTTTTCCTATCTCGAGGTTTAGATATGTGCCATAGTAGGCAATGCGTTTGCACCCGCTATCAATGAGATGTGTTACTGCTGCAAAAGCACCCATATAATCATCGACTACCACGCGACTTGCATTGATGCCTGTGCTGATGCGGTCGTAGAAGACGAGCGGCATACCTTTTTCTGAAAGGTATTTGAAATGATCATATTTCAGTGTGTCTTTTGCTTGCGAAACAATGATGCCACAAACCTTGTTTTCATAAAAAGATTTGCAGATTTGCACTTCCTTTTCATATTTTTCATCGCTTTGCGCAACCATCACTCTGTAGCCACGAGCCGATGCCTCCTCCTCAATGCCAGCAAGGATAGAAGAGAAGTAATAGTGGGTGAACTGTGGAACAATGACGCCAATAATTTTGAGCGGTTGTTTTTTGCTTTTGCGCAATGTTTCGGCAATCATATTTGGAAAGAAATTATGTTCGCGTGCGTAACGCTTGATTTCTTCTCGCTTTTCAAGTGAAATTCTTGGGCTGTCTTTCAGTGCGCGTGAAACAGTTGCCACAGAAACTCCCAGTTCTTTGGCAATATCTTTCATCGTTAAGTTAGCACCTTCTTTCATAAGGGTAGTAATAGGTTTTTTAGTCTATATTCACTTTGTTTTTTATCCTGTTATTCCACTTGTGCAATGCAAAACAGGAGATGATAGCGCAAAAATACATATTTTTACACAAAGAATTGACTTGTATCAATAATATTTACTGTATTTGCAATGCGCAAACGTTTGCGCATTTTAAAATACACTTTTAAATAAAAAAAAGTATGAAATCTGTTTAAGCGGGGTAACTTTGCCACGGATAAGCCTGAAATCAGGCTATTAGCCTATCAAGAACAAAGATATAAAGCAGAAAATTTTAAAACCAAATTTATTAATAACTTTATTAAAATAATGATGAAGCAGGTAAAAAGTAAGTTTCCTGTCAGGATGCTGACCTTTATGGTTGGATTATTCCTGTCGATTAGTGCCCTTGCACAGACAACTGTCAATGGACATGTGAAAGATGCTACTGGTGAACCCATCATCGGTGCCTCGATTCTTATTGATGGAACATCGGAAGGTACGATGACCGACATTGATGGTAATTTCACCTTAAATGTGAAACCGGGAGCAAAGATTTCCATTTCCTACATTGGTTATCAGAAACAGTCTGTTGTGGCAGCGAATGGTATGGTGATTACACTTCAGGAAGATGCGGCACAGCAAATGAAAGAAGTGGTAGTTATTGGTTATGGAGCTGTGAAGAAAAGCGACCTCACTGGGTCGGTTCTCGCAATGAAACCAGACAGCAAGAACAAAGGTCTTGTGGTGAATGCACAAGACATGATGCAAGGAAAAATGGCGGGTGTAAACATCACCAGTTCTGGTGGTACGCCTGGTGGTGGTGCAACGATACGTATTCGTGGTGGAGCATCGCTCAATGCGTCGAACGACCCACTGATAGTTATTGATGGTGTAATCATGGATAACAATGGTGTGAAAGGTCTTTCTAATCCTCTTTCTATGGTAAATCCACAAGATATTGAAAGTTTCAACGTCTTGAAGGATGCTTCTGCAACAGCCATCTATGGTTCAAGAGGTTCTAATGGTGTGATCATTATTACAACAAAGAAAGGTCGCCGTGGCTTCCAAATTGATTATAGTGGTAGTGCAACGGTGAGTATGAAGAAAAAGACGGTAGACGTTCTTACTGGCGATGAGTTCCGTGAATTTGTGAGCAACTTGAATTATGCAGATGCTACAAAACGTCAAAGTGCCATCGATGCACTTGGAACAGCCAACACCGATTGGCAAGAGGAAATTTTCCGCACAGCAATCAGTCACGACCATAACCTTACTTTCTCTGGTCAGATTGCAGAAACAGTACCTTATCGTTTAAGCTTGGGTTACACCAATAGTCAAGGTATCTTGAAAACGTCTGAATTTGAACGTTATACTGCATCGATAAACCTCACTCCTTCTTTCTTTGAAGACCATTTGAAGATCTCTTTGAGTGGTAAAGGTATGTGGGCAAAAAACCGTTATGCCGATGGTGGTGCAATTTCTGCGGCAATCCGCATGGACCCAACACAAAGCGTTTATGACACAACTTCAGCCGATGCAGACAACTTTGCTGGCTTCTTCCAATGGAAACAAAAGGCAGATGCAAGCTTCTCTTGGCCTAATACATTCAACAATCTTGCGCCAGGAAACCCTGTTTCAATACTTGAACTAAAGAACGATCGTGCGATTAGCCGTTCATTTATCGGTAGTGCAGACTTCGATTACATGGTGCACGGATTTGAAGATCTTCGTTTACACATGACTTTGGCTGCCGATATATCTGCAGGTAAGCAAGCAACTGACATTGACCCACGTTTCCCTAATGGTGGAACACTTTATTATGGTAGCTATGGTTGGGAGCGAGGATTGAAGCGCAATTTGCAATTCAGTGCATACGCACAATACTCTAAAGACTTTAACGACAAGGCGAAGAATCACTTCGACATCATGTTCGGTAATGAATGGTCGCATTATTGGCGCAGCACAAAGAACCAATATCACCAAATGAACACCTACACATTGACACCATCAGAAGACCCATCAACTTGGAGAAACCCAACAAAATACTTCTATTCAACAGAAAATTTCTTGGTTTCGTTCTTCGGACGTGCAAACTGGTCATTGATGGATAGCCGTTATATGGTAACAGCTACAGTGCGTGCCGATGGTGCCTCTCGCTTTAAAAAACACTGGGCATGGTTCCCATCGTTTGCTTTCGCATGGAAGATGAAAGAAGAAAATGCTTTCAAGAACATTGATTGGCTCTCTAATTTGAAGTTGCGTTTGGGTTGGGGTATGACAGGTCAGCAAGATGGTATAGGTGATTATAACTACTTCGCTGTCTATAAGAACGCTGTTGGTAATGGTGTTTATTATCCAATCATTGGCGACGGTTCAATGGTTCGTCCATTGGCATACGATGAAAACCTCGTTTGGGAAACCACAACAACCTATAACGTTGGTTTAGACTGGGGATTGTTCAACGATCGTTTAACGGGTTCTTTTGACTGGTATTATCGTAAAACGACTGATTTGTTGAACAATGCATACGTTCCTGCGGGTACAAACTTCTCTAACATGGTTCAAACCAACATTGGTTCTATGTCGAATGTAGGTTTTGAAACACAAATTGATTGGCGTGCAATTCGCACAAAGGATTTCTTGTGGACAATCGGTTACAACTTCACTTACAATAAAAATAAGATTACCGACTTGACTGGTGGTAGCGATCCTTCTTACTTCGTGAGCGTTGGTGGTATTTCAGGTGGTACGGGTACGACTGTTCAAGGACACGCAGTGGGCTATCCAGCATACTCTTTCTATGTTTACCAACAAGTTTATGACAAGAATGGAAATGCCATCGAAGGTGCTGTGGTAGACAGAAATGCTGACGGTGAAATATCTTCAAAAGATGCTTACTTCTATAAGAGTTCAATGGCTCCAGTAACCATGGGTCTTTCTTCTCGAATGGAATACAAAAACTTCGACTTTGGTTTCACACTCCGTGCGAGTTTGGGCAACTACGTATTCAATAACTTGATTGCTGAACGTGTGAGCATCAATGCTGCTGATATATGGCGTGATGATTATCTTTCAAACCGTCCAGCAGAAGTCTTAGACTACAAGTGGACAACTAATAGTACGCAAACGCTCTTGTCGGATCGTTGGGTTCAGAATGCTAGCTTCTTGAAATTAGACAACGTTACCTTGGGTTATAGCTTTGCCAACCTCTTCAAAGCTGGTGACTGGAAAGGTCTTAGCGGACGTATCTATGGAACAGCATCTAACGTGCTTACCCTCACAAAGTATAAAGGTATCGACCCAGAAGTGTTTGGTGGTATTGATAACAACCTTTACCCACGTCCTATCTCTTTCATCCTCGGTATGAACTTACAATTCTAATTAAAAGTTTAGCGAATATATTCAATATGAAAAAATATATTAAAAACATAAGAAACATAGCATTAGGAGCAACTGCTCTCTTTGCGACCACGGCCTGTGTTGGAGATTTGGACGTTTCACCTATCGACCCAAACTTGAACACTAAGGAAAAAATTAAAGCCGAACAATTATTCACAAAATGCTATGGTTACATGGCTATGGCAGGTATTGGTGATGGTGATGGTGATGTAGACGTTGCCAACTTAGATGGTGGTACACAAGGATTTGTGCGTCAGTTGTTCAATGCTAATGAACTCACTACCGACGAAGCCATCTGTGCTTGGAACGATACAGGTATTCCTGAATTCAACTATAATTCTTATAGTGATTCGCATCCGATGCTCAACGGTTTTTACTATCGTCTTTACTTCGGTGTAACCGTTTGTAATCAATATCTTCGTGAGTTTGGTAACTATGATGCAACGATGTCTGCGGAAGTACGCTTTGTTCGTGCGTTGGCTTATTATTACCTCACCGATAACTGGGGAAACATTCCTTTTACATTGGAAGTTTCGGCTGTTAAGCCACCTCAGTATAGCCGTGCGCAGATGTATGAATGGTTGGAGAAAGAAGTTAAAGAAATCGAACCATTGCTCTCAGAAGCGAAAGCTAAGACTTCTGCCGATGCGGGTTATGGTCGTGTAGACAAGTCGGCAGCTTGGTTGCTGTTGGCACGTCTTTATGCCAATGCAGAAGTTTACACAGGTACACCTCAATGGGCAAAGGCGGCAGAATATGCAAAGAAAGTGATCAACTCTCCTCATAAGCTCTACACAGGTGCTACGAAGCGAAAGTTCACTGCCTACCAGCAGCTCTTCATGGGCGATAACGGAGAAAACGGTTCTTCAGTAGAAGCCATTCTTCCAATTCTCTCTGGTACTTCAAATCAGTACACAACCATCAACGGACAGAAAACTTACACATGGTCATGGGGTAGCTCTTTGTTCTTGATGGCAAGTACTTTCAATAAAGATATGAATGCAGATCCTAATGGTCAAAGCACCTTTAATGGTACAGACCAAACATGGGGTGGTAACCGTGCACGCATAGAATTGGTTCAAAAGTGGTTCCCAAACAATGATGCTCCATCTGCAAAGCAATACGACATGGCAGTAGCTGCTGGCGACGACCGCTGTTTGCTTTATAGCGAAGGACGCAATTTGAAGATTGAAAACGAACAACAAGTGAAAGATTTCACCTATGGCTATTCTGTAGCGAAGTTCACCAACTTCCGCACCGATGGTCAGGCACCAAGTCACGTTACTTATCCCGATGCCGATTTCTTCCTCATGCGTTCTGCTGAAGCCTATCTTCTCTATGCTGAAGCAACCGCACGCCTCAATGGCAATCGTGCAACGACAGAAGGTGTGGGTTACATCAACCAATTGCGTGCACGTGCACATGCAACCGCAAAGGCTGGTTACACACTCAACGACATCCTCGATGAATGGAGCCGTGAGTTCTATTTTGAAGGCTTGCGCCGTACAACACTCATTCGTTTCAACAAGTTTGGCGGTAACAGCGATTATGTTTGGAGCTGGAAAGGTGGCGTAGCTGCAGGTAGAAACTTTGCTGCCACACGCAACATCTTCGCTATTCCAAATAACGATATTATTCAGAATACTAACTTGAAGCAAAACCCAGGTTATTAAAACAAATTGGGGAGGCAATGCCATTGAAAGATAGAAGCAACTTGCCTCCTCTCCAAAAAGATTTTTGACAATGAAAAATATTATAAAATCAACATTATTGCTTTTAGCAGGTGGTTTTCTCATGACTGCGTGCGACAAGGATTTAGATCATAATCCTACGCTCCAGTCGCCCGACACTTTCGTCTTGAACCAACCAGCCTATGCTAACGCTGCGGTAGATTTGGCGTCTTCAAACGAATTGAATTTCTCATGGGCGCAACCCGATTATGGCTTCCCAGCAGCTGCGACTTATGAAATGCAGTTCTCAACCACCAACACGTGGACAATTTCTCAGGCACAAGCCGACGCAGATAAAGAAGGAAAAACCATTGCTAATTATGGAACGATTGGCACACCGAGCGTTAAAACCTTTACTACCGTATTGGCTGCCGATTTGGCAAAGTTGTTGCAACAAATCGAACGTTATGCAGAGAACAGCGTGCCATCAACACAAGTAGTTTACGCACGTGCTATGGCTGTTTATTTGGGCGACACGATCTATTCTAACGTACAGAAAATAACCGTTGTGCCTTACTATGTTGAGCTGCGCGATGCCGATCCAGTTATCTATTACTTGGTAGGTGGTTGCATTGGTGATGGTTCATGGACGAACAATGCTTCTGCCATCGGAACAGGTCTTTTGCCATTCTTCTCAATCCCTGGTGAAACCTACGACAAGGTAACGGGTAAAGGAAAGATTGAATACACAGGCTATTTCCCAGCAAATGCAGAGTTCAAGATCATCTTCACTCCAGGCGATTGGGATCACGGAATTTGTGGAAACGGTACACCATTGGGTACTACTGTGCGTGATGGTGGCGATGACCCAGGTAACATCAAAATTGATGAGGCTGGCTATTACAACATCGTTGTCAATACGAACGACAACTCTTGTACGTTCACAAAGCTCACAACCACACCAACTGTTTACCCAACAATGCTCATCGCAGGTTCATTCAACGGCTGGGCTGGTACCACGCCAATGGCAGCAGCTACGACCTATGCAGGTGCAGCGGCTAACCACGATTGGATGGTAGATGTTACGTTCGATGCCGATGGCGAATGTAAGTTTGTTACTTCTATTGTTGGCGGCTCATGGGGCGACAACTGGGGTAGCTCAGAATTCCCACGCGGAACGGGTGTTGCAGGTGGCGGAAATATTGCTTATAAGGCAGGTAGCTACAAAGTGGTCTTCAACGACATCTTGAAATCTTACACCTTCATTGCAAAATAAATAATATTCAGACACGGGCAGGCGTTCTGTCTGCCCATACTATAAGACTTAAGACGATGAAAAAAATATTGACTTTCGTTAGCGCAGCGATCCTCTTGATTAGCTGTGGCTCTGAGAAATACGACAACTGGAACGATCCTCAAGCATCAGAAGCTGAACAAAGCAAGACGGTTACTTTCTCGGCTACGGGTGCAACGTCTACGATCGACTTTGCAAACGTAACGACCGATTCGGTAACGCTCTTCACTCCAGCACTTGTTTCAGCTGATGAAGTGGCATCACAAACACTCACAACAACGCTTTATAACGCGGCGAAGACAAGCAACTATGTCCTCAACGCAAGCACAGCGGGCAAGGTGAAGGCGAGCGAGTTGCAAGCTGCTGTTGAATATCTTTATGGCAAGGCAGGCGATCTCCGCACCATTTCTGCCGATGTGAAGAATGTTGTGTTGCTTTCACGTGGCGAAGGCTTTACCTTTACAGCTCCCATCACGGTGAAGGTGCAGCTTGTGAAACCTGCATTTGCCGAATTTATCTACGAAATCGGTAACGAATCGTCATGGCAGAAGGTTCAACCATTGCGCAGTGCAGAAATGGACGGCAACTATCTTGGCTATGGCTATCTCAATGGCGACTTCAAATTCCGCAGTCAGGAAAATTCATGGGATGCGCCAGATTGGGGAATGGGTAGCGCAGCTGGTTCTTTGGCGCAAAGTGGTGGCAATATCACAGCCCCTGCAGCTGGTTTCTATCGCATCGAAGCGAGCTTGGCAAATGGCACTTATACCCTCACGGCACTCAATTTAGGTATTGTCGGCAGTGGTGCTGGTAGCTGGGATGTCGACCAAGATATGACCTACAATGCAACCGACCGTGTATGGGAATGGACAGGTGCCCTCGTAGATGGCGAAATCAAGTTCCGTGCAAATGATGCTTGGGATTACAACTGGGGTGGTGATGCAGCCAACCTTACACAGGGTGGTGCAAACATTGCTGTTACGGCTGGTAATTACACCATCAAGCTCTATCTCACATACGATGGCAATCACAAGGCAGTGATCACGAAGAACTAATCCTTTGGAACACTACGAAACTTCATTCATATTTTAGCTCTGCGAGCGTGTCTTTCGAGATGCGCTCGCTTTGTTTTTATGTAGTATATTATTGGGATTAAACGATGGTCGAGAGGCGCATTATCGGATCTTGAATGCAAACGTTTGCATGGTTAATTGTGCATTGATATAAATCAATTCTATCATTCTCACTTATTATTGGTTATCTTTGCGAGAAAAATAGGGACAGGCGCAATGCTCACCCATAAAAACCTAAAGGAAAAAAGATGAAAAAACTATTAACGGTTGCACTCGGTGCATTTGCTTTTTTGTGCAATGGTATGGCTTCAGGATGGCCTACGAATTATAATGGTGTGATGCTGCAAGGTTTCTATTGGGATTCTTTTGAAGAAACCCAATGGGCAAAGTTGGAAAGTCAAGCCAACGATTTTGCAGGTTATTTCGATCTCGTTTGGGTGCCACAGAGTGGCAAGTGTCTTGAAACGTGGAACACGATGGGCTACACACCTTATTATTATTTCAATCACAATTCAAGTTTCGGAACGGAGGCGGCACTGCGAAGTATGATCAAAACCTTCAAAAGCAAAGGTATTGGTACGATAGCCGATGTTGTCATCAATCATCATAACACAACAGGATGGTTTGGTTTTCCAGCCGAAACCTATAATGGCGAAACCTATCAACTTCTCTCTACTGATATTGTTGCCAACGATGATAACGGCAAAGCTGCCACACAAGCGGCAAAAGAGGGGGTGAAGTTGAGCGCAAACAATGATGAAGGCGAAAACTGGGATGGTATGCGTGATCTCGATCACAAGAGCGAAAACGTACAGAAAATTATGCGTGTCTATGCAAAATACCTTGTCAATGATTTGGGCTATGCAGGTTTTCGTTACGACATGGTGAAAGGATTTAGCGGTTCGCACATTGCCGATTACAACCAAGCGGCAGGTGTCGAGTTCTCGGTTGGCGAATATTGGGACAGTAACGCCAATATCCAAAAATGGATTCAATCAACGGGCAACACCAGTGCAGCGTTCGATTTCCAATTTAAATATAACATTCGTGATGCGGTTGATGGCAATGATTGGAGTCGCCTCAATAGCACAAACAACCTGATGCACGATGTGGCTTATCGTCCTTATGCCATCACTTTCACCGAAAACCACGACACACAAGTGCGTGCCGATGGAACAAGTAGTGGTCCATTGCGCCGCGATACACTTGCAGCCAATGCCTACATGCTCGCCATGCCAGGAACGCCTTGCGTATTCTTGCACCACTATCTTGATTATCCTAACGAAATTAAGGGGATGATTGCCGCAAGAAAAGCAGCTGGTATCACCAACATGAGCAATTATGTGAACATGCGTTCGGGCAAGGAGAACTATGCCAATCAAGTGCAGGGCACGAATGGAAAACTCATCTTCGTAGTCGGAAACACTGCCAACTATGTGCCATCTACAAGTCAGTACACTAAGATTCTCGCTGGTTATCACTATGCTTATTACCTCTCAAATGATGCCAACGTGGCGTGGGTAGACCTACAAACAGGCACTTATGATGGTGCGCAAACTGCAACGCTCACAGCTGTGAGTAACGATGCCAATGCAAAATTGGTTTACACCACCGATGGCACAACACCAACTGCATCGAGCAAACAAGCCATTAGCGGAACGAAGGTAAACATCCCAGCTGGTGCAACAACCATATTGAAAGTAGGTTTGTTGTTGAACGGCACTGTGAGCAACATCATCACCCGTACGTATAAGGTAGTAGATTTCCAACCCTATAAAATAAAAGTTTATGTGAATGCCGATGCTGCCGATGCTTCATGGGCAAAAGCACAATCTTCGGCGGCTTCACCCGCTATTAACTTCTGGATTTGGGGCGGCACACACGCAACAAAGAAAGGTGCATGGCCAGGCGATCTCATCACCACACGCGAAACTGTGAATGGCAAACAATGGTTCGTTCAAAGTTATGACATCACCTCGTCTGCCGACTTCGTAAACTTCGTATTCAGCTTAGGTACGGGTGCTCCACAGACGGTGAACGTTGAAAACATCAAAGAAGATACCTTTATAACTATCTCAAGCGAAAAGGATGGTACGAAATATAAGGTGAATGTAGTTTCTACGGGGATTGAAGCCGTACATACGGAGGCGACGGTAGAGAATAATGACCCTTATTATTACACACTCTCAGGTCAACGCATCGAACGTCCTACACAACGAGGCATCTACATTCATAAAGGAAAGAAAATACTCATAAAATAAGAACATATCACTAACAACTCTCGATTAATTAAAACGACTATCTTCAACAGAAGCGGGTATGTGAAATATCCGCTTCTTTCTTTAGAAACATAAAATCTTTACACGATGAAGAAAATTAAACTTTTATTATTGGGCTTGGCAGTCAATCTTTCTTTGATGGCACAAGAAACAAAACTTGTAGGTGGCGACATCTCTATGCTGCCACAATATGAAAAAAATGGTGTTTGGTTCTTTGATGAAGACGGCAATCGCATTACCGACGTTTTCGCCTACCTTTCAAATGAGAAAGTGGGGTGGAACGCCATGCGCATTCGCCTTTTTGTGAATCCAGAGAATGCCTCTTCAGATGACAAAGCGGGAGGTGTCTTGCAATCGCTTGATTATGTAACCGCAATAGGGAGGCGCATCAAAGCAAAAGGTTTGAAATTTTTGCTCGACTTTCATTATTCCGACACATGGGCAGACCCAGCCAAACAAGCCAAACCTGCTGAGTGGAAAAATCTTTCTACCCCGGAAATGGCTATGCGTCTGTATGATTACACCAAGGCAACACTCGAACATCTGAAAGCCAACGACGCAACGCCCGACTACATACAAACGGGCAACGAAATTTCCTATGGCATGCTTTGGGAAGAAGGACATGTCTATACCAATAACGATACGAATTGGGATGCCTTTACGCAATATCTCAAACAAGCTACAAAGGCTTGTCGAGAAGTTTGTCCGTTGGCAAAAATCATCATCCACATTGAACGTGCTGGACAAACCGATGTCGCCAAAGCCTACTATGAACGATTGGCACGTTATGCCGTTGATTATGACATCATAGGTTTGAGCTATTATCCGATGTGGCATGGCGATTTACAAATGCTTAATACCACACTCGCAACTCTTACGCAAACATTCCCTACGAAGCGCATACAGATTGTGGAGACGGCATATAATTATCAGTGGTATCCAACATCTGGTGTTACCGACTACACACACATTTGGCAAGCAACGCCCGACGGACAAGACAAGTTCCTCAAAGAGCTCATCGCCTTGCTCAATACGCACGCAAATGTGGATGCACTTTATTATTGGTTTCCTGAGGAAAACGGGCATGCAAATAGTGTCATCAGTGGGTGGCTCAATCGTGGGCTATGGAACAATAATAATGGACGGGCATTGAAAGGGCTTTATCGTTTAAAAGAATTTCTAAACAACAGCTCTACGGCGATTTCTTCTGTGAAGGACGTCCTACCAACCACCACAAATTCACCCTATTTCACACTCGCAGGCATTGTGCGTTCACAAACCAACCAAAAGGGTATCTATATCCATCAAGGGCAAAAAACAATCTTTCAATGATTAGATGTGTTTAAGGATCTTCTCGATGGAAGTTTTTCATAGCTATATTTTCCTCATTTCCAATTAAGCCTCACTTGCGTTGCAAATGAGGTATAGTTAGAACATAAATGAGCCTCAGTTACTTTACAACTGAGGCTCATTTAAAAAATAGAAAACACATTTATTTTTCAGAAGCATTCAGTTTGCTAAATATTTTATATTTTTGCAGCATGTAAGTTGAACGTTTTTGTCAAGCCAAATGCGCTGGTGGAAAAACGAGGTACGAAGTTTTTACATTGCCATGGCGAAAAAACGACTAAACGAAGTTGAACGTTTTTGTCAAGCCAAATGAGCAGCGGAAAAACGAGGCACGAAGTTTTTACATTGCCATGGCGAAAAAACGGCTAAATACAATTGAACTCCAATTGGAAGAAATATAAAATATTGACGATGCAAACTGCGATGTATAAGATTTTAGTGGTTGATGATGAAGAAGATTTGTGTGAAATTCTTCGATTCAACCTTGAGACAGAAGGTTATCTTGTTGATACTGCACATTCTGCCGAGGAAGCATTATCCTTGGTTTTAGAAAATTACGACCTGATTCTTTTAGATGTGATGATGGGGAAGATTTCGGGTTTTTCCATGGCACAAACACTGAAGAGAAACGAAAAAACACAAAGCATTCCCTTTATTTTCCTGACAGCACGTGACACCGAAAACGATACGATCACGGGGTTTAATTTGGGGGCAGACGATTATATTGCAAAACCTTTTTCCATTCGTGAAGTAATGTTGCGGGTGAAAGCCGTTCTAAAACGCACCCAAAAACAAGCTATT
>JALFSW010000066.1 GCA_022779305.1 Prevotella sp. | reverse complement strand
ACAATTTTATGATGAACCTCTGCTCGGCACTCACAGCCTACTGCTTCTTTGACAACAAGCCAGAGGCATTGCCTGTGCATGTGGAAAAGACAAGGCAATTGGAACTGTTTGCATACTAATCTTATCCCGAACTCGCGTATCGGATGCACTTATTATATCATGCTGTTGTCCATTTACAGCGCACGGGCGATACGATGACACCTTCGGCTTTCAATATCTTCATAGCTTTGTCTACTTCCTTGCGATCAATACCTGAAAGTTCTGCAATCTTTCCTGCGTTCAATGGTTCGCCAGCTTGGCGTAGGGTTTCTAATACTTTTTCTTTTGTTTCCATTTCTTTTTACTTTTTGTAATGAATAAATATCTCTTATGAGACTTAAGATTTTGCTGTAAAAGTAATAAAAAAGATGTAATTAAGAAACTTCATTACCAAAGAATACAAAAGAAATTAAAATTTTTTAGTAAAAATATTGCTTTATTTCTTCTTTCTTATTATCTTTGCCAATGTCTTTGCTTCTCCCAAAACTTAAGCACAATTATTGTTTTGTTTGTGCGTGAATAATCAAAAGGCAAAGTTCAGAGATTTGAGAAGCAATCTAAATTGAATACAGGTTCTTAAAATTACCTTGATAGTATCAGCTACGTAAAACTGCAAAATTTATTCACCAACATAATTTTCAACTATGAAGAAAACTTACAAATCAATTATCTTAGCAACATTGTTCGTCTTGTTTGGCAATGTGGCAATGCAAGCACAAGGATTATAGCGTACGTGGAAAGTCGTCTTAGGCGCAGGAATAGAAAGGTTCGACATATAGCCATCCCAGTCTGAACCATTGTTTTTCACCTTTCCTTCCATCCACACGAAACTACCACCCGCTTTCAGATTGTCTAAAATCTTGGCATCGAGGCTCATTTCCACACCATAAACCTTCTGTAATGTGCGGTTTACAACCCAAAAACCATTTTCTATTTTGAGGTCGCTACCCAATTTTGAGTAGGTATGGAAGTAAGAAGCGTTCAGTTCGATGCGGTCGAAGAGTGAAGAATAGAAACCTACTTCAAAGTTATTGGTCTTCACAGGATCAGTGGAAATCTTTGAAAGCACATCGGCTTTTGCAGCACGTAATGTTCTGCCCAAGTCGAAGATTGAGAACCCTTGCGAGAATGCCACGAAAGGCTGGAAAACCTTATATTTGTTATACGCCAAACCTGCATTGAAAGAAAACTTCTGTATCTCAAAACACCCCCATCCACATTCACTTCTGGGTCAGTCAAACGATTTCTGAGCACCTTGTAGTTTGGCACATGCACGTCAATGAAGTCATAACGTCCGCCGAGTTTCAAATGGAAATCTTTGAACAACGTAGTTTTTGTTTGCAAGAAAGGTGCATGGTTGTTGCTCGTGAGTTCTGGCATCCAGTATCTGCCATCCACCAACGGCTGACTCGTTTTGTTCATCAAATAGTCGTAGCCATAAAGCAAGTTCGAATAAAGATTTTCCGAAGCGTAGAGTTTTGATACAAACTGTGCACGTATACCAAACTTCTTGTCTTTCACAGACGATTGCCCGCTCGTTTCCTCCCATCGAGGGTTCTTTGGATTGGCTTTGCGGAAGTCGAAAATTGTATAGATGCTCGACCCAAAGATGGATGCTTCAAAGTCGGTTTTTTTGAAAATATCTTTCGATGTAAACTTAAGATAGGCATTATGATTGTAGCGAGTGTCTTCGTCCACTGCCTGTGGGTCACGATTGCCCTTCACACCAATTGTTGGTATTCCCAAGTATTTGCCCGTTTGGGGAATGAGGTCGATGTGTTGTAAACTTCTGTAAAAGTTATACATCACTTCTATTTTGTTCTTTTCGTCAATCTCATAGCCCAGTTTTGCAAGAGCGTTGACGGTGCGTGTGTCACCCAATCCGTAGCGAGGAGAGATATATTCGTTTTCCCCATCGATAGCCGAAGGTGATGAAGTATAAACTCCATCTAGCATATATGAGAACTTCTTCATCTTTCCATACACCTGTTGGTTCAGGCGAAAACCATTCCCGCCACTCTTTTTGAAGAAGTCATAAGTGGTTCCTGCCACTGAAGTGTGTCCACCAAAAGTTTTATTCTGGTGGTTTCTCTTCGTAATGATGTTGATGATGCCACCAATAGCACCATTACCATAGATAGCCGTCGAACCCTTGATAATTTCAATGCGCTCCACTGCCGCAGGATCGATGGTGCGTATTTCTCTGTCTGTGGCACGCAATGGTGTTGATTGTGGAATGCCATCAATGAGCACCAAAACGCTTCTACCTCGTAGCGTTTGAGAACGCGAGCTTGTGGTGTTGCTCGACAGTGCCAAACCTGGTGTGAGCAATCCCAAGAGATGTGACATGTCTGGCGTTACCTTACTCATTTCTGCAATCTGTTTGCTGTCAATGATGGTAACAGTTGCTGCCGAGTTGGTTTTGATTTCTGGAATACGTGTAGTGTTGATAACTACTTCTTCCATTATATGGATGGAGTCGCTGACCGCAGGCAATGCTAAAATGTTGTTAGAAATGCTGCAAGCCACAAGCAGACTTGCAAAGAAAGTTTTTTTACTCATATTCTTATTATAAATATAACCTGAAAATAATCAAATCTTTATTGCTTTTATTGCACTGCAAAGTTATAAAGGATTTTTTCATTCTGAAATGCCTATTTTTAGGTAATTTTCTTACCCCTCGAAAACTATTATCTTGTGTATAACGGCAAAAGAGCAAACCATCACTGGCTTGCTCTCTTTTTGCTTCTGTCTTGTTTTTGTAGTTAAATCAAGTTGAGAACTTATTTCTATTAACTAATTAACTTACTGTTATCATTTATCCATCAATCTTTTTTACCTATAAAAACAATCCTTTTGTACCTGAATAACCTTTTACCTTTTACTGATTTAAACACTATTATGATTGAATGACGTTGCAAAGGTACAACATTTTTAATTGTCACTCATACAATTATTGCCTTTGTTTTTATACTTTTTGCTTTTTAATTGTGAAAAATATCAAACACAGATATTGAAGTGTGAAAATTAGCCAATATTTCACTACTTTTGCACCCATGAAACAAGGATACAACGAAATATTGGCTTTAGCGATACCTTCGATAATCACCAATATCACCATTCCGCTGCTTGGGCTTGCAGATTTAGCTATCGTGGGACATATCGGAGACGAAAACCACATTGGAGCGATTGCCATTGCAACAATGATATTCAATGTCATGTATTGGGTGCTGGGATTTCTTCGGATGGGAACAAGCGGCATGACCTCGCAAGCCTATGGTGCTGGTGATTGGGATGAAACACTTCGCACGCTCTTTCGGGCTCTGATGCTGGGCTGTGGAATGGGCATCGTTTTTTTAGTATCTCAAAGTGGATTGGCGTGGATGATGTTTAGAGCAATGCACACGCCCGAAACGGCATTACCTTTTGTAGCTGCCTACTTCCGCATCGCCATTTGGGGAGCTCCTGCCATGCTCGGACTTTATGGTCTGTCGGGCTGGTTCATCGGTATGCAGAACACTCGTTTGCCCATGTTTATCGCCATTCTGCAAAACCTTGTGAACATCCTTGCCTCGCTTTTCTTTGTGTTCAAGATGGAGTGGGGCATTGAAGGGGTGGCAGCGGGAACGCTCATTGCTCAGTGGGCTGGTTTTATCGTTGGATTATTGGTTTTGCGCAAGAAGTTGCGCACGTATACGTTTTTTCCTGCTGATGTTTTGACAGCAAGTTTGCGGCAACTTTTTCGTTCGATACTTACAAATGGTCGTGCGTGGCAACGTTTTTTTGTGGTCAATCGCGACATCTTTTTGCGCACGCTTTGTTTGATTGGCGTTAATCTTTTTTTTACTCGAGCAGGTGCTAAACAGGGTTCTATGCTTTTGGCTGTCAATACGTTACTAATGACTCTCTTTACGCTCTTTTCCTATGTGATGGATGGGTTTGCTTATGCTGGTGAAGCGTTGGCAGGTAAATATTATGGTGCAACAAGTTATGCAGAATTGCGCCAAATGGTAGGGCGGCTTTTCGTTTTCGGTGGGGTGATGGTGGTGATTTTCACGGTGATGTATATTGCTGGTGGGATACCTTTCTTACAGCTGATAACCGACAATCAAGCCGTCATTGTTGCCGCACAGCCTTATGTTGTTTGGGCCTACCTCGTTCCCGTGGCAGGTGTGGCAGCCTTTATTTATGATGGAGTTTTCATTGGTATCACGGAAACGCATGGCATGTTGCTTTCGTCTGCTCTTGCAATGGTGGTTTTCTTTGTGTTCTATTTTGTGGCGTTTCCCCTGTTAGGAAACGATGCACTATGGATAGCTTTTCTTTTGTTTCTTTTTTTGCGGGGTGCATTGCAATATGGTTGGACGAAAACTCGCCTTCGCCCCATCTTCGGAAAGATGCAGGAATAGCAAGAAATCAATCTGTGAAGAATAAAAATGAAGAAACACAAATGTTTGATTTTCAGATGTTTGTGTTTTGTTACTTATTCGTTTTTCAACTGAGCCTTAGTTGCACGTTAATTGAGGCTCAGTTAGCGACCAAGTGAGCTTCAGTTAAGGAGTAAGTATAAAAGATGTATATAAAAGTTTTCTAATGCACGTGGTTTCTTTTCGTTAAAAAGCGGGTTAAAGTTATGAGAAAATCGAAATTTTACATCTTTTTTTATTTTTGCTGCCGTTTTTCCATTTTTATTTCGTACTTTTACACCTTAAAAAAGTCGCTAATGCGCTTAGAACGAAAATAAAGGGCATTTTCAGCCATTTTTTAGAAAATAAGCGTAGTTGGAGCGAGGAGAGGGAGAGAAGACGAAAATGCGTTTTCAGCGGTATGCTCGAATGGTCAAGCAAAGAATCCTAAGGTAATCTAGGGCAGCCTAGCGTTTCTATGGGAAACCTAAGAAAATTTAGAGCCCTAGGATAACCTAGAAAAATCTAGCGTTCCTAGGACAGTCGGGGCTTGAAGTGGAGAAAACGAACTCTAGGATAACCTAGAAAGCCTAGCGTTCCTAGGACTATATAGAAAATTCTAGGTAATCTGGAATTTCTAATTCTCTCTCTAATAAATAAAGAAAGAAAAATTATAAACAGATCATAGAATGGATGAAAATCAAACAATAGATCATGATCGCATATTGCCCGTCAATATCGAGGAAGAGATGAAGAGTTCCTACATCGACTATTCGATGTCGGTCATTGTCGCACGTGCGCTCCCCGATGTGCGCGATGGTTTTAAACCTGTGCATCGCCGCATACTCTATGGTATGCGCGGGCTGGGCAACTTCAGCAACCAACCCTATAAGAAGTGTGCTCGCGTAGTGGGCGACGTGCTGGGTAAGTATCACCCACATGGCGACTCATCGGTCTATGGCGCATTGGTGCGCATGGGACAGGACTGGAACATGCGCTACAAACTTGTAGACGGACAAGGTAACTTCGGTTCGATGGATGGCGACTCGCCAGCTGCCATGCGTTACACCGAGTGTCGCCTCGCAAAGTTAGGCGAGCTGGTGATGGACGACATCGAAAAAGAAACCATTGATATGGTGAACAACTTCGATGACACGCTCAAAGAACCATCCGTAATGCCTACGAAGATTCCAAATCTGCTCATCAATGGCGGAAATGGTATTGCCGTGGGTATGGCAACCAATATGCCGACCCACAATTTGAGCGAAGTCCTCGAAGGTTGTTGTGCGTATATCGACAATCCTGATATTGATGTGGAGGCGTTGATGGAATACATTCCTGCGCCTGACTTCCCAACTGGTGCTTACATTTATGGCCTTCAGGGTGTAAAGGATGCCTACATGACGGGGCGTGGGCGTGTGGTGATGCGTGCGAAAGCTGAAATCGAAAGTGGCGAACAGCACGACAAAATCGTGGTAACCGAAATTCCGTACGGCGTTAATAAACAGCAGCTTATCGAGTATATTGCCGACTTGGTGAAAGAAGGCAGATTGGAAGGCATTTCAAACGTCAATGACGAAACAGGTCGGCAAGGTATGCGCATCGTTGTAGATGTGAAGCGCGATGCCAATGCCAACATCATTCTCAATAAGCTCTTTAAAATGACCGCATTGCAGAGTTCATTCTCTGTTAATTGCATTGCGTTGGTGAACGGTCGTCCTCGCTTGTTGAACCTCAAAGAATGTATCAAATACTTCATTGAGCATCGCCACGATGTAACCATTCGTCGCACACAGTTCGATCTGAAAAAAGCCAAAGAACGTGCACACATTCTCGAAGGCCTCATCATTGCTTGCGACAATATTGATGAGGTGGTGCGCATCATCCGTGCCAGCAAAACGCCAGCCGATGCACAACGCAGTTTGGAAGCACGTTTTGAATTGGACGAATTGCAATCGAAAGCTATCGTAGACATGCGTTTGTCACAACTCACGGGTCTGCGTATGGATCAGCTCCACGAAGAATATAACCTCCTCATGGAAACGATAAAAGATTTGCAAGAAATTCTCGACAATCCTGAACGCTGCAAAGAAGTGATGAAGGCAGAACTCTTGGAAGTCAAAGAGAAATATGGCGATGCTCGTCGCACGGAAATTATTCCGGACGAACACGAATTCAATGCTGAAGATTTCTATCCAAACGATCCAGTGGTGATCACCATCAGCCACTTGGGCTATATCAAGCGAACCCCGCTTTCTGACTTTAAAGAACAGGCGCGCGGGGGAGTTGGATCGAAGGGTGCACGAACCCGAGATAAGGACTTTACGGAGTTCATCTATCCGGCAACGATGCACCAGACGATGCTCTTCTTTACACGCAAGGGGCGTTGTTTCTGGATGAAGTGTTATGATATACCCGAAGGCGATAAAACGTCGAAAGGTCGAGCCATTCAGAATATGCTTGCACTCGACCCAGACGACAGTGTGAATGCTTTCTTGCGCATCCGTGGTTTGGAAGACGATGCGTTCATTGATAGTCACAATGTGGTCTTCGTTACGAAACGAGGATTGGTGAAGAAAACATCGCTCCGTGCCTATTCGCGTCCTCGCACCAATGGTGTGATAGCCATCAATATCAATGAAGGCGACGAAGTGGTAGACGTAAGACTCACCAATGGTAAGAATGAAATCATCATTGCCGACAAGAATGGTCGTGCGTGTCGTTTTCACGAAGAAGATATTCGCACCATGGGACGTGTTTCAACGGGTGTTCGTGGAATGCGATTAGACGATGACGGTGAAGACGAGGTAGTCGGAATGATAGTCGTGAATGACCCTGAAAGCGAAACGGTGTTGGTGGTTTCCGAAGAAGGATATGGAAAACGATCTGTTGTAGCAGATTATCGACTGACAAGTCGTGGAGGAAAGGGTGTGAAGACACTTAATATCACGGAGAAGACAGGTAAGTTGGTGGCAATCAAGAACGTAACAGACGACAATGACTTGATGATCATTAACAAGAGTGGCATCGTCATTCGCATGGCGGTTTCAGAATGTCGGGTGATGGGACGTGCTACGCAAGGCGTTCGGCTGATTAATCTAGCAAAGAAAAACGATGTTATCGCATCAGTATGTAAGGTGGCGAAATCGGAATATCCAACCCAAGAAGACGAACAAGAAACCCAAGACGAAGTGAGCGAAGAAACGAATTAATATTGAAGAAGTTACTCTATATTAGCATAGTAAGACTAGTTCTACGATGCTTGCTAGGGATAATTGATAAGCAAACAATTAAGAAATAAACCTTTTAAAGCAATAAATATGAAAAAAATGATGTTTGCAGCCTTGATGTTACTAGGTACATCGGCTGCATTTGCAGGCGACAGCGAAGCGTTGAAAGCTATTTTGAAGGCAAGAACCTATGCTGAAGCATCGCAATTACTCAATTCAGGTTTGTCGCAATTGGCAAACAGTGCAGAAAAAGCAAAGGCCTACAACAAACTGTTTGAACTCGCAATGAAGAAAGTGAATGCCGAACAAGCAGTACAGATTGAGAACGAAACCCAAAAACAAATGGGTGGACAGGGCAACAAACAGGTGGATGAAGCCGGACTTTATGAAGCACTCGGTGCTGCGTTCGACGCTGGTACGGAAGCCATCAAGTATGATAATGAACCTAACGAAAAAGGAAAGGTGAAACCAAAGTATGCTGGTCTTGCAAGTCAGTTGTACACTCTCCGTCCTTATCTCATCAATGGCGGTATTTTCTATCAAACAGCAAAGAACGATGCGTTGGCATATAAGTATCTTTCACGCTACGTTGATACTGCAACTGATCCAGCTTTCGCAAAGGTGGAAAAAGGAGAAGACACCAATTTGGGTGAAATCGCCTACTTCGCAACCTACTATGCCTTCCAAAACAAAGACTATGCAAAGGCAGAGAAGTATGTAGAATACGCATTGAAGAGTCCTGAACGTGCAAAAGAAGCACAACAATTCCAACTCGCTATTTTAGGAGCACAACTCAAAAACCGCCAAGATTCACTGGCATACGTTGAAAAGTTGGAAGGCGTAATGGTAAAAGATCCTAACAACGAAGCAGTGCTTTCTACGCTTTCATCATGCTACAGTTCGCTCGGCATGCAAGATAAGGCAGAAAAACTTATCAATGATCAGTTGGCTAAGAACCCTAATAGCTACGGTGCATTGATATTGAAAAGCCAATATGAAAGTCAGAAGAAGAACTACGATAGTGCAGCCGATTGTTTGAAAAAAGCACTTCCTTTGGCAGCAGACGATGCTGCAAGCATTGCCATCAATGCATCAATTGGTCAATGTCTCTTCTACAAGGCGCAAGACCGTGTCGGCGAAGTGAAAGGTGTATTGACACCAGCTGCACGTGAGCAGTTCAACAATATCTACAATGAAGCCATTTCTTACCTTGAGAAGGCAAAAAAAATGGATGTGATGAAGGAACACAAAGCTACATGGGCTTATCCGCTCTATGGTTGCTACTACTTCGTGAAAGGTTCGCAAGCTCCTGAAACGCTTGCTGCAGCTGCCGACGCAGGTGTGAATAACTAATTTTCAAGTGGTTTCCCTTTCTTGTAGGCTACTTTTTGCCCAAGAAAAGGAAACCATTTTTATTGATTTACAGGATGATAAGATTTTTTTTAATCGTTTGTTTGATCATTGTGCTTGTCCCGTCCTCCTATGCACAGACCGCAGACAAGACCGCAGAAACGCTCCACCAACGAGCCGCTGCAACTTATAAACGTGTGGAACAATTCAAAGGCAAAGATTCTCTTCAGCTCTATCGCAACATCATTGCAAGCGTGAAAGCCTCCTTTGAAAGTAACGACATAGACACGCAGCCTAATAAAAAAGGTAAAATCAAACCCCAATTCTTGCGTGAAAATCTTCAGCGCATCACAAAGTTGTATCCTCGATTGATTGATGCTGGCATCTATCTATCGAAGCAATCTGCTTATCGTGAGGAAGGAATGCAAGCCTTGGATTTATATCTTTCGCACCGTAAAAACTTGCTCGTCAGCGATCTACCCGATGAAAGCGGACTAGCAGCCTATTATCTCGCCTACTATCACTTCGCACAGCGCAGTTATGCAAAGGCAGACGAATATGCCAATATGGCACTACAATATGATGAAACCGCATTAGAAGCCGCAGAAATAAAAGCAGAATGTATGTATGCACAGATGGCAAACGAGGACGACTCTTTAAAATATTTAGCTGTTTTAAGAAAACTTTACGAAACCGAGCCAACCAATGACACCTACTTCTCTTGGATAATGAGGTTCTATCAAAAGCCCACTGCCAAATTCAATTTAGAAAACTTCGTTGATCGTGAGCTGGAAGAGGGACACCAATCGCCTATACCGTGGATTTTAAAAGGAGAGATTGCGATGCGAGCAAAACGCTGGGACGAAGCCCTTGAAGCCTATCAAACGGCAGACGAAATCGACCCAACGTCTGTTCCCGTTGCTTTTAACATCGGGGTGTGTCTGAATATGAAGGGTGTTGAGCTTTACAAAGTCTTCATTGCTCAACAGGAGAAAAACGAAGCTGCCTCGTCTGATGCTTATAAAAGTGTCTTTGCTCAAGCAAGAAACTATCTTGAGCGTGTCAGAGCAAAAGATCCACACCGCAAGAGGGTAGATTGGTTGCGTCCGCTTTATATGGTCTACACCATTCTTAAAGACGACATCAAAGCAGCAGAACTCGAACCATTGGTTTCAAATTTTAAATAAACGTTTTGAAAAAGATATTCCTACTTTTCGTTGTCCTCACACTGCCTTCTTTGCTCTTTGCCCAAAAGAAGCAAATGGCAGCTGCCCGGGATCAAATCAAAACCGGGAAAGACCTCCATATAGCCGAACAAAGCATGCGAGGTTTGCTCAAAGATTCAGCCAATCGGGATAACATCAAGATATGGCTGTTACTGGCGCAATCGCTGGAAAGACAATATGCCAAGGCAAACGAAAAGCTCTATCTCAAAGAAAAAGCCGACACGGCTGCCTTTTTTGCCGTTACTAAACGACTTTATGAAACCATGTCGGCATTTGATTCTGTGGAGGTGCGCCTTTCGTCGTCGCCCGATGCGTCCCTGAAATATCGTGAGCGAAACGCCCATTTCTTGCATTCCATTCGTCCAAATCTTTTCAATGGTGGGGTTTTCTTGATGCACAAAAACGACTATGCTGCGGCATTCACCTATTTCGATACCTACATCGAGAGCAACCATTATCCACTCTTTGCCAAACAGGATTATGTAAAAAACGATGCGCTGATGCCCCACGCTGCCTATTGGGCAACCTATTGTGGTTATAAACTCGAAAAGCCTGATCTCATTATGAAGCACATCCGATTGGCTGAACGTGACAATTCGATGCTCAATTTTCTTCGGCAATATGAGGCGGAAGCCTTTCTCATGCGAGGAGATACGCTCGGTTATGTGGAAGCCCTGCAACGAGGCTTTGAGGAATATCCCAATTTTGCATTCTTCTTCCCCCGATTGGTGGAGTATTATTCGCAACACAATCTTTATCCCGAAGCACTTGTGGTGTGCGACAAGGCGTTGGCAGCCGACTCAACGAGCATTCTCTTTCAGCAAACCAAAGCAACTGTGTTGCTCAATTTGGGGCGATATGATGAGTGTATTGATCTCTCTAAACAGATTTTAGAAGTCTCACCCGACAACGCCTATGCCTATCTGAATTTGGGGTTGGCGTATTTCGATCAAGCAATCGAATTTGAGCGTTCCTCGCAAAGGCGGACAAAGCGCAAGAACATTACCGAACTTTATAAGGCAGCATTGCCCAATCTCGAACGCTACAGAGAACTTGCGCCTGATGCAAAAGATAAGTGGCTTGCCCCGCTTTATACGATTTATCTTAACCTGAACATGGGAAAAGAATTTGATGCAATCGACAAACTGAAAAACTAACGTATGAACGAAATTCTCAAACGCTTGAAAATCAAGCTCAATTCAATGCAGGAAGCTGCCTCGGCTGCCATTAACGGTAATCAGAAAGATGTGGTCATCTTGTCGCCCACGGGTACGGGGAAGACCTTGGCATATCTCCTCCCACTTGTCCAAACCCTCCGTACGGACAGCGATGCGGTGCAGGCAGTGGTTTTGGTGCCCAGTAGGGAACTAGCACAGCAATCTGCCGAAGTGGTGAAAACCATGAAAGCAGGTGTGCGGACTATGTCACTCTATGGCGGACGCCCCACAATGGACGAACACAGAGCTTTGCGCGATGAAAAACCACAAATCGTCTTCGCTACACCTGGTCGCTTGAACGATCATTTAGACAAGCAAAACTTCTTCGCGGGGGTGGTGAAGTGGCTCGTTATTGATGAGTTCGACAAATGTTTAGAAATGGGTTTCCAACGAGAAATGGAAGACGTTATTACTAAATTGCCATCCGTTGAAAGACGCATACTCCTTTCTGCCACCGAGTTAGACAGTATTCCACGTTTTGTTCGTCTCACGAATGTGAAGAAAATAGATTACACTGCGTCCACCAATCAGCCCCAAGATCGCATTGAATATTTCACGCTCAAAAGTCCAACGAAAGACAAACTCGATATGCTTTATCAACTTTTGCTTTGTTTGGGTGATGCGAGTAGTATCGTTTTTCTCAATTACCGCGATGCAGTGAAGCGTGTGGCAGATTTCCTTAAAGAACGGGGCTTCGGTATAAGTGTTTATCATGGCGGGTTAGACCAAAAAGCACGTGAAGCAGCTATTTATCGTTTCGCCAATGGGTCGGCTAATATACTCATCAGCACCAACTTAGGTTCACGAGGATTAGATATTCCAAATGTTGAAAACATCATTCATTATCATCTTCCTGAAACCGTTGAGGACTACACCCATCGTATTGGTCGCACGGCAAGATGGGACAAAGCTGGTGCCACCTTCTTCCTCCTTTCCCCCGAGGAGCGCATCCCTGAATCAATCCAGCGCAGAGTCGAAGCCTACGCATTGCCCGAAGCTCTCCCCGCTGTACCCTCTCCCCGCATGGCTACATTATATATAGGTAAAGGTAAGAAAGACAAATTGTCGAAGGGTGACATCGTTGGCTTTCTCTGTAAAAAAGGAGAACTGAAAGCCAACGACATTGGGCGTATCGACATTACCGAACGCTTCACCTATGTAGCCATAGCAAGACGGAAGGTGCAGCAAGTGTTGCGCTTGACAAAAGGTGAGAAGATTAAGGGACTCAATACACTCGTCGAGGAATTGAAATAACCGCAGATAGGTGGGTAAAATCCCTGTTTTTCAAATGAGGCTCAGTTACGGACTAAATGAGGTACACTTGGTCGGCAACTGAGCCTCATTTGAAATGCGAGTGTATAGAGATCTACACATACCTTAGATTGTGGGTGCTCTTTATCCCAATTCGGTCATTAGAGACCAAAGAGGTTGCGTCTGATTATCTGTGCAGATTGTTTAGTGTTTTTTCGCAGATGTAACGGGCTACTTTAAGAGAAAGCACTGAAGAAGCAGCCGATAAGCAGATGCAAGTCGTTGGGCAGTTAAAAATAAAAGAAAACTATAGGCGGTCTAATGATCGATTTGGGTTTATGAGTGTCTGCTTCTCTGGCAGGAGAAATTCGCAATCTCATTTCCTCTTTTATGCTGCTTTTTCATTTAAGCGAGAAAAATATGCTTAAATATTTGGAGATATGAAATATTAAGTGTAATTTCGCAGACAGATACGCAAGTTTAAATTGCGTTTATCCTTAAAGAAAAATAAACTATAAAAAATATACTACAACTTAAAACTTTATTAATGTCATGATGAAGAAGTATAACTTTAATGCAGGTCCTTGCATACTTCCACGTGAAGTGATTGAAAAGACAGCAGCGCAGATTTTAGATTTTAATGGTATCGGACTTTCGTTGGCAGAAATCAGCCACCGTTCAAAAGATTTCCAACCAGTGATTGACGAAGCTGCTGCGCTTGTGAAAGAACTGCTCAATGTTCCAGAAGGCTACTCTGTGTTGTTCTTGGGTGGTGGTGCATCGCTCGAGTTCCACATGATTCCGCTGAACTTCTTGGAAAAGAAAGCTGGTTATCTCAACACTGGTGTATGGGCAAAGAAAGCCATCAAGGAAGCAAAGATGATAGGTGAGGTTGTTGAAGTGGCTTCTTCAGCTGCAGACAATTACACTTATATTCCAAAGGGCTACGAAGTACCAACAGATTTGGACTATCTACACATTACGACAAACAACACCATTTATGGTACAGAAATCCACACAGATCCAGACGTACCTGTTCGTCTCATCGGCGATATGTCTTCAGACTTCTTGAGTCGTCCTGTGGATGTGGCAAAGTATGACTGTATCTATGGTGGTGCACAAAAGAACTTGTCAATGGCGGGTGTTACTTTTGTTATCGTGAAAGATGACGCATTGGGCAAGGTTTCACGCAATATTCCTACAATGTTGAACTACAAAACCCACGTAGATAAGGGTTCTATGTTCAACACACCTCCTGTAGTGCCTATCTACACCGCACTCGAAACCCTCCGTTGGGTGAAGAAAGAAGGTGGTGTGACGGCTATGGAAAAAATCGCAAAACAACGTGCAGACTTGTTATATGGCGAAATCGATCGCAATAAACTCTTCCGTGGCACAGTAACCGACGAAGAAAGCCGTTCTTACATGAACATCTGCTTCGTACTTAATGACGAATATGCAGACTTGCAACAAGAGTTCTTTGACTTTGCAACTGCACGTGGTATGGTGGGCATCAAGGGACACCGCGACGTGGGTGGTTTCCGTGCAAGCTGCTACAATGCTCAAACCATCGAAGGCGTTCAAGCATTGGTTGACACAATGAAAGAATTTGAAGCTAATCATTAATCCATAACATCATTACACGGATAGACAAAGGTGCGCATGGCGTTTCTCTGTTCTATCCGTGTAAAGCATATTTTAAATTTTATTACTATGAAAGTATTGGTAGCAACCGAAAAACCTTTTGCAGCTGCGGCTGTTGAAGGCATTAGAAAAGAAGTGGAAGCAGCGGGTCACGAACTTGCTTTGCTCGAAAAATATACAGAAAAGGCGCAACTTTTGGAGGCTGTGAAAGATGCCGACGCACTCATCATTCGTTCGGACAAAGTGGATGAAGAAGTTTTTAATGCGGCAGAAAAACTCCAAGTGGTAGTGCGTGCAGGTGCAGGTTTTGATAATATCGACTTAGCCGCAGCTACGGCACACAATGTGGTGGCTGAAAACACACCTGGACAAAACGCAAATGCTGTGGCAGAACTCGTAATGGGTATGTTAGTTTATGCTGTGCGCAATTTCTACAACGGTAAGAGTGGCTCAGAATTGATGGGCAAAAAGCTTGGTTTGTTGGCATTCGGAAACGTGGGACGTAACGTTGCACGCATCGCAAAAGGCTTCGGAATGGAAGTTTATGCTTATGATGCGTTCTGTCCAAAAGATGTTATCGAACAAGGTGGTGCTACGGCAGTAGATAGCCAAGAGGCGTTGTTCGACATCTGCGATGTGGTTTCGCTTCACATCCCTGCAACACCAGAAACAAAGCAGTCTATCAATTACGAACTCGTAAACCGCTTGTGTAAAGGTGGTATCCTCGTGAACACGGCTCGCAAAGAAGTGATCAACGAACCAGAACTCATCAAACTCATGGGTGATCGTGAAGACCTTAAGTTCATCACCGACATCAAACCAGATGCCGATGCTGACTTTGCAAAATTTGAAGGTCGCTATTTCACAACACCTAAGAAGATGGGTGCGCAAACGAGCGAAGCAAATACCAATGCAGGTATTGCAGCGGCAAGACAAATCAACGCTTATTTTGCAACAGGCGACACGAAATTCCAAGTAAACAAGTAATAATAACCCTACACGAACCGCAGATTATCTCGAGCGATGTACGAAAGAGTAGCAGGCAAAGGGACATCTGCGGTTGATGAAATTTAATATTATGGCAGTAATTAAACCTTTCAAGGGCGTACGTCCCCCAAAAGAATTTGTAGAACAAGTTGAATGCCGTCCCTACGACGTATTGAACTCTGAAGAAGCACGTGAAGAAGCGCAAGGCAATGAAAAGAGCCTTTATCGCATTATTAAACCAGAAATCGATTTCCCTGAAGGAACTAGCGAATATGACCCACGTGTTTATGAGAAGGCAGCTGAAAACTTCAAAATGTTCCAAGATAAGGGATGGCTCGTGCAGGATGAACAAGAACAGTATTACATCTATGCGCAAATCATGGATGGTAAGACACAATATGGTTTGGTAGTGGGAGCATACGTTGATGATTATATGAATGGTGTCATCAAAAAGCATGAACTCACCCGCCGCGATAAGGAGGAAGACCGCATGAAGCACGTGCGTGTGAATGATGCCAATATCGAACCTGTATTCTTCGCTTATCCAGATAATCCTACGCTTGATGCACTCATCAAGAAATATGCAGCAACTGAACCTGTTTACGATTTCATCGCACCTATCGATGGTTTCGGTCACAAATTCTGGACGATTTCAGATGCTGCTGACATAGCCCTTGTAACAGAAGAATTTGCAAAGATGCCAGCACTCTATATTGCTGACGGACACCACCGTTCTGCAGCTGCTGCGCTTGTTGGGGCTGAAAAACAAAAGCAGAATCCTAACCACAAAGGTGATGAGGAATACAACTATTTCATGGCGGTTTGCTTCCAAGCATCAGAACTGACAATTTTGGACTACAACCGTGTGGTGAAAGACCTCAATGGTATGTCGTCTGAAGAATTCTTGGTGGCTTTAAACAAGAATTTTATCGTTGAGAAGAAGGGTGCTGAGGCTTATAAACCAGCTAAACTTCATGAATTCTCGCTCTATTTAGACGGCGAATGGTATGCTTTGACAGCAAAAGAGGGTACGTATGACAACAACGATCCTATTGGCGTACTCGATGTAGATATCTCAAGTCGTTTGATTTTGGATGAACTTTTAGACATCAAAGACCTCCGCTCAAGCAAGCGCATCGACTTCGTAGGTGGTTTGCGTGGTTTGGCAGAACTCAAAAAACGTGTAGACAGTGGTGAAATGCGTGCAGCATTGGCACTCTATCCTGTTAGTATGCAACAAATTATGGATATTGCTGACAGTGGCAATATCATGCCTCCAAAGGCTACATGGTTTGAGCCTAAATTGCGTTCGGGCTTGGTTATCCATAAATTATCATAAGAGATTGGACGTTTTGTTAAGCCAGATGGGCAATGGAAAAACGAAAAATGAAGTTTTTTACATTGCTATGGCGAATAATCGTCCTTTGGACGCTCGCAAAGCGAGTAAATAACTAAATGAAATTGAACATTTGTGGAAATTGTGTTTAGAGGAGGGAAAAATATAGATTCCTAAAGATTCTAGCAAATCTAAACCTATAGAAAACGAATTGACATTGAACGATACGTATAAAACAATACGGAAAGCAAATATTGGCGAGGGATTTTACTCTGAAAAGCGGAGTAAATTCCTCGCTTTTGCGCATCATGTTGAGTCGGTGGAGGAAGCAATGGAGCTTGTCAAAGAATACAGAAAGAAATACTATGACGCACGCCATTGTTGTTATGCCTACCGATTGGGTGTAGAAGGAAAAGATTTCAGGATGAATGACGATGGAGAACCATCATCTACAGCAGGTAAACCCATTTTGGGGCAGATTGTGAGTGCTGAACTGACAGATGTTTTTATCTGTGTCATCCGCTATTATGGCGGTGTGAACTTAGGTACAGGCGGTTTGATCGTTGCCTATCGTGAGGCAGCGGCAGATGCTTTGCGCAATGTAGAGGTGGAAGAAAAGTTTGTGGAAGAAATCATCGATTTTTCTTTTTCCTATCCGATGATGAACGATGTGATGAAGATAGTGAAAGAAATGAATCCACGTATCATTCATCAACAATTCGACAATACTTGCGAAATGCGCTTTGCCATTCGCAAAAGTGCTGCCGAAATACTTCGCAAACGTTTGAATAGTCTTGCTTTTGGTGAGTGAGGAGTTTCGTTTATCCCAGTTCGGTCATTAGAAAAACAAAGGGATTCTATCTGATTGTTAGTGCAGGTGTTTAGCGTTTTCTTATAAATGTAGCGAGCTACTTCAAGAGAAACCATTAAAGATGCTACCGACAAACGAATGCTAGCTGTTGGGAAGTTAATAAATGAGATACAAAGAAAGCCTTAACGATCTCATGACCGATTGGGGTTTATTTTTCTTTTTTGCTCTATGCCTAAAAAGTAGAGATATTCCGGTTACTACATCCGTTTTCTGATAGGAGAAGTAAAATATGAAGTGAGGAAATCTCCATGATTTTTACAGTGTCAAATCTAAAAAGTTCTGTAGGTAGTTTTTAGGGTGCAGATTTGGATTTGCAGCTATTTTGTGCTATCTTTGCATTCAAAATGAATGAGCATTTAGGTATATTTCAAATTTCTGAGACCCTTTTTCATTCTTTTGAAGTGGTGAAAGCACTGAGAGTTTATTTTTAGCTGCTCACTAAAATAGGAAGGATAGAAAAATCTAACTAAATACGGTTGGAGTTAGGAAGTTAGAATTTCCACCAAGGCTTTTTCTTAGCTTTTTCATACTCTCCATAAGTAGAATTGTTGTTTTTCAAACTTTCCCATGTTTGGTGATGTTTAATCATCTGATAAATAGTACCCCACTCGGGCAAACCGCCTAAATTTCTATCGTCAATGAAAAGGTCGGCTTTTAGTTTTCTTGAGAAGTGATTATTGTTTTCTTGCTTTTCTTCGGGATAGTCTTTGTTCACTGCCCAAAATTCAACCCCTCTCTTTCTGCACCATTCCACAGCCTCTTCTAAGAGTTCATCTTCGCGAACTGTCCAAAGAATGAGCTGATGCCCATCCTTGATTAGTTCCTTCAGCGTGGCCGTGGCAAAGGTTCGCTCTTCTCCTATTTTAGGATAGCGGTGTTCCACGATTGTTCCGTCAAAATCTACTGCAATGACCATATTTTTAGTGTTTTCTTTTTAACTATATGTAAAAAGGATATATGCGCAGTTCCTTGTTTCATCACGAATGATGTTAATCATAGATAACAAAGAACAAGTGCATATACCCCTTTCTTTGATTGATGAGCTGTTAATTTTATCGTTTTATAGAGTCGTCATGCTTATTACCATAGTGGCTTTTTCCGTAAGTCTCAAAGGTTCCATATGAGCCATAGCTTCCATAGCCACCATATTTGCCTTTTCCATAACCATACTTGCCATATTTTCCATAATTTCCATAGCCATAATAATAACCATATTTTTTCTTAGACATGTCAATTCCATTCAGAACCAATGACATTTTTGGAAGTTTCTTTTCAGAAGAAAACATGTTGATCATTTCAAAGGCTGCCTTTGGCGTGTAATCTGCGCGACAGAGGTAAACTGTAGCATTAGCAACTCTACCTACTTGAAGCGTATCCGTAACAAGTCCAACAGGTGCAGTGTCGATAATGATATAGTCGTATTCAGTCTTAAGGATATTGAAAATCATTTCCAATGAGGAGCGTGCTATCAATTCGGCTGGGTTGGGTGGTATTGGACCTGCCATTAACAAGTCAAGATTTGGATTGATACCCGAATTCAAAATTTGACCTTTGATGTCTTCTATTGTAGGCTCATCTTTCATTAAGAGATTGGTGATGCCATGTTTATGGTCTTTGATTTTAAACAGTTCTGCAAGACGAGGACGCCGAATATCAAGTCCCACTAGGACCACCTTTTTAGATAAAAGAGCGAAACTTACTGCAAGATTGGAAGCTGTAAACGTTTTACCTTCACCCGATGTTGACGAAGTGAAAAGGATTACTTTTTCGTTCTCTTTCATCATAAATTGAAGGTTTGTGCGCATAGAACGAAAGACTTCTTCCATTTGGTTGTTTTGATTTTCGTGTACAACGATGTCAGCTTTTCCTTTTGCCGTGTTGCTTGCAACAGGAATGTCGGCAAGCACAGGAAGTGTTGTGAGACGACGAACGTCTTCATGTCCCTCTATTTTATATCTAAAGAATTGGATGAGGAAAAGGATGAAAGCTGGGATAATTAATCCAGCCAACGCTCCGCCACCCAAAATCAATTGTGAATTAGGGCTGACTTTGCCCACTGTTTGAGGTTCATCTATTAAGCGTCCCTTGTTGGCAGTTGCTGCTAGCGTAATGCTATTTTCTTCTCTCTTTTGCAACAGCATGAGATAAAGTTCTGACTTAATTTCTTGTTGACGTCCGATTTGTTTCAACTTACGCTCTTGTTGTGGAGCTTCTGTCACTTCGGTGTTGAACTTATCGAATTGTTCAAGAATGCCGTTACGTTGTATTTCAAGATTTTTGCGTGCTGTTGTGATTGAAGTTCGAATATTCTTGTTAAGCGTTCTGATTTGTTCGGTAAGCGGTTCAACCACAGGTGAGCTTTCAGAAGCACTGCGTAACAAACGGTTTCTTTCCAAAACAAGTGTGTTATATTTTTCGATGAGCGTAGAAGTTTGTCCGTCATTTAGCCCAATGTTGCTTGGAATGATGTGTGAAAGATTCTTAGTCGCCTTATTTGCTTCATCAGCAATATTATTAAAAAGTTCTATCTGTACTTCCATCTCTGCCAACTGTGTTTCAGCTGTACTTTGTTTGGCGAAACTTGACGAACCACTCATCTGCAACTCTACCATACCATTCTTTTGCTTGAAGTGTTGAATATCTTCCTCCGTTTTAGTAAGTTCTTCGCTTATTTTTGCCAAACGTTCGTTAAGGAAGCTATCTGTACGTAAAGCTACGTTGTTTTTATCTTCGTTTGCTTGACGATTATAAACTACCACAAGATGTTTTAGGTAATCAATAGCACGTTGTGGCACTGCATCAATCATTTGCAGTGAAAGAATGGTTGTAGATTTAGAATAGGGTGCAATTTGCAAGGCACTTGCATACTTTGCTGCAAGAGAATTGACAGGATCTATATTTACAATCAGTTCTTCACCATCAGTCAATTGATTGCCATTGTTCGCCGTGATAGTAATACGTCCCACGCGCGTATTGAAGGCTGTTGGAAGCGTTGAGAAACTGTGTGTAATTCCATGCGAACCCTCTATATTATATTTAAGACCATTTCTTTTAATGGTTAATTGGATAGACTGATTGAGATTTTTTATACTTCGCTCATCTAACTCAACATTCAACGGTTGATTGCCATAGGATGGTAGCGATGCTACTCTGCCTTTTACTGCGTAAGTCGTGTAGAGTTTCAAATCTTGAATAACTTCTTTCGATAGTGAGCGTGATAGAAGTATTTCTATTTCATTATCAATGCCTGATGCGTTGGAGATAGTTCCAAGTGCGATAGATTGTACATTTTTGGGGCGATTTTGTTCAGATTCTTTGATTAAGAGTTTTCCTGTGATGTTATATGTAGGAATAGTATAACGCAAATAAATTGCGGCTGCCCCCGCACAAATAACAATAGACAAAATGAACCAATACCAATTAAGCACGAGCGTGCGATAGATCATCTGAAAATCAATGAACGATTTCTCCTTTTGCTCCTGATAATAGTATTCAGCTGCTGTCTTCTTTATATCTTCCATATTGATGTTTATGACTTATTTCTTTTTTGTTTATTATCCTAATTCTTCTATGAGGCGCAGCAAGTATTGTCCATATTCATTCTTTATCATTGGTTGTGCGGTTTCAGCAAGCTGCTCTTTCGTTATCCATCCTTTTCTGAATGCAATCTCTTCCAAACATCCGATCTTTAATCCTTGGCGTTTTTCGATGCATTCTATAAATGTGCTGGCTTCATAGAGACTATTATGTGTACCCGTATCAAGCCATGCAAAACCACGTTGTAGAGTCTGTACTTTTAGTTGCTCTCTTTGAAGATACTCTTGATTGACTGTTGTTATTTCTAATTCACCTCTTGCTGAAGGTTTGATGTTTTTGGCAATTTCTACAACGCTATTGGGATAGAAATATAAGCCTACTACGGCATAATTGCTTTTAGGGGTTTGTGGTTTTTCTTCTATGCTGAGACAATTGCCATCTTTGTCAAATTCTGCAACGCCATAACGCTCTGGGTCGTTTACAAAATAACCAAAGACGGTGGCTTTGTTTTTCTCTTCAGCGTTGCTTACGCTTTCTTTCAGCAACCCCGAAAAGCCAGCACCATAGAATATGTTATCGCCCAAGACAAGACAAACGCTGTCGTTTCCAATAAACTTTTCACCAATAATGAATGCCTGTGCTAATCCATCAGGAGAGGGTTGTTCTGCATATTCAAAGCTAACTCCCAATTCATGTCCATCACCTAACAAACGTCGAAAACCAGGTAAGTCATGTGGAGTAGATATGATGAGAATTTCTCTTATGCCAGCAAGCATAAGCACCGAGATTGGATAATAAATCATCGGCTTATCGTAAATCGGAATGAGCTGCTTACTAACACCCTTTGTGATGGGATATAAACGTGTGCCAGAACCTCCAGCTAAAACTATACCTTTCATATTTAATTTGCTTTATTATCAGTTTGAAGTTTTCTTTGCCGCTATCAAGAAGAATATTTCAGCGTGGTAAAGGCTTCTTTGCTTTGCTAACTTCTTTCAACGACTTTGTTTTTGTGATCTAACTGTTTTGTCAGCGTGCACCATGTTAAATGATTGTTCAGATAAGAAGATGGTGTGAAGCCAATTGTGTTCTCGTCTAATCAATCAATTCAAGCGAACGCTTCATAATGTTCGCAAAGGTAGTAATTTAAATTGATATTTTGCCTCTTAACTCAAAAAAATATCTATTATGTGCCAAATCTTGTTTTATTTTCTTAACTTTGCAATCACAAAAATGGGGAATTAGCCTCTTTTTAATATCAAAAACGAATTTTAAACATTCAATGGGCATACTATCAAAAATATTTGGAAAGAAAGAAGAAACTGAATATAAGGCAGGTGGCATCAATGATTATATGACACTTGTGAGGGTTTATTTTCAGGCAGCTTTGGCATCAAAATTGGGTATAACGAATTTGGCAATGTTACCAGATTTACGTACCTACAAGCAAACGTTTCGTGTTCCGACGCTCAATAATAAATTGGGGCTGGGAGAAAAAGCAAGTGTTAGAAAAACGATGAGAAATCTTTATGGAACGGATGAACGTTTCTTTGACGAAATTGATGCAAGTATTAAGAAGAATTGCAAGAAGATGCAAGACGTGCAACCTTATCTTTATCAGTTTCAGGGTTTCACACAAGACCTTATATTGCTTGTCGGTAACTTGATGAAATTTAAACTTCGGATGCCTGGCTTTTTGAAAAAGCTCCTTTATTCGATGACCGAAAAGACTGTAAACGACCTATATGATAAGAACAATTTTAGTGATCCTGGGGTTGTGAAAGCTGTGCTTTCGGTGCGTCAAATCAACCAACGATTAGGATTTTCACGTAAATGGACAACAGATTTTGTATACCAAATCGTGATGTTGGCTAAGAAAGAACCCAAGCAAAATTTAGAAGAAGGCAGCAAATAGTTGAATGGCAACAAATCGAAAGAAGAGAAAGGCATTCAATGAAATATCTAATTAATAATTTTGCAGAATTGAAAGAATAATGTAATTTTGCATTTAAAAGGGCGTAAGAATATGACTGCGAATGAAAAAATACTCAATACGTTTGCAACTCGTGTGCGTCAGATGATTCTTCATTATCAAGAGCTACAGCAAGAGAATGATGAGTTATATGCGTTGGTGGGCGAACAAGAGGCAGAAATAGCACGCCTGAAAGCGCAACTGGAGCTATCAAAGAATGAATATCAAGCATTGAAGATGGCGAGAATGCTCGAAGTTTCGGATGGTGATATTGAATCAGCTCAGAAGCGGGTTGCCAAATTAATTAGAGACGTGAACAAGTGTATCACTTTACTGAGTGAGAAGTAAGCAAGAAAGAAGCATGGCAGATAATAAATTCCAAATCAGACTTAATCTGTATGACACAGAATTGTCGGTTAAAATTCCTCGAGAAGAAGAGGAATATTATCGTTCTGCCGCTAAACTTATTAATGAAACGGTTAATACCTATTTTTCACTTTTCAAAGGGAAAAAGTCCGATAAGGAAATTTTATATATGTCAATGCTCCACATTGCTTTGCAATTAAAGAAGGACGAAACAAGGAACGACACCGAACCATTTAATAAACTTCTTAGCGATCTTACTTCTGAGATAGAAAGTGTACTGAAAAAATAATTTAAACATTAAACAAACAACTTTTATTTAAATGGACATACTTATAGTAGTGTTGGTTGCTTTAGCATGTATTGTTGTGGGATGTGTTGGTGGTTATTTTGTTTTCCGTTATGTGGTGAATGGAAAATACAACGAAGCCATGGCACAGGCACATAAGGATGCAGAAGTATTAAAAGAAAAGAAACTCTTAGAAGTAAAAGAAAAATTCCTCAATAAGAAGAGTGAATTAGAAAAAGAAGTGCAACTGCGGAATCAAAAGTTCCAACAAAATGAAAACCGATTGAAGCAAAGAGAAATCTCTTTAAATCAAAAACAAGAAGAAATCGGACGTCGCAAACAAGAGATAGAACAGCAACAACAACGCATAGAAAATGATAAAAAACTCCTTCAAGTGAAGCAGCAAGAATTAGATAAGATGCAGGACTTGGAGAGAGAAAAGTTGGAAGAGCTTTCAGGGCTGAGTGCAGAAGAGGCAAAAAAACGCCTTGTGGAGAGCTTAAAGGATCAAGCAAGACTTGACGCCGCATCTTATGTGAATGAAATTGTAGACGAAGCGAAGCTCAATGCCACCCAACAGGCAAAGAAAATAGTTATTCAAACCATACAACGCGTTGCCACTGAAACGGCTATTGAAAATTCTGTGAGCGTTTTCCACATTGAAAGTGATGAAGTTAAAGGACGCATTATCGGTCGAGAAGGACGCAATATCCGTGCACTTGAGGCAGCAACAGGCGTTGAAATCGTGGTGGACGACACACCTGAAGCAATTGTTATTTCTGCATTCGATCCCGTAAGGCGGGAGATTTGTCGCCTTGCACTTCATCAATTGGTAACCGATGGACGCATACATCCTGCACGAATTGAAGAAGTTGTAGCGAAGGTGAAGAAACAGCTTGAAAGCGAAATCATTGAAACGGGTAAGCGAACAGCTATTGATTTGGGGATTCATGGACTACATCCAGAATTGATCCGTATCGTCGGCAAGATGAAGTATCGTTCATCTTATGGACAAAATCTCTTGCAACACGCTAGAGAAACAGCCAACTTGTGTGCAGTTATGGCAAGCGAATTGGGCTTAAATCCCAAAAAAGCTAAACGTGCAGGACTTTTGCACGATATAGGTAAAGTGCCAGACGAGGAGTCCGAACTCCCACACGCACTCTATGGTGGTAAGATTGCCGAGAAATACAAAGAAAAACCAGACATCTGTAATGCTATTGCGGCACACCACGATGAAGTAGAAATGACCAGCTTGATTGCACCTATTGTGCAAGTGTGCGATGCCATCTCTGGCGCACGCCCCGGTGCACGTCGTGAAATCGTTGAAGCCTACGTGAAGCGATTGAACGATTTGGAAGCAATTGCAATGAGCTATCCAGGCGTTACGAAAACTTATGCTATTCAGGCAGGGCGCGAGTTGCGTGTAATCGTGGGTGCCGACAAGATAAGTGATGCTGATAGTGAAAAGCTCAGTGCAGATATTGCAGAGAAAATACAAAACGAAATGACCTATCCAGGACAGGTGAAGATTACCGTTATTCGTGAAATACGCAGCGTTGCTTATGCAAAATAAAACTTCTTAAAATTCTATCATATTCAAATGCCACATCTGGTTGTTAAACACAGGTGTGGCATTTTTTTCTGTTTACAATTTAGAACCTCTACTTAGAAATACTTTTGTGAGTGTACCAATAGATTTGCCTACTTTCGTTTCCTAAACGTTTGTTTTCTATTATTATTTCCTTTATTCTGACTTTCTTTTTTTCTGTTGGCTGGATGGTGGTCTGGACTACTGCCAATTGCTTTGGGATCATAGTTCACCTTTCCTTTGAACAAACGGTTGTCATAAAGTTTTTCGATAAGATCACTTCTTCCGATGCGTCTTAATTCTTTTTCGATATGTTGTCTTTCGCCTGGCTTATACCAAAAGAAGAACTGTCGCTGAGCCAACTTTTCTTTCTGTGTTTTAGCTGAAAAGACGGGTTCTAAGGAGTAGGGTTCAATACCTGAATACCACGTTTCCGTTGCGACGGTCATAGGCGTAGGCGTGAAATCTTGTACTTGTTCAAGCTGAAAGTCGAGTTCTTTGGTCTTAATGGCAAGGTCTGCCATATCTTCTTCTTTGCAACCAGGGTGTGACGAAATGAAGTAAGGAATGATTTGCTGGCGCAAGTTTTCTTTCTTATTGATGCTGTCAAAAATTTTTTTGAAAGCATAGAATTGTTGGAAAGAAGGTTTGCGCATGAGGTAAAGCACACGATCAGAGGTGTGTTCTGGAGCAACTTTTAGTCGTCCACTCACGTGATTTACAATCAATTCACGTGTATATTCCTTTGCGGCTTCGTTCGATTTTTCATTTTTGCCTCTGTGCAAAAGTAAATCATAGCGCACACCTGACCCTATAAAACTTTTTTTGATACCCGGGAGTGCGTCTACGGCTTTGTAAATTTCGAGTAGTTTTGAATGATCAGTGTTGAGATTGGGGCAAACAGCAGGATGGATGCAACTTGGACGTTTACATTTTTCGCATGTTTTCTGATTGTTTCCTGCCATGGCATACATGTTGGCAGAAGGACCTCCAAGGTCAGACAGATAACCTTTGAAGTCTGGCATTTCTATGACCTTCTTAACCTCTTTCAATATACTCTCCTTTGACCGACTGGCAATGAATTTCCCTTGATGAGCAGAGATAGTGCAAAAAGCGCATCCTCCAAAACAACCACGGTGAATGTTCACACTGTGTTTAATCATCTCATAGGCTGGAATTGTCTTACCTTTATATTTAGGATGTGGTTCGCGTGTATAGGGCAGGTCGTAGGCAGCGTCCACTTCGGCAGTGGTCATTGTGGGGTAGGGAGGATTGACAACCGTGTAAAGATTGTCTACTGCCTGCAAAATACGTTGTGCATGTTTCTTGTTCGACTCTTCTTCAATATGACGAAAATTTTCCGACTGAAATTTCTTGTTTTGCAGGCATGCTTCGTGAGCATGCAATACAATGTCGTCCTTCTTAATTCCTCCTGGTATTTCGCTCTCTTTACAAAGGAATGCAGTTTGTGGCAACGTTTTGATTTGCTTAATATGTTTTCCGTTTTCCAACTCTTGGGCAATTGCCACCACCTGTTTTTCCCCCATCCCATAAATAACAATGTCGGCTTCTGAATCGCAAAGAATACTTTTTCTTAGACAATCTTTCCAATAGTCATAGTGGGTCAGTCGGCGAAGTGATGCTTCTATGCCTCCCAGCACAATGGGAACATCAGGAAAGAGTTGTCGCAAGATTTTTGAATAGACTATCGATGGATATTCTGGGCGTAAATCGTGGCGCCCATCGGGTGAATAGGCATCTTCGGAGCGCAAACGGCGGTTGGCAGTATATTTATTGACCATTGAGTCCATCGATCCTGGTGCAATACCAAAAAACAAACGTGGACGACCTAATTTCTTAAAATCTCGGTAGTCGCCATGCCAGTCTGGTTGTGGAACAATTGCCACTCTGTAACCTGCCGCTTCTAAGATGCGCCCTATCACAGCTACACCAAACGATGGATGATCAATATAGGCATCGCCAGAGAAAAGGATAATGTCGAGTTCTTCCCAATGACGGAGTTCTACCTCTTTTTTTGTGGTGGGTAAAAAGTCAGTGAGTTGAAACCGTGAAACGTATTGTTTTTTTTCCTTTATTGCGAGTTCTTGTGTGTTGGAAGTTCTTTTTCCGTTGCGTTCTTTTTGTGCAGAAGAGGTTAGGGGAGTTCGTCTTGTCTCCTCTTTGATAGATTTATTTTTGTTGTTCCGTTGATTTTTCAAAACAGTATCCTTTTCTTTATGCTTTTGTATGTAAGGCTATTTCACCTTTTATCCTACAGTTTTTCTGTATATATAATCAGCTTATTTCCTAAGTGGGGTCTACTTACTTGCAGATGAAGCTCATTTGTGCGCTAACTGAGGCTCAGTTGCAACGCAAGTGAGCCTCAGTTAAAAAGCAGTTTCAATATGATTTATAAATACTTGTATTTCAGTTGTTTAAATTATATTGAAAATTTTCAAAAAGCAGTTATTTAGAAGCGATAACCCAATGTGAGCAAGAGTTGGCTCTTGTCGTTTTTCACTTCCGTAGCTGGTGCAGTGTTTGTGTAGGTTGTTGTTGCATCCTTCACAGACATATCGCTGAAAGGATAGAATTTACCTTTTTGTGCGCTATACTGATAAGCCAAGTCTATGCTGAACTGCTTGTGTTGATAGCCTGCGCCAAGCGTGAAACGGTTGGTAGCCTCCCAATTGGTGTAGTCGGTTGCCGATGAATAGCTCGTGCCATAAGAGGCTAAACCAGTTGCTTTTTGAGCCGACTCGTTGTATTTTGGGCTAACATAGTTATAGCCTGCACGCAGTGAAAGTTCTCTTGTTGGTTTGTATTCAATACCTGCTTTGATGGTGCTTACACCTTTCAGAGATTTTTCAGTGTGACGATTCATTGCTGCATCCTTTACGGTTGTTTCATAGATGTCGCCATAATAATAATCTACGTAAGTTCCGTCATTCACACGTGTATTGATAGCACTGTGATCTTCGTATTCATATGTAAAGCCTAAAGCTAAGAAATCGCCAATAGTGTGTCCAAGTGAGAAACCAAATTTCCAAGGTGTCCAAATTTTGTAGTCGTAGAGATTTTCTACCTTGCCGTTGTCGTAAGTTCCACCTTCCGTGGCATTGTTCGCAATCGTGGTGTAGTTTCTTGTTGTGAGGTCATACCATGTAGGCGTTTTCACATAAGCACCAAGGCGGAATGGAGAATTTTCAACAGGACGCACGATGATACCTGCAGTGATGTCGAATCCCGAACCTGTAATTTTTCTTTCATCGGTAACACGCACATTGCCCAAGTTCTTTGAGAATTGTTCGGTGTATTCGCTGTATGCGTGATAATTTACATCTTTCAAGCCAAACGTCAGACCCCAGTAGAAAGTGTTGTCATAGCTTCCACTGATGTTGAAGTCGTAGTTTGAAATATAGCCATTGCTCGAACGTCCATATTGGAAACTTTCAGCGTCATAGGCATAGAAATTACCTGTCTTGCTATCAGGGATGAGTGTGTTCCAATAGAGGTAATCTAATTGGCTCCATGTACCAGCCGTAGAATTGCTTTTGTCGTCATAATAGCCATTGTAATAGCCGTCTGTTGTCTTGCCAACAGAGAAACCACCATTTGCTTGACTACCGAGCAGTCCTTTGAGATAAGATTGTTTGTTCTGCGAACTACCATTCAAACGGTTGGATGCCATAAGAATTTGGTTGAAGTTCTTACTTTTGTGGTAGTTGAAACCAAAGTTTATCTGATTTCTGCGACGACGTCCAGCAGCATAAACTACGCCTATTTGGTCGAAACTCACATTTGTTTTGTTTTCATCTGCAAAACTATTGGTGTTCTGTTGTGTGAGCAATCCACCACTTACGCTTATCATACTGCGGCGAAAGAGCCCTATACCTGCCGGGTTAGAACCTATTGTAGAGATGTCGGCACCAAGTGCTTCCATCGCTCCACCCATACCCACATAGCGAGCCGTACCATTGAGATCGCTACCTGTCAAACGCGCATTTTCGTAGGTTTCTTGCGCAAATGTTGGCACAGCCATCATTGAGGCAAGGAGAAATAAATATTGCTTCTTCATATTGTTATTTCGTTTTGTTAAATTTTAATTGTTAAAATTTCAGTGTCGACTGTTCTGGAACATGTGATAAACAATTATCGACGTCCACCAAATCCGCCACCGCTGCGAGAGCCACCGAAGCTACCTCCGCCACCTCTTGATCCACCAAAATTTCCGCTGTTCATTGAACGCGATCCGTTGCCAAATGAATTTTGGTTATATGTGCGTTGTGGAGTTGTGGAGCGTGAATTGTTTGTGTTGTTGTAACGAAAAGCATCCGAGCGGGTGGTGGTGTTTTGACGAGAACCGCTAAATTGTCCGTTATCTCTCATGCGCATATTGCCAAAACTTCCTCTATTGGTAGTGCTGCGCGATGGAGCGAAGCCATTTCTGTTACCCGAGAAAGAACCAACGCTGCCTTGGCGTGCACTTCCCCAATGATTGCCTGTTCCCGTATGACCAGAGTAGTAGACTGTGCGAGGCCAATAAGCCCATCCGCCATAGTAGGGATAGCCGTAGCCACCATAATAATAAGGCCAGCCCCAACGTCCATAGAAACCATAGTTCCAATAGCCATACCATCTACTGTAAGGATAATAATAGCCCGCATAACCATAATAATAAGGTGAATAGAATCCATCATACCATGGATCCCAACTTCCCCATCCGCCATAATACCCCCAATAGCCACGCAGGTGATGTCTGCGGCGAGCGAAAGCGAAGTCGTCATAGAAGTCGCCATCACGATAGTCGGAAATGTAGAGTGTGTCGAAAGTTTCGTTGAATGATGGGTCGAAAGAATCAAACATGATGATGTCATTGCCCAAAGAATCTTTACCAATTTTTTCATACCTACTATGTAAACCTCTACGACGGTTATATTCATCATCGGTTTTGTTTATGCCACCATAATAAGTAGGGCGTTCGTGTATTTCTCTTTTAGGGCGTTCAAAATGCTCTTTATCCTTCGTGGGGTTGAAATACAGGTCGTCTTGTGCCAGCAATGCCATTGGCAACGCACCTAAGAGCATTGAAAATAAGAAAAACTTTTTCATATTCTGTGTCTCCTTTGTGATTTGGGTTGATATACTTTGTTTTGTTTTTATTGTCTTGTTGTCTGTTTTCTGCACAGAAAAGTAGCTTGTCTGTATTACCAAGAAATAACCTTTGGCGTATGGATTCTACTTATCACATGCAAAAATAGAAATACTTTAGCTGCAAATATACGGATTTTCCCTAACTCCATATAGGTTTTTCCCTATTTTTTGTAATTTTGTAGTCTATAAAAAAGATTAAAGATGAAATACATAGAAATCATTTTCACCATCACACCCGACACAGAAACGGCAAGAGAAATCGTTTCTGAATTGGCTGCTGACGCTGGCTGCAATTCTTTCATAGAAGAAAACGGAAAATGGGTAGGCTACTGCCAAAAGGATTTGTTCGATGAAAATTGCTTAAAAGAACAATGTGCCAACTTTCCTATGTCTGAAACGAGCATCAGCTATGTTGTAAATGATGTGGAAGATAAAAACTGGAACGAAGAATGGGAAAAGAATGGTTTTTCACCTATTATTATAAAGGATCGTTGTGTGATTTGTAGTGCAGCAGATGTGCAGTCTGTTGCTGAAAAAATCACAGCAGATTTGCAACCCCTCATTGTTCAGATAGTCCCACAGCAAGCCTTCGGAACAGGACAACACGAAACTACACAAATGATGGTGGAACAGTTGCTCAATGAAAAACTTGTTGGAAAAAGTTTGTTGGATTGCGGTTGTGGAACTGGAATTTTAGGTATTGTGGCAAAGCAATTGGGTGCAGAAAAGGTTTGTGCGTATGATATTGACGATTGGAGTGTGAGAAATGCACAAAGCAATGCTACGCTGAACGATACAACAATTGACATCAAAGAAGGCAACAGAAACGTAATCAAGGATTTTAAACAAACATTTGATGTGATTTTAGCAAACATCAATCGCAACATTCTGTTGGAGGATATGGATACATTTGTAGCCAACTTAAATCCTCAAGGAAAATTGTTTTTGAGTGGTTTTTATGCAGAAGATGCCCAAATATTAGAAGAAAAAGCGCTTAGTCTTGGATTGCAATTGTGTCATCAGCAAACACTTTCAGACTGGTGCTGTCTTGTTCTGCAACGGGTGTAGGTTCGGGAATGAGCATTTGGCGCAGATCATATAGACTTCCGTTGAAGATGTTAAGATCCACATAACCCGCAATGCCTGGCAGTTTTCCTGCATCTGTGTGCTGCCAAAAGCTCCAATAGCCTTTATATTCCATGTTTTTAACATAATAATGTGCTATCCAATATGGATAATCATCAAACCGTGCATCTGAAAGATATTCATCTTTGAACTTATAGTAGGTGTAAATAATGGGTTTTACGTGGTATCGATCTTCCACGATATGAAGCCACGTGAGAAGATTTTGTTGAAATTCTTCAATGCTTATATCCGTTGGTTTGATTTCCACATCTAACACAGGTGGAAGGTCGCCAGGGCTCAATGGACTCATGGCTAAGAAAAAATAGGCTTGTCGGCGTGGTGAAGATTGGTTGCTCCAAAAGTGATACACACCACGGATAAGCCCAGCCTCTTTTACATTCTCAAAATTTTCTTTAAACTTTTTATCTACATGTCCGTCGCCTTCGGTTGCTTTCATGAAGACAAAACGAATGGGCGACTGTTCAACCATTGCATTCTTGAGTCTGTTCCAATTAATTTCGCCTTGGTGATGACTAATATCTATGCCATGAATTTCATAGCCTTTAGGATAATCAGGGTCGCCATAAATGGCTCTCCATCGAAAACCAGAGGGTGAAACCAAAAATAGGTAGTAGAAAAAACAATAAAAAAAAGCAAGAGATGTTCCTATAATCCACCATTTATTCTTTCTCAATTGCCGAGCAAAAGAGCAAGATTTTGTGTGTTTTTTAGGAACATCCATTGCTTTAATATTTCTTTTTTGCTTTACTTATAAACCTTATTTATAAGCACTTGGAAGTTTATTTTCCTTGTTCCAATGCTAAAGTTTTTGTTGTTTGGTCGCAAACTTCAGATGGTCCCCAATATTGAACAGGACCTGGATAAATATAACTTGTTTGTTTAGCCCACAAGTCGCGTTTTGCAGCAAAGGCTTTGAAAGGCGCACCTTCAAGCTCAACCAACGCCTTACGAATAACTGGTTTCATCTCACCATTGCGACGCTCCATGTTCATCATCATTGTAATTGGAACACCACCAGCAATCCATTCATCTGATTTTGCAGTTGTGTTTTTTACAATTGCCATATAACCTGTTTTGCCATTGGCAATCAGTTGCACTGCCGATGTTCCCAAAGCATAGCAATAGTCAGCATCGAAATTAGATGGTGCAGCACAACGACCTTCGTAACCAAGGAAATGATGCAATGCAGCAAAACTACCATTATACTTTCCTTCTTCTGCCCATTGTTCCAGCTTCATTGCGACCATATCCGAAATGAGCTTTTCTGTTTCAATGAGTGAAACTTGTACGTTTCCGTGTGGGTCACGCTCGAGCGACAATTGGCGTGCAACGTCCTTTGGAAGAGTCTCAAATGTAGCCTTATTCGCTGGAGAAAGATGCTCTAAAATGTATGCACGCTGTGCCTTTGCATCAAGATCTTTGTACTCGTTGCCCTTTGTTGCAAGCAAATCGTTCAATTCTTGAATCAAACGTCCAATTGCAGGAACAAACTCAATCAATCCTTCAGGAATAAGAACAACGCCATAATTGCGGTTGTCTTCAGCTCGGCAAGCCACTACTTTGGCAATGTCTTCAACAATATCATTCAGACTTAAATCCTTTGCTTCGATTTCTTCCGAGATAAGACAGATGTTGGGCTGTGTCTGCAAAGCACATTCAAGCGCAATATGAGAGGCAGAGCGCCCCATCAACTTAATAAAATGCCAATATTTGCGTGCTGAATTACAATCTCGCTCAATGTTACCAATGATTTCAGAATAGGTTTTGGTAGCGGTATCAAAACCGAAAGAGGTTTCAATTTGGTCGTTTTTGAGGTCGCCATCAATGGTTTTTGGACAGCCGATAACCTGCACACCATAGTTCTTTGCTGCATAGTATTCGGCAAGCACACAAGCATTTGTGTTTGAATCGTCGCCCCCAATGATTACCAATGCTTTGATGTCAAGTTCGCGAATGATTTCTAAACCTTTTTCAAATTGCTCAACTTCTTCTAATTTCGTTCTACCAGAACCAATCAAATCAAATCCGCCAGTGTTGCGATATTCATTTATCAACTCTGCGGTTATTTCTTTGTATTTATGATCTACTAATCCGCCAGGACCCATCAAGAACCCATAAAGGCGGTTTTCTGGGTTGAGTTTCTTCAATTCGTCAAACAAACCAGAAATTACATTGTGTCCTCCAGGAGCCTGACCACCCGACAGAATAACACCCACGTTCATCTTGAGCGTGATCGCTTCTTCTGCAGGAATAAACTCAACGAGAGGCATTCCGTATGTATGGGGAAATAAGTTTTTGATTTCTTCGTGGTTATCAACGCTTTGTGTTGGTTCTCCTTCTTTGATTTTTACTGCACCCTGAAGTCCTTTTGGCAATTTGGGCCGATAATTTGCCCTTTCCTTTTGTAATGCGCTAGTGTTCATACTTTCAATTAATCTTTCTACTAATTTAAACAATCTATTATGATACTGCAAAATTACATTTTTTCTCCGACATTTCAGAATAAAAAAACTAATTTAAGATTTTATCTCTAATTTTCATTGTTTTAATTGCACAATCATCTTTTTTTATATATCTTTGACCTCTAAAGATATTTTATCCATCATTTAAACGACATAAAACAATGAGTAATAAAAGAGATTTAAAGCGTACAATACACTGCATTTGTGGTGATCTTTTTGCTGAAACCATCGCCGTTTCTTTATATAATAATGAGGTAAATCCAGAAAACGTAGAAGCACTTTTGACTTCTATCGTCCGTCTGAATAGCAATTATATCAATCGCATTTCACACGTTCAACCAGGCATGAAACCTCGTCTTTACTTTCAAGAATTAAAAAATAGCTTTTCAAAAGAAGCCAACGAGATTGTTGATCAAATCTGTAATTTAGGATAAGTTTATGCTTAAAAACATTTCCTCATGGCTTTTATATAAAGTCATGGGATGGTCTGTGGAGGTCAGCGTAGAATTTCCACAGAAATATATTATTTGTATTGCACCACACACAAGCAATTGGGATTTCATCATCGGGCAGCTTTACAACCAAGCAACAGGTTTGGGCAGTAACTTTTTGATGAAGAAAGAATGGTTCGTGGGACCTTTGGGTTGGTGTTTCAGACGATTGGGTGGAATACCCGTAAATCGCAGCAAGAAAACAAGTATGACCGACCAACTTGCCCAATATGCCATTCAGTCAGATAGTTTCAAACTTGCCATTACACCAGAAGGCACACGCTCACTCAATCCTGATTGGAAAAAAGGCTTCTATTTTATTGCACTCAAGGCGCAAATACCTATTCTCTTGTGTGCGATTGATTATCCAACGAAGCGCATCGTTTGCACAAAAATAATCCTTCCAAGTGGAGATTTAGACAAAGATATGACAGAAATCAAATGCTATTATAAGGACTTCAAGGGCAAACATCCGCATTTATTTTCTATAGGAGAAATCTAATAAAACAAGAAAAAGATTGTAGCAATGAAAAAAAATCTCTTTCTCCTTATGCTTTCAATGTTTCTTTGTGCTTCTCTTCAAGCCAAAGACAAACTTCCCGCATGGGGAAAGCACGTCTCGAAAGAAAAACAATGGGTGAAAAATATTTCACGCCCCAACCGCATAAAACGAGGATTAGAAGGTAGACACTTTTCCATATGGGCTTCACATGGTCGCTATTATGACCAAAAAACGAGACAATGGAAGTGGCAACGCCCTAATCTTTTCGGAACAACAGAAGACCTTTTCACCCAAACATTCGTTGTACCTTATCTCTTCCCGATGCTCGAAAACGCTGGTGCTGTGGTTGTTTCTCCACGTGAAAGAGATTGGCAAAAACAAGAAATCATTGTTGATAACGATGATGCAGGACGTTATTACACCGAAACCAACAACGGAAAAATGCACTGGCGTATGTCTGCGGGCAATGGTTTTGCTTTTCGTTCTGTTACCTATAAGCAAGGCGAAAATCCATTTCAAACAGGTACTGTCCGTGAAATAGAAACTACAAATAATGAAGGCGCAGCTAGTTTTGCCGTTTATCAGCCTAATCTGAAAGCAGCAGGAAAGTATGCAGTCTATGTGAGCTACAAGACTTTACCCAACAGTACAGACGAGGTGGAATACATTGTGAATCACAAAGGACAAGAAACCGTCTTTCGTGTGAACCAACAAATGGGTGGAGGCACCTGGGTTTATCTTGGTACTTTTGAGTTTGACAAAGGGTGTAACATTTATAATCGGGTTGTCATCACGAATTATAGCAAGACGAAAGGCGTTGTTACTACCGATGCAGTGCGATTCGGTGGTGGTATGGGCAACATCGAACGAGAGGGGAGCACCAGTCAATTACCACGTGCATTAGAAGGTGCACGTTATTATACTCAATGGGCAGGAGCACCTATTGATGTTTATAGCAAGAGCGATGGAACAAATGACTATAATGACGATATTAATGCACGATCGCTCTTCACAAACTGGTTGGCAGGTGGGTCATCTTACGTTCCCAACAAAGCCGGCAAACGTGTGCCGCTCGAAATGGCACTGGCAATTCACAGTGATGCTGGCTACAAAGCCGATGGGGGAATTGTAGGAACATTAGGTATTTATACCACAAAAAATGGTGAACCAACCTTGGCTACGGGGATGTCGCGCGATGCTTCAAGAATTTTGGCAGAACAATTAGTAGGCAATATCAAAAAAGACCTTGAAGCCACTTTCAAACGAACGTGGAACATACGTTCAATAACCGATCAGAATTATAGCGAAACACGCCTTCCTGCCGTTCCTTCAACCATTATTGAAACACTTTCGCATCAAAACTTTCAAGACATCAGATTGGGGCACGACCCAAATTTTAAGTTTGCATTCGCACGTTCTATCTACAAAACCATTCTGAAATATTCATCCGAACTTCATGACACTCGCTATGTTGTGCAACCACTTGCGCCCAATAATTTTAGAATTGAATTTGTGTCGAAAAACAAAGTGCGTTTAAGTTGGAACAGTGTGGAAGATCCTTTGGAGGAAACCGCCGATGCAAAATCGTTCAATGTTTATACTGCCATCGGTACAGGAGGGTTTGACAATGGGGTGAACACGAAGAAAAAGCATTTCGAACTGAAGTTAGAACCCAACATTATTTATAATTTCAAGGTTACAGCTTGCAACAAGGGGGGAGAAAGTTTTTCCACGGAAATTCTTTCAGCCTATCATCAAGAAGGTGCAAAACAAACCATTTTGGTTATCAATGGTTTCCACCGCTTAGCTTCTCCAGCACAGATTGATACGCCAACACAACAGGGTTTTAATCTTGAGGCAGACCCGGGAATAAGCTATGGAGCTACGGCTGGATGGAGCGGAAGACAAAGCAACTTTGACCGACAACTTGCTGGTCGTGAAGGTAACAATGCGTTGGGCTATGGAGGAAACGAACTTGTGGGGAAATTCATTGCTGGTAATGACTTTGACTACACCAAAACGCATACAGAAGCCATCATCACGACACGAAAATACAATGTTGTGAGCTGTGCAAGTGAGGCGGTTGAAAACAGATATGTGAAGTTAAAAGACTATGATGCGGTCGATCTCATACTTGGTTTGGAAAAAGATGATGATTACAGCCTCGTCAGGTACAAAGCCTTGAAACCCAAATTGCAAGAAGAAATCACCAAATATCTCAATCGGCAAGGACGTATCTTTGTAAGTGGTGCTTATCTTGCGTCCGATATGAAGACTGTGGCAGACCGTAATTGGCTTGCTAATTACCTGAAAGTGGGCTACGAATGCAGCAACGAAGACAATCAGAATACGACTATCAATGGAATGAAAATGAACTTCAATATTTTTAGAAGCATCAATGAGGAACATTATGGAGCTTATTCTCCCGATGTCTTACGAGCTTATGCAGGTGCGTTTGGCGCATTGAGTTATCCTGATGGCGGGTTGGCTGCAGTTGCTAATAAAAGTGCCAATTATCGTTCCTTTGTGATGGCGTTTCCTTTTGAGTGTATCAAAGAAAAAGAACAACGCAATACATTGATGCGGAGTATCTTGCAATTTTTAATGGAATAAAAGATTAAAGAAAAATAGAAGAATATTATGCATAAAATACCTGCCAACGCATCGGGGACAAAATTGCTCGTTGTTTCAGACAAACATCTTGAAACCATTCATCGTTATCAACTCCTTTCTTATCTCATTGATTCGAATGGTGTCATAGATGAGGGAGCACTTGACAAATTAAAGTTCAATCTTCGTGCTTTGCTCGAAACGGAGTTAGGGTGCGACAGAGCTCTTTTAGATCTTTGCTTGGATGTTGTTTATCACAGCAACATGAAAGCCTTTGGATTGAAAAATCTCGTGGAACTTTATCGTAGCTATGTGCAACGCGGAGAATAAGCATCCCATTTAATGCCCGTTAGGAGAGATAAGGAAGTTGAATAACAACCCTATAACTGCACAGGCAATCAAATGCAATCAGTTTGGTCTCTAATGATCGAATTGGGTAAAAACCGTTTTTGATAAAGCCCAGAATGTGTTTAGGTTTCATTGACGAAATCTTCTATAAACTTGTCTTCTGAAATAATCGGAATGTTCAACTGTAAGGCTTTTTGATTTTTCCCAGAAGTGCTTTCCACATTATTATTAATGAGGAAATTAGTTGATTTTGAAATACTTCCAGCTACCTTTCCCCCCTGACTTTCAATATAGGCTTTGAGTTCGTTGCGATTTTTATAGTGATGAACATCACCTGTAATGACGAAAGTCAATCCTTCACAACGTTGTCCCGTAGAAGCTATGGAAGTTTGCGAAACATTGAGTTCTGTACGCAAACGAGTGAGCGAATTTTGGTTGATAGGCGATGACATCCATTTCACCAAACTTTCGCTCGTCTTCGGACCAATTCCCGAAATATGGCTAAACACCTCTGCGGCTTCTTGCTGTCCAAAGAGTGATTGTGTATTAGGATGTTGAGTGGCCTTTGTTATCAATTCTTCAAAAGGGTAGGCAGCCAAAAGTCGTTTACAAGCATCTCGCCCAATGTCAGGAATGTTAAGTGCGAAAAGCAATTGCTGGGCATCTATATTCCGTGCCGCTTCAATGGATTGTAGTAATTTATCCACACTTCGTTTTCCAAATCCGTCCATTTGCTTTAAAGTTTCAGCATAGTCAGCAAGATGAAAAAGGTCGGCATAGTCTGAAACCCAACCAAGGTTGATAAACTTTTGAATGGTTTGTTCAGATAGTCCATCAATATTGACACCTTCTTTTGATACAAAGCGTGTCATTTTCTTTAATTGTTTAGCTGGACAAGCACTATTGGTGCAATGCAAGGTCTTTGTTCCTCCTATTTCACTGATAATAATTTCGGTTTTTGCTTGACAAACAGGACAATTCTCTGGAACAAAAAGTTCGCCAATGCGTTTGTTCACATGAATGATTTTAGGAATGATTTTGTTAGCTTTTATCACGGCAATACGTGTTCCTTTTCCGCCTATCCCCAATCGTTCGCATTCTGAAATATTGCAGAGGCTTGCCCTGCGTACCGTTGTTCCTTCTAATTCTACGGGACGAAAAACAGCCACAGGCGATATGGTGGAAGCTGCACATGACCATTCTATTTCTTCAAGTTCAGTCTCGGCACTTTCGTCCTGCCACTTGAATGCATAGCCACCACGTGTTGCGTGATGCCCCGTAACAGAACCACCAGCTGCATAAGCAATGTCGTCATAACAAATTACAAGTCCATCTACAGGGTAGGGAAATCCACCTTTTTTACCATTCACTCTCATCGACCATTTTTCTATGCAGTCGCCGATGTTCTCAATAGTAGGTTCGGGAATGAATGCATGCTCAATCACGTTGAAGCCCAATTCCGCAAGAAACATCATTTGTTTGCCCCATGTCATAAAATTCTCTTTACTATATAATAAGGTGAAAGGAATCCATTCGATGTTTCTTTCTTTCACTTGCGTTGCATCTTTCAAAGCAAGTGAGCCAGAAGCTAAATTTCTTGGATTGGCATAAGCCTCATCTGCCTCCAAATTAAAACGATTGAAATTGTCATAACTGATGACCGCCTCGCCTCGAATAACTAAATGCCCCTTGTAAGAAATGGTGGGGAGAACGCCTTGAATAGCAGATGAGAGGTGGGTGATGTTTGTACCTATCTGTCCGTTGCCCCGTGTAACTAACTTTGTGAGTTGTCCGTTGTCATAGGTTGCAACGAGTGTAAGTCCATCAAGTTTCCATGAAAGCCAAATTGAACGCCCTTCAGCCCATTTCACAAGGTCGGCTACCTTTTTGGTTTTGGCAAGCGAGAGCATCGGAAATTCATGCGTCTCCTTTTTCCCAACTAAATCATCGGCACTGACGTTGTTAGTAGGCGAATTAGGAAGTTTGAATCCCGTTTCATTTTCAAGTCGTTGGAGTTCATCAAAGGCTGCGTCCCATTCATGGTCGGACATTAATTCGTTCTTACCATTATAATAAGCATCCGAAGCCGTATTCAGCAAATCCACCAATTCTGTTATGCGCATTTGGTTGTCTTTGAGTGCTGACAAAGCAGGGCTTTCTGTTGTTTTTTTCTCCGTTTTATGTTGTTCTTGTTCCATCAGTTTGATTTATTTTCTACAAATATACGGCAAAAAAAGCAAATAGTGTTTTTTTGTGAAAAATATCTTACTTTCATGCTTGTTTATAAATTTCTTTTGATTATCTTTGCGCCGTTTAAGAAACCATTATCTATAAATCTAAAATGACAACACTAACTATTGCAATTATCATTGTCTTTGTTCTAGGCTACGCGCTTATTGCAACAGAGAGCTTTGCAAAGATCGACAAGGCAGCCATTGCGTTGCTGATGTTTGTTTTTTGCTGGACACTTTACATGTTGGATCCCAGTCAATTCGTTCAATTGATGCACCCAGACTTTAAAGGTATGGGCGAAGAAGTAACACATTATGTGAACGAAATCATTGGACATCATCTTGGTGAAACCTCCACTACGCTTTTCTTCTTAATGGGCGCAATGACCATTGTTGAGATCGTAGACCAAAATGGTGGTTTCAATTGGGTTAAGGGTGTAATGAAAGTGAAATCGAAGCGCAGTCTAATGTGGCGTATTGCGTTCTTGACGTTCTTCCTTTCAGCCATATTGGACAATCTTACGACAAGTATTGTTATGATAATGATTCTTCGTAAGCTCATTCAAGACAAGAAAGATCGTATGATTTACGCTTCACTCGTAGTAATTGCTGCTAACTCTGGTGGCGCATTTTCACCCATTGGAGACGTAACAACGATCATGTTGTGGAATGCTGGTATGGTTACTGCTGCAGGTGTTATCACTGAGCTTTTCATTCCATCTTTAATGTCAATGCTCGTTCCTGCCTTCGTGATGCAGTATATGTTAAAAGGCAATCTTGAAATGGCTGAAGGAAATGAGGATTGTGAGGATGTTGGCGATTTCGGTTGCAACCAAAGAAAAATCATTTTTGCAGTCGGTGTGGGAGGATTGTGTTTTGTTCCAATCTTTAAATCGCTCACGCACTTGCCTCCTTTTGTGGGCATTCTTTTGGTACTAGGTGTACTTTGGACAATAACAGAAATTTTCTACCGAAAACTTCATAAAAAAACAGGAAGCGAAACTTTTGCAAAACGTGTTACAAAGATTTTGTGTCGCATTGATACTTCAACCATTCTGTTCTTCTTAGGTATCTTGATGGCAGTTGCTTGCTTGCAAGAAATAGGTGTACTGCAAGAGTTGGGTAAATCGCTGAACGTAGCTTTTGATGGTAACCACTATGCCGTTACAGGTATTATTGGTGTACTTTCATCAATTGTTGACAATGTGCCATTGGTTGCAGGAAGTATGGGAATGTATCCTATTCAAGCTACTGGTGATATGGCAATAGACGGAATATTCTGGCAATTGCTTGCTTATTGTGCTGGTGTAGGTGGCTCTATGCTCATCATCGGTAGTGCAGCAGGTGTAGTTGTGATGGGACTTGAAAAGATCACCTTTGGTTGGTATATGAAGAACATCACTTGGGTAGCTTTCTTGGGTTACATCGCTGGTATATTGTCTTATTGGGTGGTACGTAGCTTCATCTTTACAATATAAATAATACTTACTTAACTGATAAAACTTAAACAATATCCACAACACCGAGAAGTAGAATGGTGTTGTGGATATTTCAATTAAAAGCATATTCTCATTTACTTTTTGAGGTATTTAAACCTAAATGATTATCTTTGCATAGACAAATTCTCCTTTGGTGGATTATAAGGTAAAAGCAAAGCAGTAATGGTGAAAGAACGGCTAAGGAAAATAGAATTGTTGGCTCCGGCAAAGAACTTGGAATGTGGGATAGCAGCCATAGATCATGGGGCTGATGCCGTGTATATTGGTGCAAGCAAGTTTGGAGCGCGACAGGCAGCAGGCAATAGCATAGCCGACATACGAAAGCTTTGCGATTATGCACATCAATTTGGTGTTGCTGTGCATGTTACAATGAACACCATCGTTTATGATGAAGAGTTGGAGGAAATGCGTAGTCTCATACGTGCCTTAGACGACGCAGGTATTGATGCGTTGCTCATTCAGGACATGGGTTTATTGAAGGTGTGCAGAGATGAACTCAACGTGAGATTTGCACTTCATGCGAGTACGCAATGTGACAGTCGGAGTGTTGCAAAGGTGAAGTGGCTGAAATCCTTAGGTTTTGAACGTGTGGTTTTGGCACGTGAACTTTCTGTTGCAGAAATCACACAAATTCATCGTTCTGTTCCCGATGTGGAATTGGAGGCATTTGTGCATGGTGCGCTCTGTGTGAGTTATAGCGGTATTTGCTATGCGTCAGAACACTGTTTTGGACGTTCTGCCAACCGTGGTGCATGTTCGCAATTCTGCCGAATGCCCTTTGATTTGAAAGATGCCGAAGGAAAATTGATAGAGAAACAACGCTATTTGCTTTCATTGAAAGACATGTGTCAGATTGACAATCTTGAGCCATTGATGCGTTCGGGTGCTTGCTCGTTTAAAATTGAGGGGCGACTGAAAGACATTAATTATGTAAAAAATATAGTTTCTGCCTATAGCCAGCGTTTGAACGAAATCATTGCAGAGAATCCTGATGCGTATTGCAGAGCATCTCATGGACAGGTGGAATATGGTTTTACACCAAATCTGAACAAAACGTTTAACCGAGGCTACACAAGCTATTTCTTATCAGGCAGACAACGGGATATTTTTTCACCCAACACGCCTAAGGCTTTAGGGGAATATGTAGGAAAAGTAAAGGAAATTCGGAAAGACTCTTTCAGTGTTTCAAGTACTGCTGCTTTTGCCAATGGTGATGGACTTTGTTTCATTAATAAAGTGGCAGTGAATGAAGGAAGAAAGGAAGTGTTGGAGGGATTTAGGGTGAACAAAGCGGTTGGCAATCGCCTTTATCCGCTCCAAATACCCAAAGGGTTGGTAGCAGGGACGGCATTGTACAGGAACCAAGACCAATTATTTGAGAAAGAACTTTCAGGGAAAACAGCAACAAGGCGACTACCTGTAGATATGTTTTTGCAGAAAACGGCAGATGGGTATGCACTTCAGCTCACAACGACGAGCACCAAGGGAGAAGGGGTAAGCATTGAAGAAACAGTTGTTTTTCAACATCAAGAAGCCCAAAAGCAACAAACGGAAAATATTCTGAAGCAATTAACAAAACTTGGAAATACAATTTTCTTTGCCAATAGGGTATCATTGCAGGATGGAATTGCAGCTTGTTTCATTCCAAGTAGTGTTTTGGCAGAACTTCGCCGAATGGCAGTGGAAAAACTTTTAAGTTGTTTACCCGTTTTTTTTAAGAAAGAAAGAGAGAAAGAACGAAATTCTGTGCAACTTAAAACGGAAGCAATGACTGATTTTTCATACATTAATCCACGTGAATATGAGCGTTTTTCTTATTTGTATAACATCGCAAATGCTGAGGCATACCGTTTTTATGAAGCACAGGGACTGAAGAAGTTCAGCGCAGCCTTTGAATGTTTGCACCGAAAAAACGATAAGTTTGCAAAAGCATCGAACGGAAACACCGATTTACTGATGCAATGCCGACATTGTATTCGTTATTCATTGGGCTATTGTATAGCAAATGGCGGTAAGAAACCGACGTGGAAAGAACCGCTTTATTTGGAGATGAACGATAAGCGAAAGTTTCGCCTTGAGTTTGATTGTAAAAACTGCGAGATGAAAATTTTCACGTTATAGAGAAAGAGTAAGAAATGAAAAGAGAAGAGACTGAAAGAAGATATATAACAAAAATGGGCAATTGGCATAGAACGTTTTCTATGTTGATGCTGTTGTTCTTATTTTTTTCGTTTCTTTTCACGAGCTGTTATCACAAAAAGGAACCTTCTTCTTTCCGTCTTCCTGATAGTTTGCAGGAAGTGCAAATCTCTCGTTCGTTGTGTGCGAAAGGTGATACAATAGAACATTCGGTAGCGACTGCGCCACATAAGTGGGCGCAATCAGATGGAGTCTTGCTTGATACGTTTAGTTTTCGCCTAAAACATCATTACACACAAGGATTTAACTTTATTGTACGGGCAGATAGTCTCACCTTGATTCGCCAAGAACCAGAAGAAGCTGTAAATCAAATGGAGGTGGATAGCTTTTTTGTGGCGCAAGGAAAATCGATCGCTGTAGCCAATATTAGGATAATGCCGAATGATAGCATTGATTCTGTTTGGGTACAGATAGTAACTGAAGACCTACGTTTTGGGTGGACGCGTGAGCATAGGCTTTTAGAAAAAGTCGACCCTGCTAACCCCATTTCTCAGTTTATTTCGATGTTTTCTGATACCCATTTATTGCTTTTTCTTATCGTTATCGCTTTGATTTCGGTAACCTATTTGATGCGGAAAATAATGAAGCAAAATGCAAAGATTGTTCACTTGAATGATATAAACTCCTTTTATCCAATGCTTTTGGCAATTATCGTTGCCATGGCTGCAACGTTCTATGCAACAATTCAGCTCTTTGCACCAGAAATGTGGCGTGAGTTCTATTTTCATCCGTCGCTTAATCCCTTCTTGCAACCACGATTGTTGAATGCCTTTTTACTCTTGGTTTGGGCAATGGTGATTGTTGGTTTGGCAGCTGTCGATGAAGTAAGACGCTTGTTGCAATCGGGTGATGCCTTGCTTTATCTTTGTGGTTTGGCAGCCGTTTGTGCAGTGAACTATATTGTTTTCTCTATTCTCACCTTATATTATATAGGCTATGGACTCTTGATAGTTTATGTTTTTTATGCCATCAGACAATGGAGAAAACGTAACACAGATGCGTATGAATGTGGAAAATGTAATGCCCGATTGAAAAGAAAAGGCCGCTGTCCGCATTGTGGAGCAATGAATGAATAGAATTTCATCATAAATAAGGATTGTTTTTTTCTTTGTTTCTCCCTACCTTTGCATACGTTAAAAGTAGTAATAAAAAACGAAGAAATGAAACGAAAAATCTCTTACCTTGGCTTGTTATCGCTTTCGTTCCTAGCTATTGCGTCTCAAGCAAGCACAAAAGATGAATTGGTAGATAGTTTGAAGGTTTATGACATTGAAGAAGTATATGTTATAGAACAGCCGAAAGAAAGTTTTAGACTGCGTCAGCAACCCATCAGTAGTAGTTCGTTTGATAGCAGTAGCCTTGGTGCATTGCACTTCAACGACATTCGAGACTTGTCTGCTTTCGTTCCCTCTTTTGTGATGCCTCAATATGGCAGTCGCTATACATCAGCAATGTATGTGCGAGGAATTGGGTCGAGAATTAATTCGCCAGCTGTAGGTATTTATCTTGATGGTATACCCCTTCAAAATAAGAGTGTTTTCAATTTTCAAGCATCTGACATAGAGCGAGTTGATGTTTTGCGTGGACCTCAAGGCACGCTTTATGGGATGAATACCGAAGGTGGATTGGTACGTCTTTACACGAAAAATCCTAAATATTATCAAGGAACAAACGTTAAAATTTCTTTTGGAAACAAGTTCTATCGCAAAGCTGAAGTAGGTCATTATGCACGATTGAATGATCAGATGGCATTCTCGTTATCGGCTTTTTATAGTGGTAGTAATGGCTTCTTCCATAATCAAACTACTGGCGAGAAAGCTGATAAGTACAATGAATTTGGTGGAAAGGGGCGTTTCTTGTGGGATTTGAATGATCGATTAGAAGTCAGTTTGACCGCAGATTATCAATATGTACGACAAAATGCGTTTCCTTATGGACAGGTTGTAAGCAAAGAAGAGATTGCAGCAGTTGGTATTACATCGCCTTATTATGGATTAACGGCAGGTACGCAACAGCCCACTCAAAACCGACAAAGCAATTATCGACGCAACATGCTGAACACAGGATTGGGTGTTCGTTATGTTGGTGAGCAATATGTATTTCACTCTATGACTTCATGGCAATTCATGAAAGACTATATGTTGATGGATATGGACTATATCGCAAGTGATTTCATGCACTTGGAGCAACGCCAACATCAAAATGCCATCACGCAAGAGTTTTCCGTAAAAAGTAAGAATGATCAAGCGTGGCAATGGGCTTTTGGTGCTTTTGGTGCTTATCAATGGCTCAAAACCATTGCACCCGTCTATTTTGATACGGATATGAATAAATTCCTATCGCGCAATATTACCTCATACGCCTACAATGGAATGCTCACTGCTATGGCAAACCGCATGGCTCAGGCTATGATTGCAAAAGGAATGCCTGAAGCAAAGGCTATGGAACAAGCTAAAATCGCTGCTGCAGCAGCGATCGCAAAGGCGGGTGGAGTGAGCATTGGAATGGAGTTAAATCCTATTTCTGGTTTTTTCAGAACACCGACAATGAACTTGGGTGTTTTTCATGAGAGCAACGTTCGTCTCACAAAAGATATAACTGCTACATTCGGGTTGCGTTATGATTATTCAAAGGTGCGTATTGATTATGCTACGGAAGCACAATTGAATATGACGCAAAATGTGATGGGCGTTCAATTGAATCCCGTCATTACATCAAAATTAGCAGACAAGCGTACAAATGATTTTGAGCAATTGCTCCCTAAAGTGGGACTTACGTATCGTTTGAAGAATGGAAGTAATATTTATCTTTCATGGGCAAAAGGTTATCGTGGTGGAGGATATAACTTCCAAATGTTTTCAGATATTCTTCAGGCAGAATTGTCGCAGGCTGCCAATACTGCGCGAGCGAATACCGACATTACACATGATGCAGCTTTTTATGACAAAATTGCTGAAATGATAGAATACAAGCCAGAGGTAAGTTGGAACTATGAAGTGGGAACGCACCTCAATCTGTGTGGTGGTCAATTACAATTGGATTTGGCTGCGTTCTACATGCAAATTCGCAATCAACAGCTTTCAGTGATGGCAGGCAATTATGGTTTGGGAAGAATGATGACCAATGCGGGTAAAAGCCACTCTTTAGGGTTGGAAGCGACCTTACGAGGAATTGCGTTGCACGATCGTTTGAGTTATAACATTGCTTATGGCTTTACGAAAGCGGAGTTTGATGAATATATGGGCGTAACTCCATCAGGAGAAGTAAGTTATGCAAACAAGAATGTACCATTTGTTCCACAACACACACTTTCAGCTCATGCAGGCTATCGCATCGATGTTGATCCAACTGCATTGTTGGATGCCAACCATCTGTTTCGCCTGCGTTATGTTACTTTGGGTGCAATGTTTGCCGCACAAGGTAAGACCTATTGGGATGAGCAAAATAGTATTTCGCAAAACTTTTATGCCACAGTGGGCGCATTTGTTAATGCCAATTTTGGTAGACTGCAAATCAATCTGTGGGCAAAGAATATAACCGATGCACGCTACAATACATTTGCTGTGCAGAGTGGGGCAACGGGAGAAAAATATACTTTTGCTCAACTTGGAAACCCATTCCAATTGGGAATAGATTTTACTTATCAATTCTGATATTAAGATTTTTATATTAACTGTTAGTACTTTAGCAACCACCGAGGACTTAAAATACAGCTCGGTGGTTGCTTTTTTATGAAATGGAATTGTTGTCTTAGCAAGATGCAGGAAAGTTTAGAAAAAAATAGAAAGGAACTTAGGCGGTCTAATAACTGATTTGGGTTAAATGTTTGTTATATTTTGATTTTGCTATGGCATTGATTTATCGACGTTTTTTACGAAATCGAATAGAAATAAAATTTATTAGTGTATTACTTTTTGTAATCGGTTACTATGTGTCAAAACTCCTGAAGTCCCAGTTTGTTTAGGTTTGAGATGAAGCTTTTGAAGAATAGTCTTTGTTTTTTGTTTCTTTTTCTTTATCTTTGCAGGCAGAAATGAAGAGAAAGGCGTTATGTAGGATTATATGTGTATTGCTTCTGACCTTTTGGGTGGAGGTGAAGGCGCAATCGCCCTCTTATTCGGATTCCGTGGAAGTTTCGTTGCTCACTTGTGGGGCTGGCGAAGAAGTTTGGGCGCAATATGGGCACACTGCTATTCGATGGAACGACCGCAAGACGGGTGAGGACATCGTTGTGAATTATGGTATCTTTTCGCAAAACCAACCTTATTTCCTCTTGCGTTTTATCTTTGGACTGACCGACTATAAAGTGGACACGCAATCGATGACGACTTTCCTCAGGCAGTATGCCTACGAAGGACGAAGTGTTGTTGAACAAACGCTCAACCTCACCCCATCTGAAAAGCAACAGATATATACAGCACTCATCGAAAATCTGAAACCCAAAAATGTGGTCTACAGATATAATTTCTTCTATGATAACTGTACCACCCGTGCCCATCATCTCCTCTTGAAAGGACTGAAAGGTAGGCTGCAAAGTCAATGGAGGGGCGATAGCAATATGACCTATCGGCGGATGATTCACCAGTGGAATGCTGAGACGCCGTGGGTGAGATTGGGTGAAGATCTCTTGTTGGGTATCGAGGCAGACCAGCTAGTGACCACTACACAACAATTATTTCTGCCCGACAATCTGCGGAAGTATTACGGAGGTGCAACTATCAACGGACGACCATTGGTTAGTGAAACTCACACGCTCCTATACGCTGCAACCCCACCGATAACCAATATTTCCGCCTCGCTAACGCCTCTCACAGCTGCCATTGTTTTTGCCATATTGGCATCCGTAGTTTTTGTTATGGAGTTATGGCGCAAGAAAAAATGTAGGGTATGGAATATTTTTCTAACGCTCACTTCGGGCATAATTGGCTTGGTGCTGTTTGCAATGATGTTTTCGGAACATCCTTGTGTGGATGTAAATGCAATATTGTTGTTTTTCAACCCCTTAGCCCTTGTCTTACTTTTTGGAAGTTTGTGTAAGCGAGTGGGGAAGAAGATGTGCATTGCGTGGTTTGTGTGGGAAGTAATGATCTTCATAGGACTGATTACTGCGATTTTTCAAAGTATTCCGCTGCCTATCTTGATCGTGGCATCATTCTTGCTATTGAATTGTGGCATGCAGATTTATTTTGCTAAATGTGGCAACGCACATCTACGGAAGCTCACCTAACAATAAATAAAGAAAATTTAAGAGTTCGATGAATATCTACATAACAACCCTCTTGGTGGTCTTGGCTGCTACTGGAATAGAACCACAGATGTATCAGTCTGCGGTGAAAGCAGCATTGGGCAATTACAGCATCGAACAAATACGCAATGATGTCCTTCTGCGTCATGTGGCATCTGACATTCACTCTGTGGTGAAGGTCTATAAAAAGATTGCCGAAAGTAAGCGTACCGAACCACAAAAAATACGCCAATCCTTTACTACTAAGGCGCACTATCGCTGCGCACCATCGTATGCACTATCGACGAATTACGAACGAGAAGAATATCCATATCTTCCCAATCCAACAATCAACACGGCTATTATTATCCGAGCACCCATGTGCTGAACACGAAATAGGGGGCAATCTTTGTGCAACACCCTGTTTTATGTATAATATTTGAGGTGTAAATCACCAAACCATTTAATGTGCACCATCAAAATAACAAGGTGCGAAAAAATAATAATAGCAAATAAAAAATTAACAATGAATTTCAATAAATTTCTCAAATCACTCTTCGGTGATAAATCAACACGTGATATGAAACTCATTCAGCCCTTTGTGGAAAAAGTAAAGGCTGAATATCCCAACATAAAAGCACTAAGTAACGACGAACTCCGTGCCAAAACAAAAGAAATCCAGCAATATGTGCAAGATGCAGGCAAAGAACAGCGCGAACAGATTGCAGAGCTGCGCACCCAAATAGAACAAACACCGATTGAAGAACGCGAAGAAATCTTCAATAAAATCGACAAACTAGAGAAGGTCGCACTCGACAATTACGAACATGCGCTCAATGACGTTATGGCAGTTGCCTTCTCCATTGTAAAAGACACTGCCCGCCGTTTTGCTGAAAACGAAGAAACCGTCGTTACCGCAACCGATTTCGATCGTGAACTGGCAGCCGATCCACGCAAAGACTTCATCACCATCGAGGGCGACAAAGCCATCTATCATAACCATTGGACAGCTGGTGGCAACGACCTTAAATGGGAAATGGTGCACTATGATGTGCAGCTCTTTGGTGGTACCGTTTTGCACCAAGGAAAGATTGCCGAAATGGCAACTGGTGAAGGTAAGACGCTCGTTGCAACCCTTCCTGTCTTCCTCAATGCCTTGACAGGAAATGGTGTACACGTCGTAACCGTGAACGACTATCTGGCAAAACGCGACTCAGAATGGATGGGTCCGCTCTATATGTTTAATGGACTTTCTGTGGATTGTATCGACAAGCATCAACCGAATTCTGAAGCCCGTCGCAAAGCCTATCAGGCCGACATTACTTTCGGAACAAACAATGAATTTGGTTTCGACTATTTGCGTGACAATATGGCAGTTTCACCAGCTGATTTGGTGCAACGCCAACACAACTACGCCATTGTTGATGAGGTCGATTCGGTATTGATCGATGATGCACGTACGCCCCTTATTATCAGCGGACCTGTACCAAAGGGCGACGACCAAATGTTTGAAGAATATCAACCCTTGGTGCAGAAACTCTTTGAAGTACAGCGCAAACAGGCTACCGAATTACTCTCAGAGGCTCGCCGAAAAATCTCTGAGGCTGGTCAGCTCACTGATGACAAACAGCGGCAAGCCCTTCTCGATGAAGGTTTCTTGGCACTCTATCGTTCACACAAAGCACTGCCCAAAAATAAAGCTCTCATCAAGTTCCTCTCGGAAGACGGTATTAAGTCGGGTATGCTCAAAACAGAAGAGTTCTATATGGCAAACAACAACCGTGAAATGCCAAAAGCCATCGAACCGCTCTATTTTGTGACCGATGAGAAAATGAACTCAAGCGACCTCACGGATAAAGGTACGGCATGGTTGGCAAAGGAAGTCAATGACGATAAACTCTTCGTGCTCCCCGATATTGCTACCGAACTCTCGTTACTCGAAAAAGCACATGAAGACGGACAAATCGACGATCAAACCTACGTTGATAAGAAAGATGATCTTATGAGTTTCTATGGCGTGCAGAGCGAACGCGTTCACACCTTACAACAACTACTCAAGGCTTACACCATGTTCAATAAGGATGATGAGTACGTTGTGCTTGATGGCGAAGTGAAAATCGTTGACGAACAAACTGGACGTATCATGGAGGGACGCCGTTGGAGTGATGGCTTGCACCAAGCCGTGGAAGCCAAAGAGCATGTAAAAGTCGAGGCAGCCACACAAACTTTTGCAACCATCACGCTTCAGAACTATTTCAGAATGTATCATAAACTCGCAGGTATGACTGGTACGGCATCTACGGAAGCAGGCGAGTTTTGGGACATCTATAAACTTGATGTGGTAGAAATCCCTACCAATCGTCCCATCCAGCGCAAGGACATGGAAGACCGTGTCTACAAAACGGCACGTGAGAAATACGCAGCTGTCATTGATGAAGTAGAGGCAATGCGCAACAGCGGACGCCCTTGTTTGGTGGGTACGACATCGGTTGAAATCAGCGAACTTTTGAGCAAGATGCTCAACATGCGCAAGATTCCACACCAAGTGCTCAATGCAAAACAACACCTTAAGGAAGCCCAAATCGTGGCAGATGCTGGACGTTCGATAGATGGACTTGGAGCTGTAACCATTGCTACGAACATGGCAGGACGTGGTACCGACATCAAGCTCTCGCAAGAAGTTAAAGACGCAGGCGGATTGGCAATCATTGGTACGGAACGCCATGAAAGTCGCCGCGTCGATCGTCAGTTGCGTGGTCGTGCTGGTCGTCAGGGCGACCCTGGATCATCGGTTTTCTATGTGTCATTGGAAGACAAACTCATGCGTCTCTTTGGTTCGGAACGCATCGCTCGTGTGATGGATCGTCTTGGCTTTGACGAGGGCGAACGCATTGAAAGTTCAATGATTTCAAACAGCATTGAACGGGCGCAAAAGAAGGTGGAAGAAAACAACTTCGGCATTCGCAAGCGTCTCTTGGAATATGATGATGTAATGAACAAGCAGCGCACCGTTATCTACGAAAAACGCCGCCACGCCTTGATGGGTGAACGCATTGGCATGGACATCTCGAATGTGATTTGGGATCGCTGTGTGCACATTATCGAAAATAACGACTACCTCGGCTGCAAGGAAGAATTCCTTAAAATTATGGCGATGGAATGCCCATTCACCGAACAGGAGTTTACTACCACGAGCAAAGCCGAACTTGAAGAACATGCTTTCCAAGCTGCCATCGAAACTTTAAGGCGCAAAACCGAACGCATTCAGCAGGTGGCATGGCCAGTGATCAAAGAAATCTATGAAAATCAAGGGGCGGTCTATGAACGCATCATGGTGCCTATCACCGATGGCAAACGCCTCTTCAACATTCCTTGTGACCTGAAAGAAGCCTACGAAACGGAAGCTAATTCCGTGGTACGTCAGTTTGAAAAGGTTATCCTCCTTCATCTTATCGATGACGATTGGAAGGAAAACCTTCGACAGTTAGACGAGCTACGCCATTCGGTGCAAAATGCGTCTTACGAACAGAAAGACCCCTTGCTCATCTTCAAACTCGAGAGTGTGAAGCTTTGGGACAATATGATCAATGACCTTAACAATCGTACGGCGAGTGTACTCATGCGTGGTCAAATTCCAGAAATGCAGCCTGCTGAACAGGTTCAAGAAGCTGCGCCAGAGGAGCGTACCCAACGCTACACCGAACAGAAAGAAGAACTTGTTGATCCTAATCAGCAAGCTGCTGCTCGCCAAGACACGCGCGAAACGGCACACGAACAACGCACACCCTATCAGGCTGAGAAAATGCCCCGTCCAAATGATCCATGTCCATGTGGTAGCGGGCGCAAATTTAAAGCCTGCCATGGTAAGAACATGCGTTAAAAAATAAATTCATAAGTATAAAAAGGAGGAGATTTAATAAATTTCTCCTCCTTTTTTTATTGCGGTATTTATAGTTGTATTTTGTATTGATAGAGTTATATCATTGTTGATTGTAGCTAATAAAATAGATACTTTTTACTCCGTGACTTCTGTGGTGGCAGATGTTTGTGTGTTGTTTTCTGATGGAGGTGGAGGCGTTGACGGGATATGTAAGTCTGGCATATCTATTTCTTCGGTATTCTTTATGCTCTCTACTTTTTTATTTTTAACGGAAGGCTCTTCTATTTTCTTTTTTTCTTCTATTTTTTCTACAACAGGGATTTGTTTGTTTCTCCAAAGGTAGTCACCAACAATGTCTAATGTATCAAGCGTCGCTGCTTCACGTTTCTCCTCTTCTATTTGTTCGGCAGTGATGGTTTCTTTGCTTTTTACAAATTGGTTGTAAAGAATTCCTAATAGCGTAATAACCATGATGCCTATCACTATTTTAAGTGTGAAGCTATTTCTGAAACTATGTTTCTTTTTTTGCTGTGTCATATCTCTTTTGTTTGTTGCAAAGATATAAATTAATTCAGAAATATGCGAGGAAGACTGGCAGAAATTAAAGCAGATATCCATATCTTGAGTATCTGTATTGAGGCTTATTTGAAATCTGTTTTCTTCTTAGGAATAATTTCTCTGCGTAAAAAGGCAGAAAATATGGAGCTTAATAAAAAAATAACTACCTTTGCACTGCTTAAACAAGGCACTGGACGTTGGCTTTTGTCATCGTTCAGCATGATAAACAAATTATTATTTTTATGTACAAACCAATTTTAAACAAAGGCAACGTGTTGAAGTTCAAACGCTTCTCTAATCGTGGCTACTCGCTTTTTGCCGTCTTGGGTAAAGAGGTTGTTATTGGTGTGTTGAGCGTCGCTACGCTGCAAAATGCTACAGCCAAAGGCATTAGCATTGAAACAGAAAAAGCCGACCAAGATACCATCATGGCAAAGACGATGCTGCTTGATGAAGTGGAAGTGAGAGCCACACGTGCGCCGCTTGCGTTTAATGAGCAAGCCAGAATGGTAACTGTACTGACGCACGAACAAATTGCTACTGCGCCAGTGCAAAGTGTGAACGACCTCCTAAAGTATGTATCGAGCGTGGATGTGCGGCAGAAAGGAGCATTAGGTGTTCTAACTGATGTCAGTATCCGAGGCGGAAATGCCGAGCAGATAGCCGTTTTGCTCAATGGTATTCATATTGGAGATGCACAAACAGGACACAACGCTTTTGATTTCCCAGTTGATGTCAATGAAATCGAACGCATCGAGGTTCTCGAAGGACCTGCGGGTAGGGCTTACGGTACCTCTTCTCTCTTGGGAACTATCAATATCATCACTAAAAACCCATCACGTCCTTCCTATGGCGGACACTTGCGGGGTGGTTCCTATGGCTTTTTCAATGCAGGATTGCATGCCCATTTCGCTTCTCCCCAATGGCGCAACCAATTTTCTGCTTCCTACACTCGCAGCGATGGTTATCTCCGAAACAAACAAGGTGGACTCAGTGCCGATTTCCGCGCAGTGAAGTTTTTCTACGCAGGGACTTATGATACCGATCGCTTGCGCCTGAGATGGCAAACAGGACTGAGTCAGAAGGATTTCGGATCGAACACATTTTATTCTTCTCGTTTCGACAACCAGTTTGAACATACGCTCAAAACCTTTGCAGCCGTTCAAGGTGAAAACAAGGTGGGGGCTTTGCGCATCCGCCCAGCGGTGTATTGGAACAGAACCTACGACCGCTTCGAGCTTATTCGTTCCGCACCCGATAAATATCCTTTTAATTATCACCGCACGGATGTCTACGGGTTGAGCCTCAACACCTATTTCGATTGGCAGCTGGGGCGCACAGCATTGAGTGGAGAGGTGCGCCAGGAAGAAATTCTGAGTACAAATTTAGGCTATCCTTTAGAATACCTGCACACTGTTTCTGGGGCAGATGTCTTCTATGTAAAGGGCTTGCACCGCACGAACCTACAATTCTTTGCCGAACACAATGTACTGTTGCGCCGCTGGACTTTTTCAGGTGGCTTGTTGGCAGTGAAAAATTCGCAAGCCGATATGCCGTTGCGTCTCTATCCGAGTTTAGATATTAGCTATCAACTGACCGATGGTTTACGTGCCTATTTTTCTTACAATACTTCGCTGCGAATGCCTTCGTTCACAGAACTTTTCTATTCGGTGGGCGGACATAAGGCCGACCCTAATCTTGCTCCTGAAGAGTTGGAGGCAGTGGAAGTTGGACTGAAATATGGCGATGCCCGTTTCACAGGAAAATTCAATGTGTTCCATAATCGCCATAAGAACCTCATCGATTGGATTTCCGACGGAACTATGGATGCCAGTGGAACACTCATTTGGAAGAGTGTGAACTTCGGACGCATTACGACCGTCGGATTTCAGTCGTCGTTTGATATCAAACTCTCGCAACTGTTTCGCAATCAAAGGGTGTTGCAATCATTGTCGTTGTCCTATGCTTTCTTGCATCAAAACCAAAAGGACTATGTGGGTATTGTCAGCAAATATGCCCTCGAATATCTGAAAAACAAATTTGTAGCAAGGCTTGATATGGCGCTACTGCCGCAGCTACTCCTTACCACGAGTTATCGTTTTCAGCACCGCATGGGCACTTATTTGGATGTGGCAGGTGGACGACATTCCTACGCCAGCTATGCCCTTGTGGATGCTCGTCTTTCGTGGCAAGCAAGAGGATGGACGGCTTATGTTGAAACCAATAATGTTTTCAATCGCAGCTACGTAGACTATGGGAACGTTCCGCAACCAGGCAGATGGTTTGTGGGAGGTTTTTCAGTGACATTGTAAGTTTTTATATACTTTAAATAGTGGACAACTAACTTGTTGTCCGCTATTTTCTCCTTTAATCGCTATAGGAAAGCCTAATACCTCCTATCACTTCCTAAGATGTATTTAAAGTCCTCTTAAATCCAGCAGGCAAAAGGGCATGCAGACAAGGGCAAAGGATATTTCTGTAAGTCCTTTGCTTAAAGGGATTGTAACCTATTCACTTACTCTTGATAAAAATTGTCTCCAAAGATAAAGAAACTTTTTCTTGTCAGCAAGGATTCTTATGAAAAATATAGTCCATTTATTTTAGATAAGTAAGTGTGTACTTTACAAAATCTAACGACCAAATACTTGCCAAGGTACAAAAAATGTGTAACTTTGCACAATGATATTCTTTTTCTCATGCACGGGTAACAGTCGCTGGATGGCTGAATTGGTGGCTAAACAGACGGATGATCGCTTAATGGATATGACTGTTTTGCTCAAAGGCGAATGCAGATTTCGACTTGCAGAAGATGAAAGCGTGGGTTTTATTTTTCCTATTCATGGTTGGCGTGTTCCGAAATTGGTGCTTGAGTTTATGGATAGGCTTGTCTTAGAACCACACGATGCTGGGTGCTTGAAGAGACATTCTTCGTTTTGTTTAGTAACGGCAGGTGATTCTATTGGCGAGGCAATGGAGCGTTTTTCGGCAAGGTTAAAATTGGTTCAGGCTGGAACGATGCTTTCTTTAGAGATGGTGGGATCGGTGATAATGCCCGAATCTTACGTAGGGTTGCCAGGAATGGATGTGGATAAACCTAAAAAAGAACAGCAAAAGATAGCTACTGCTGCAGAGCGAATTCTTGCTTTTTGTGAAGTATTGCATATACGGAAGCAAAACCAACCTGCGATGGATTTCGAGAAAACTTTTTTAGTGAAAGGTCCGATTCCGAAGTTTTTCTCTAATATAGTAGGTGGGTTCTTTGAACGCTATCTCATTACTGATCGATACTTCAAAGTGGATGAAGCGAAGTGTGTACATTGTGGTATTTGCAAGCGGGTTTGTCCGGTAGAAAATGTACAGAGCGGATGTGATGAAGCAACGCGATGGCTACACAATGGTCGATGTCTTACCTGTTTTGCATGTTATCATCATTGTCCGAAAAGAGCAATAGAATATGGTAGGCGCACACGCACGAAAGGGCAGTATTATTTCAAGAAACATAAGATAGATATATAATATAAGGTATAATAAAAACGAAGAAAGATGATAAGAACGATGAAACGACAGCTCATCATTGCTTGCTTGCTTTTCATTTCGATTTTGGCAAAAGCAAGTAAAGCCGACCCTACACCGGTGGTTGTTCTCCAACCCGATGGTACAAAGCTAACGATTGTTTTGCATGGCGATGAACATTTTGGGTGGATTGCAACTATTGATGGTGTATTGCTGGTTCAGCAACGTGATGGTTATTATGTTGCAAAGGTAAGTGCGGAAGGCGATTTGTTGGCAACCAAACAATTGGCGCATGATAGCAGACAACGTAGCCTTGCAGAACGCAAGATAATCAAAGCTCAGAGTCAAAAAGAATTTCTGAAAGCAGCAGGTGTAAAGCGTGCGCAAGCGATGCGAAGAATCGGTATAGGCAGCACCACACCGCCTTATTTTCCACACATGGGAAGTCCGAAAGTGCTTGCTATTCTTGTGGAATTTAGCGACTCTACGTTCTCGCTCACCAACCCAAAGAGGAGTTTCGATGATTATTTGAATTATGAAGGTCACCCGTTGCCAAATTATGATGCAAACGAACAGCGCAATTATGGCAGCGTGCGACAGTATTTCAAGGATATGAGCAACGGACTTTTCACACCCCAGTTTGATGTGGTAGGACCTGTGAAATTAGGGAAAACGCTTAGTTATTATGGTGCAGACAGTGGCGGATCTAAAGATGTTAATTCACGTGAACTCATTATTGATGCGTGTAAAGCTGTTGATGGCGAGGTGAATTTTAAGGACTACGACGGAAATGGCGATGGCATTGCAGACTTGGTTTATATTATTTATGCAGGCTATGCACAAAGCGTTGGAGGCAATCAAACTACCGATCTGTGGCCAAAGTCGAGCTATTTTTATGATGGCATTAGTTTTGATGGTGTGAAAATCGGGCGTTATGGCATCAGCAACGAGCTGAATTATAATCGGACAAGAAAATTCGATACGCCCCCTGCTAAGCGCATCAACGGCATAGGGCTGTTTTGTCATGAGTTCTCTCACACAATGGGTTTACCAGATTTTTACCCCGTTTTGCCAGATGGGTTTGCTAATAACCAAACGATGGAGTTTTGGGACATCATGGACAGTGGTACATATACAGACAATGGTTATATGCCAACGCCTTACACACCTTGGGAAAAGGAAGTAATGGGGTGGATAAAAGTAGACACGCTGGCAGCAGATTCTGTAAAAGTGGAGTTGCCCGTTGGCGCATCATACAAGATTTTGACCGATAACGAGAAAGAATATCTCATCATTCACAATGTTCAGCGCGAAGGTTGGAATGCTAAACAGCTCGGGCATGGTATGTTGATTTATCGTGTGAACTATGAAAAGCAAGCTGTTAATATGACCGACAGAGTGAACGATGTAGCAGGCTCTCCCGGTATGACCATCGTGCCTGCTGATGGCTTGATTATCAACAGTACGACAAAAGACGCCGACGAGAAAGCGAACTACATAAAAAGCCATGCAGGCGATCCATTCCCAGGCAGTGAGAATGTGGATTCGCTCATTACAGCAAAGTTGAATTATGGTGACTTTACTAAACCATTCTATGCCATCAAGGAAGATGCTAAGACAGGGAGTGTTAGTTTCAATTTTCTCAAGAAAAATGTGACGACAGCCATTGTGGAAATCAAACAAAGCGGAACGTTAACTTCGCCAGATACAGATCATCGCATCTATACTGTTGATGGGCGTTATGTGGGCACAGAAATAGAAAAATTACCAAAAGGTATATACATACAAAACAAAAAATGTGTCAGACGTTAAGTTTTAAGATTTAAAAAGTCAGTCGATTGTTTTTCAGATTATGACGTCTCAACCCTTCGAGTTGAGGCGTCATAATTTTATATGCAGTTATACAGGTCTTTGCTTATTTTTTCATTTATCACCCTCTTTTTTCTAAGGATGGAAAGATGATCTCCCTTTTCTTTTCAGATTGTCTTATAAGACAATTTGAAAAGTCTTATAAGACAATTTTAATTCTCTTATAAGATAATTTTTTATCTTTTATAAGTATTGATAATCAGTGAGTTATGCAGGTGTATTTTCTGTCATGAAAAACAACGAAAATGGTGCGAAGAATTATTGAACGAACCGAGACTAAAAAGTCTTGTTAGCACATTGCCAACAAGACTTTTTTCAAGAGAAAACTACAGTTTTTTATCTTCTTGATGCAGCCTTTTCGTATTGTTCGAGTAGCCAAGCTTTCTGTTCTGCAATAGAAAGCATACTATTGTCTAATTCTAATGCGTCGTCGGCTTTTCGCAAAGGTGACACTTCTCTGTTTGAATCAAGATAATCCCGTTCTTTAACGTTCCGCAGAATTTCTTCAAAACTAGCGTCTTGTCCTTTTTCCTGGAGTTCGTTAAACCGCCGTTGGGCTCTCACTTCTGCCGACGCCGTTACAAAAATCTTCAGTTCGGCATTTGGAAAAACAATTGTTCCGATGTCTCTTCCATCCATCACGATACCCTTTTTCTTACCCATGAGTTGCTGTTGGGCAACAAGCATTGAGCGCACAAAGGGCAAGGCTGCAATGGTACTCACACAATTCGCCACCTTCATCGTGCGAATTTCTTGTTCCACACATTCATCGTTCAGATAGGTGTCTGGTCGCCCCGTCGCCTTGTTCAGACGAAAGGAAATATGGATTTCGTTGAGTTTCTCTTTGAGTTGTTCTTCGGCAATTGTTCCGTCGGGATTGAAAAGTTTTTCTCTCAGCGCGTAAAGTGCCACTGAACGATACATTGCCCCCGTGTCTATGTAGATGTAGCCAATCTCATGCGCAAGATCTTTTGCCATAGTGCTTTTTCCGCATGACGATAGTCCATCGATAGCTATGATAATCTTTTTCATTTATGATGTTGTTTTTAGAGCGTATATGCAAGGTTGATGAGGAGTGAGTTGCTTGCAGCATGGTATTTTCCGTAGGCAAGATTCAGTTTAAAGCGTTCGAGGTTGATGCCTCCGCCTACACTGAATCCGGCTCCATAGGCAGCAGCATCGGTGCCACTGCCAATTGCCATTTCGTTTTTCTTGCGCAGATTATAGCCCACACCGAGCCAAATACTTTCCGAAAATAATATTTCTGCACCAAGATTGACGTGATTAATTAGTTTATAATCATAGTGGGTGAGGTCTGTCAGGGTCAGCGACAATCGCAAAGGAAGGGCTTCCAGTGTTCGGCTTACGCCCACTTGCAAATCGAATGGCATTTTTCCGAAGTCTTCTTCATAGGCTTTTATTTGTCCTCCAAGGTTTTTTGCTACTGCCGAAACCGACCATCCATGCTCGCCGTCATACCAATTCACACCGAGATCAATGCCCACCGCCATACTGTTGTAATTCCCTATCGTCGTGTTGATGAATTTAGCCGTGATACCTCCCACAATGTTTCGAGCAAGTTCATAAGAGAAAATGCCTTGCACGGCAATTTCGCTCGCTTTGAACGTACCTACTTCCACATGCTCTTCGGTAAATTCTCGCATTGTTCCATAGTTCATGTATTGAACACCCACACCGAGCGTTGCCCGTTCTTTTACAATCTTTGTAAACGAAGCTCCCATATAGTTGGCACCGCTCATATAATTCATATAGTTAAGTCCAATGGTCATGTCGCTCACCGATGATGCCAATGCAGGATTAGAGAACATCAGCGAAGGATCGTCTTCAATGATTGTGATGTTCTCACCACCTAATGCAGCCGCATGCGCACTCACAGGTAGGCGAAGGAAGTTGTATTCCGTTTGGCTTTCTTGTCCTCTTAGTTCCAAGAAAGAGAATAGAATGATGAGCGCAAAAAAGATCTTTTTCATTTATTCCGCTTTAATTTATCGACAAAGATACATCTTTTTCCGAATATCTTATTAATTTTGTGTGTTGAATTTAGAAACCCATGCGAGACTTGTGTCGCCCGTTGTTGGACAAAAAGTAGCGGTAGGCTATGTCTTGTATGGAGTAATAACGCAGAATAGGCAGATTTAGTATTTGATAGATTTGGAAAAAAGGAAGTCGAAACAAGCTGATTTGGAGCGCAGACGCTGGATAGGCTTTGTGCTGGGGCTGATTGTGTCATTGTCGGTCTTTTTTGTTGCGATGGAATATCGTCAAGTGACCGATGAAGACAATGTGCCACCTATCGACTTATCGAAAAGTTTGGTTTTAGACAATTTGGAAATGTTGCCTGCAATTGACCAAACTGATCTTGCAACCGAACAAAATGAAGAAAAACCAACAACTGAAGACCTATTAAATCTGAAAAGAAGCAATACGCCCAACCTTGTGCAACCTAAGGAGGTTGGCTCAATGGAAAGTAATGATACAAAGACAGCTGCTCCTAAAACATCGGAAACGTATGTAGTGTCGGCAGAAGCCAGTCTTGTTGTGAACAATCAAAAAGAAGTGGAAGAAGCAAAGAAGGAAACCAACAAGATGACAGATGTTCCTTCGGACGAACAACAAGAACGAACGGATGAAAAGATAAAAAAGAAAATTCTTTCCGAAACACCAACGCCGCCAGAAGGATGGAGTAAATTTATGAAATGGCTGACAAAGAACATAAAATATCCCGAGCAAGCACACAATGCTGCGGATGTGAAAATTGTTTCTGTTACTTTTGTTGTTGCTGCGGATGGGAGTGTGGATAATATAAAGGTGAAGGGAAACGACACCTCCGTATTTGCTTCCGAGGTGTTGCGTGTGGTAAAAACCATGGGAAAATGGACACCGGGAAAGGAAGACGGAAAACCTTGCAGAGCGATGATAGAAATCCCTATCGTGTTCAGTCTTTAATGAAACAGCATATAAATTAAGCATATAAAAAATAAAGTATGTATACATCTGATGAACTTTTAGAAGCAATTAATCAATATCTTGCCCATCTCAGCTATGAACGCAAGCCTCAAAGCATCTACGAACCAATTAAGTATGTGTTGGAACTTGGTGGAAAACGCATTCGCCCAGTGCTAATGTTGTTGGCTTATCAAATGTTTAAGGACAACCCAACATCGATTCTTTCGTCGGCTTGTGCCTTAGAAACTTATCACAATTATACTTTACTCCATGATGATTTGATGGATAATGCTCCTCTTCGGCGTGGAAAAACAACCGTTCATGAAAAATGGAACGCCAATCAAGCTATCTTGTCGGGCGACTCTATGTTGGTCATGGCATATGAACGATTGGCACAATGCGATGTGAAGCATTTGAAAGCTGCTTTAGATCTTTTCACGGAAACAGCCTTGCAAATCGGTGAGGGGCAACAATATGACATGGAATTTGAACAAAGATGTGATGTGTCGGTGGAAGAGTATATTGAAATGATACGCCTCAAAACGAGTGTCCTTTTAGCTTGTGCAATGAAGTTAGGAGGCATGCTTGCTGATGCTCCTATTGAAGACACTGAAAACTTGTATAAGTTTGGGGAATGTATCGGATTAGCTTTCCAGTTGCAAGACGATTACCTTGATGTATATGGTGATCCACAAATCTTTGGAAAACAAGTCGGTGGTGATATTCTTTGTAATAAAAAAACCTATATGCTCATTACGGCGTTCAATCGTGCCAACGAAAATCAACGTCGGGAATTGCTCGAATGGATCGAGAAAACAGAATATGACAACGATGAAAAGATAGCTGCCATAACAAAATTATATAGCGAGATAGGCGTTGATCAATTGGCAAAAGAAAAAATCTATGCCTATTTTGAAGAAAGTAAGAAATATCTTGCTGCGATAAATGTTCCCCAAGAAAAGAAAGCAGAGTTGGAAAGCTATTCGGACAATATGATGAAACGAAATAAATAAAACCATAAGTTAATGATAGACACGCATATTCACATCGACGGCGAGGAATTCAAAGAAGATTTAAACGAAGTCATCGAAAGGGCAAAGACTGCGGGGGTGAAAAAAATCTTTCTACCTTCAATAGGGCTTTCATCTATTGAAAGCATGAAGAAGGTTTATGAAACCTATCCTGATTACGTTTATCCCATGATAGGGTTGCATCCAGAAGAAGTGAAAACCGATTTCAAAGCAATACTTTCTCAGATGAAAGATGCGCTTCAAAAGGAACATCGCTACATTGCCATTGGCGAGGTTGGACTGGATTTTTATTGGAGTCGAGAATTTGAGAAAGAACAGCTTTTGGCGTTCGAGGAACAAGTTGTGTGGTCGATAGAAGCGGGTTTGCCATTGATGATTCATTGTAGGAAAGCACAAAACGAAATGGTGAAGATTCTAAGGAAATATGCAGATAGACTATGTGGAGGCGTTTTTCATTGTTTCACGGGTAACGAGATAGAAGCTGCGGAATTGCTTGCGTTCGATAATTTTGTTTTGGGCATAGGTGGTGTGCTGACATTTAAGAAATCGCATCTGCCAGAAACTTTGAAAACCGTTCCCTTAGAAAGAATTGTTCTCGAAACAGATGCGCCTTATATGGCACCTGTTCCGCAAAGAGGAAAACGCAATGAGAGTGCTTTCTTAGAACACATTGTAGATCGATTGGTAGATGTTTATCAAGTTTCGCCCGCTGAAATTAAGTCACAAACAACAAAGAATGTCGCTCGCATTTTTCACCTTTAATCTTCTCAAGATTAGTCAAAACTCTCTCATCTGCATATGAAACAATTTTTGTCACTATTCGTCTTTCTTTTTGCTACGTATTCTTCCTTGCTTGCTGAGGAAAAAGATTCTGTGCGCCATTGGGGTATGGCTGTTTCTGTTATGCCGAGCGAAGTAGTCGCCTTAGATTCGTATGATAAACGTTGGCTCAACAAACGAGCAAATGGTTCGGTTGCCGTAGCGTTTAATCATGTAGCACTACCTTCTGATAGCGACGCTTATGCAAAAGATTTTGGTTATCCAAGCCTTTCGATAGGGCTGCGCTATACGTTCAATGGTGCAGTGAAGATGCGAAGAAGTGAAGACAGAGCGTGGGGAATGGCACAAATGGTTGACTATGACTCACACCTTGGCAATACATTGTCGGTTTATGGTACTTTCACACGTGCAATTTATCGCAATAGAAAATGGGAAACAAGCTATGCTTTGAGTGGTGGTGTTGGTTTTAATACACGATGGTATGACAAAGCGAATAATATTGACAATGAGTTAATTGGTACACCCATTTTGATTTATTTTGGTGCGGGATTGTTTCAAACCTATCGTTTCTCACAATCATGGGGCGTGAGAGCTGGAATAGAGTTTGTTCATCATAGCAACGGTGCGTTGTATCGCCCGAATAAAGGGTCTAATACGGTAGGACCTTCGTTGGGCTTGGTTTATTATCCTTATTACGAAGCGCAAGTGCGAGATAGGAATATGTATAAAAGCGAACCATTTAAGAAGAGTTTATACTTGAATATTTCGCTTGGTATTGGTGGGAAAACAATGTTGGAAGACTGGTTACTGACGCAGTTTCAAACACCACCCACAGCTCCCAATTACAGAACAGAAGATTTTAAGTTTTATATGGCATATTCACTGCAAGCTGATTTGATGTATCGTTATGCACGGCGATGGGCATCAGGTATTGGTATGGATCTGTTTTATGGTAGTTATGCTTCTCACATCAAAGCGTTAGACACCGCAAAAGGAATAGAGATGAGGCATAGTCCATGGTCGGTGGGATTGGCTGGAAAGCATGAAGTTTTTTACCATAATTTGTCTCTGGCAATGAGTTTGGGTTTTTATCTCCATCGTCAAATGGGCGCAAATGCAAAAGAGAACGAAACGCCTTACTACGAGCGCATTGGTGTGCATTATACCTTTAAATCATTGCAAGGATTGAAGTTGGGGATTAATGTGAAAGCCCACCGAACAAAAGCCGACTTAACAGAAATTGTTTTGGTTTATCCCATAAGGATAAAATAAACCCAAATCGGTCATGAGATCGTTAAGGCTTTCTTTGTATCTTATTTATTAACTTCCGAACAGATAGCATTCGGTTGTCGGTAGCTTCTTCATCGTTTTCTGAAGTAACCCACTGTGTCTGCGAGAGAACGATGAACACTGCACAGACCATCAGACGCAATCTGTTTGGTTTCTAATGACCGAATTGGGGTAAAAGGCTTTTACTCGATAGGGAGTAAATCTTGATAGCTTCATTTATGAATTACCTTAGCCGCCTTATGCCTTTCTTGAAAAAGCGATAGTAAAGAATGCCAGCGGTGGTGAGACCGAACGGAAAGGCAAACCAAATACCGAGTAAGCCCATTTTTAATTGAATACCCAAGAGATAGCCCAATGGCAAACAGATAATAAAATAGGACAGAAAGGCTGTGTACATCAATGGCTTTACGTATGAAATGCCCCGCATTGCGTTGCCATAAGCACATTGCATACCATCGCCAAATTGGTAAATGATGAGTGGAAGAATGACTTGTGCGACTATGAGCGAAACTTCTTGGTTGTCTGTGAAGATACCGCCTAATTGGTTTCTAAAAATGATTACAGGCAGAGAAACACACAGGGCAATGAGAAGTATGAGATGAAAGCCTGCTGCTGCCACCTTTTGTGCTTCTCCATAGTGCTTTTGACCTGTGAAATAACTCACTCTGACGGCTATTGCCGATGCCATGCCATAGTAAATGATGTAAAAGAATTGGGATATGGTGAGCATTACCTGATGGGCGGCTAATGCCAATGTACCAATCCATCCAACCATAACGGAGCTCAAACTGAAAGCCGATGCCTCCATGCCCATTTGTAGGCTGAGTGGAATACCTATTCTGAAGAGGTGCAGTAGATCTTTTTTATTGAGGCGTTCTGTTAGGAATGCCTTGCGATAGGTATCGAAACGTTTGGTTGCAAAGACGATATAGAGAAAGGCACAAGCCATGATAATGCGTGAGAACATTGTGGAGAGCCCTGCACCATATAGTCCGAGTTCTGGAAATCCTAATTTTCCGTATATTAATAGATAATTCCCGATGATATTGAGCAAATTGCCTGACAAGAGAATCCACATGGGTGTTTTTGTGTCGGTAATTCCGTCGGACATTTGTTTGAATGTATTGAAACAAACGAGAAAGGGTATTGACAAGAGATTGACAATGAAATAAGGACGCATGAGGGGCAATAATTCTTCTGGCTGTCCCAAGTTTCCTAAGTTCCAATACAACAGACATAACAAAAATAGAATGAAGCAGCCCACCAACATATTGGCAAAGAGCGAGTTTTTGAGCATCTTTCCGATTTCTTTGTGATTTCCTTGTCCGAAAAGTGCTCCCACAATTGGTGTCAGTCCATAAGAAAAACCTAACGAAAAAATGATGGCAATGACAAACATGTTGTTTACAAAGGCGGCGGCACCTAATTCTGTGGTACTATGGTGTCCCACCATTAGTGTATCGGCAAAACCTAAAATAATTGTACCAATTTGTCCGACAACGATTGGTATGCCCAGTTGGGTAAGTGACTGATAATGATTTTGGTATGTGGAGAATTTGAAAAGCATTCTTGTTTTTATTTGTTTGTGAGTTTATTTTTTTCTATTTTAATGACAACAACCTTAAACCCCATTGCCTTGAAAACATTTCCGAGTTGAGTTTTTGCATTTTCTTCGGCTACCTGCAGGTTGTTTTTGGTCAGACAGCGTTGCAGAATTTTGTGTTTAGCTTGTTCATAGAGCATCTCTCTGTCGGCTGCATTCCAATTTCCTTCTTCAATAAAGGCACGTGTGCGAGCTTCATCAATGATGTTGGGATCAAGTATCTCGATAGGAGGTAAGGTGGCAAAAAGTGTGTCGTTTGCAACTTTTGTTTGTTTAGGATCGAACTTTTTGAGATCAATACCTAATCGAATGCTGCCGTAATATATCCTTGTTAGTCTGTCGTTACTTAAAAAATGTTCTCTTATGGTGTCCACCAACTCTTCGGTGCTTACGTGGAGAAATTCCCATTGTCCAATGTCTTGGATGCTTCTGATTTCAGATGGCGTGATGTCTATCTTCTGGTTGATGGTGGTTTCGGCTTTTATAGCATAATCGTTTTGCTTCCAAAGAAAGCCAATGAAGAAGATTGCTCCAATGATGATGGAAAGCACGATGGCATAAAATTTATATTTTGCACCAAAGCGCAGCCACGCTATTATGTTTTTATTGTTTTTCTTTGTCCCCATTTTGGCTTATTAATTTTTCGATTTCGCTTTTTGAACGTTTCTTCTGAATGTAATTGTGATGTTTTCATCTTTGTACCCCATTGCTCTCAAGATGGGGAGCAACTGTCGGATAGCACTTTCCTTTGCCGTTTCTGTGATGTTTGTTTGGGCAATGGATTTTATGATGGCGTCACGTCCTTGTTGCGCATAGTTTGCAAGCTCCTCGTCTGTAAAGTCAGAACGCAAAAATGGGTTTTGCTCCTTGATTTCTTTATGGTTGATTTTCGTGCTGGTTAGTTCGATTTTGGGGTCAGGAAGCGTGATGTTGATGTGCTGATTGTGGATGCGAACATGCTCATTTCCGAAGTTACTGAAGTCTATGTAAGTTTTCACGGTCGCATCAATGGGAATGGCTATTTTCCTGATACCAAGATTTTCAAGCGGTATGTCTTTTTTGATATTTAAGAATTGCACTTTAGCAATAATAGTGTCGCTATGGGTTATAATTTTATGTATCTGAATTTCAGATGTATAGAGTTTAGAAGTCTTTTGTATTTGATGAATCAATACTTCTGATTGGTTTTCAACAGAAGTGTCTGTTACGTTCTTTTTTTTGTCAGAACACGAGACAAAAAAAATGAGAATAGCAGCCAGCGTAATGTGTAAACGTTTCATTCAAGTTCTATTGATGTAGTAGTTACCTTATTTTTGGAGCAAAAAAAAGAGCGGACTCAAAAAGAGAACCGCCCTAAATGAAAGGAGGAGTGGTGCCACCAGGAATCGAACCGGGGACACAAGGATTTTCAGTCCTTTGCTCTACCAACTGAGCTATGGCACCTTTCTTTCATCCTTGATATGACTTAGAAGTCATTTCTGAATTGCGAGTGCAAAGTTACTTATTCTTTTTGAAATAACCAAACTTTCTCGTTCTTTTTTTTGAAATTAACGTTTGTTTACAAAGTAAAGCCTCCACATTTAGGTTTTGTTCACCCAGCCCTGTGCTTGCAACTCAAATTCGCTCCCATCTCGTGTTATGATGTATTCGCCTAAAGATTTTTCAGTGATGTAACCTATTTGGCGAATATTTTTAATACCTTCTAATTTTGCGTGGTCGGAAATGGGAATTGTGAAGAGAAGTTCATAATCTTCGCCACCATTGAGTGCAGCTGTAGTGAGGTTGAGATTGAATTCTTCGCACGCCACCGCTGTTTGATAATCTATAGGCAGTTTGTCTTCGTAGATTCTGCAACCGCATTGGCTTTGTTTGCAGATGTGTTTCAATTCACTGGCTAAACCATCTGAAATGTCTATCATTGCCGTAGGTTTAATGTCAAGTGAGTGCAATTGATGAATGAGTTCACCTTGTGCTTCGGGTTTCAATTGTCGGTCGATTAGATATTCTTTGCCTGCAAAGTCTGGTTGAAAGTTTGCAATGGCCTCTTTTTCAACCTTCAATGCGTCTGATTGAGCCTGTTTGCCATTTTGTTCTAAGGCTTTCAGCTTTTTATTGTATTCTTCTATCTGTTGATAGTAAACACTCTTTTCTCTTTCAAGAATTTGAAGTCCCATATAGGCTGCACCCAAGTCACCCGATACACATATAATATCTGTGGGCGATGCACCATTGCGGCGTGTGATAGTTTCTTTTTGAGCATTACCAATGCACGTAACGTTAATTGCCAAACCTGTGTAGGAAGCGGTTGTGTCTCCGCCAATAATGTCTACACCCCATTTCTCACTAACCGCCTTTAAACCCGCATAAAACCTGTCTAAATCATTAACTTTAATGCGCTTTCCGATTGCGATAGAAACCAAGAGCTGTGTTGGTTGTCCATTCATTGCAAAGATATTGCTGATAGCTACTGTCCCACATTTATAGCCTAAGTGGTACATGTCTATATAGGTAAGGTCGAATTGAATACCTTCCATAAACATGTTGGTAGAAATCAATGTTTCTTTTCCTTCATGGCAAATCACTGACGCATCATCGCCTATGCCTAAAATGGTAGATGGATTTTTGGAAGTGATGTCTTGGGTGAGGTGGTCGATAAGTCCAAATTCGCCTAATTCTTTGATTTCCATTTCTTTTTTTATTGTTTTTGAGGAATGAAGATAAGAGAACCTTCGTAAAGTTATCTGATGGCTTTACGAAGGTTGTTGTTCTTTCACAATTCTCTATTATACTTATGAACGTTTGATCATTTCTCGTACGATTTCCGTCATTAGTGGTTGTGCTTTGTTTGCAGCCTCCTGTACTTCCTCGTGGCTCACTTCAACGGGTGTATCAAAGCCTCCAAGGTCGGTGATTACGCTGAGCCCAAAGACTTTTATACCAGCGTGGCGTGCCACAATTACTTCGGGAACAGTGCTCATCCCCACAGCATCTCCACCCAATAAGCGATACATGCGATATTCCGCTGGTGTCTCAAAGGTTGGACCTTGCACACCTACGTAAACACCTTCCATCAAACGTATTCCTTTTTCATTGGCTATTTCTTTTGCCAAAGTAATGAGTTTGTGGTCATAGGGCTCATGCATATCGGGAAATCGTGGACCTGTTGGAAAGTTCGGACCATGCAACGGATGTTCTGGGAAGAAATTAATGTGGTCTGTGATGACCATCAAGTCGCCTATTTGGAATGCAGCGTTCATACCTCCAGAGGCATTTGACACAAACAAGGTTTCTATTCCCAATTCGTGCATAACACGAATAGGGAAGGTGACTTCCTTCATGTTGTAACCCTCATAGAAGTGGAAGCGTCCTTTCATAGCGATAATATCCTTATCGCCGAGTTTACCAAAGATAAGACTACCTGCGTGTCCTTCTACAGTTGAGATGGGAAAATTGGGAATATCTTTGTAAGAAAACGCATAACTATCAGTGATTTCTGAAGCTAATTGTCCTAACCCTGTTCCGAGAATGATGGCTGTCTTTGGGCTTGACTGCATTCTTGCTTTTAGCCAAGATGCTGTTTCTTGAATTTTTTTGTACATAGGATAGTATTTTTTCGTTAAATTTCTCTTGCTGTTCCAGCATGAACTTCACTTTGATAGGTAGTGTGTAGATATTTTTTCTGACTGCTTCGTCTATACCTTCGAGGCAGATAAGGCGTGCCATATCTTTCTCTGTGGTAATAACGATTTTGGGTTCAGGAATTTCTGCAAACCGTTTATTGATCTCTGCAATGTCTTTTTTCTTAAAAGAGTGGTGATCTGGATATGCTAATATGTCTAAATGTTTGTTCTTTGAAAACTTCCTTATATCGAGTTCTAACTGTTTGGGCAGTGCAATTCCTGTTAAAAGAAGTATGTTATAATTTTGAATTTCTTGTAGTTTAATCTCCTTTTGAAGTGCTTCTTCTTCGAAGATGGGCTTCAAATCGCAATATTCTAAGGTGGTGAAGAAAAGTTCTTGAAACGGATAAGGTTCCATTGCTTTACTCAGCACACGATAGTTGATGGGGCTTAGCTCTTTGGGACATTTTGTGATGATGATAATATCTGCCCTGTGTTTCCCTGAAAGTGGTTCACGCAACCTACCAGCTGGTAATAGTTTGTCATAGATAATCAATCGATGATAGTCCACCAAGAGAATATTGATGCCTGGTTTCACATATCTGTGTTGAAAGGCATCGTCCAACAGCACCACATCTGTATTGTTTGTTGCTTCATCTGTGGTAAGTCTGTCAATGCCTGTACATCTGTTTTTATCAACTGCCACATGCACGTTTGGAAACTTATGTTTCATCTGGAAAGGTTCATCACCAATTTCCGTCATAGGTGTGTCAAGGTCTGCCAAGACATAACCTTTGCTTTTGCGTTTGTAGCCTCGTGAAAGAACTGCTACTTGTGCAATGTCTTTGAGTAAATTAACAAGATATTCCACATGTGGTGTTTTCCCCGATCCCCCCACTGTGATGTTCCCAACCGATATGACAGGCACGTCAAAACTCCTACTCTTCAGTACTCCGAGTTCAAACAATTCGTTGCGAATGCTCACAACTGCCCCATAGAGCCAGCTGAGGGGCAGAAGCCATTTGTGAATTTTAATGAGGTCGCCTTCCATATAATTGATTGAGAATATTACTGTTTTTATATCCTTATTGTTTTCTTCCTCCCCCCGCTTTGTTTAGTGAATGTTTGGGAGATAAGGAATGCGTGCTTGGATGGCAGCATGCTGGTTGATGTTTTTGATGAATGCAAACGATTCATAATAGCTGCCAAGTCCTGCACGGAGCTGTTCGTCCAAATAGTTACCAGTGGTTGCTTTGTAGAAAAGTTGATCCATCCAATCGGCTTTTGCTGGATAAGTGGCAGTGTAGTAGTCATCTATTTTTGCAATGGCTGCTGCTTTGGCAATTGCCTTGTCGAGTCCGCCCAACTCATCAACGAGTTTGATTTTCAGCGCATCCTCTCCCGTAAAAACGTGTCCTTGTGCTACATTCTCCACTTGACTATCGCTTATTTTGCGTCCAGCAGCTACACGGCTTTTGAATAAATTATAACCACGTGCGATGTAACGTTCCAAATAAGCAATTTCTTCAGCATTGAATGGGCGTGCCATCGTACCAAAACTTGCGTTCTTATTGGTTTTGACTTCATCAAACTTCACACCCAATTTTTCTGTGAGTAACTGACTGAAGTCAGGGAACATTCCGAAAATTCCAATCGACCCTGTGATGGTTGTAGGTTCGGCAACTATCCAATTGGCTGGTGCTGAAATGTAATACCCACCAGAAGCAGCCATACCACCCATACTGATTACTACGGGTTTCTTCTTTTTCAGTTCCACGATTTGATGCCAAATCTGTTCTGACGCATAGGCAGAGCCACCACCAGAGTTTACTCTGATGACTACCGCCTTTACATTCTCATTGTTCATCAATGCTTCAATGTCTTTGCAAACCACTTGTCCATCAATGACTGTTTCACCTGAAAACGTGCCACCTGCTGCTCCGTCTACAATGTTTCCGTAGGCATAATAAACAGCAATTTCGTCTCCTGTATAGTCTTCGTCTATGTCTCTCAAGTCTGCCAAAGAAACTTGCGAAATGTTTTCATCGCTTCCCAGTTTCAAAAGTTTTTTGATTTCGCCTTTCACTTGATCTGTGTAGAGGAGTCCGTCCACCATTTTCAGTTTTTTATATTCCTCTGCTGTGTTTAGAAGTGCGAGATTGTCGGCATATTCATTGAGTTTCTCCACAGAAATGTTGCGACTTTTTCCCACTTCTTTTGTGATATTACCCCACATGCTAGTGAGATAGGCTGTGGTTTGTTGTCGGTCGGCATCACTCATTTTTTCGCCAGTGAATTGTTCTGTTGCACTTTTGTAGGTTCCCACTTTGGCTACCTGCATTTTTACACCAAATTTTGCCAATACATCTTTGAGAAATATGGGCTGAGAAGAAAGTCCTCGCCAGTCTATTTGTCCTTGTGGATTGATGTAGACCTTGTTGGCTACTGATGCAAGATAATAGGTGCCTTGGGTGTATATATCGCCATAAGCAACCACCCATTTACCACTTTTCTTGAAATCTTCCAATGCTGCTCTCACCTCCTGCAAAGATGCAATAGAGTTGGGAACGAATGCACCCGCTTCCAAATAAATTCCTTTGATATTATCGTTTGTCTTGGCTTTCTTGATGCCATTCATAAAGTCTTCTAATCCGATTTTGTTAGAAACCTTTCCTGTTAGTTCCGACATGAAGTCAGATTCTTCACGTTCGTTCATCACGCCTGAAAGATTGACAACCAGCACAGAATTGTTTGCAATCTCAGTTGTTTGCGATCCTACGGCTATCATCCCAAAGAGACTGATGAAACCAAAAATAGTCATGATGACACTGAAAAGGAAAAGACCAACAATGGTGGAAAAAACGTTTTTAAAGAAGTCCTTCATAAAATTTATGTTCTGATTTATTTTTTGCAAAGATATATATAAATGTGGTAAAAGCCAAATTTTTGTTGATTTCTTTGTATCTTTGCGCAAGAAACGAATAGAAATTGAACCCAATTCGGTCATTAGAGACCAAAGGGAATGCGTCTGATGGTCTGTGCAGTTTGTTCAGCGTTTTCTCGCAGATGTAACGGGCTACTTCGAGTGACAACGCTAAATAAGTTGCAGGCAAGCAGATGTAAGCAGTTGGGAAGTTGAAAAGTAAAATAAAAAAGAAACTCAGGCGGCTAATGGTCGAATTGGGTTGGAGAAAATATTGTGAAAATCGTATTGGCTATTGATAGCTTTAAAGGCTGTCTATCATCTTTTGAGGCTGAAATGGCAGCAAAAGAAATCTTTGCTCGGCTTTGCCCCACGGCAGCAATCCATTGTGTTCCACTTAGTGATGGTGGAGACGGGATGCTGGAGGCTTATTGTAGGAATTTTGATTGCGACGTTGTTGTTGCAGCCTGTCATGATGCTTTGATGCGCCCCATTAAGGGGTGTTATGCCATCCGAAAATCAGATGGTCTTTGCATCCTTGAAACTGCGTCGGCTTGTGGAATTAATCTCTTGAAGAAAGAAGAATTAAATCCTTTGATTGCAACTACTTATGGGGTTGGTGAATTACTGATAGATGCTGTGCGTCGTGGATGTAAAAGTTTTCTCATCGGCTTAGGCGGATCGGCAACGAGTGATTGTGGGTTGGGAATGTTGAAATGTTTTCGAGAGGTGTATGGAGAATTGTGGTATAAAGTCCCTTCTTTTTCGCTCGACATCACATTGGCGTCTGATGTAGAAAATCCGTTGTGTGGCGTTTCGGGTGCTGCGCATGTCTTTGCTTCTCAAAAGGGTGCAAATCCTGACGATGTGGAATGTTTGGAAAGACGTGCGCAGACTTTTTCTCAGATGGCGCTTCGGAAACTTGGTCGTGATTGTTCGCTGCAGAAAGGGGCAGGTGCGGCTGGAGGACTGGGTTATGCTTTTATGCAGTTTTTCCATGCCAAGATGCAATCGGGAGCAACACTTTTGTTGGAGGAGATAAATTTCGCAAACTTGATAGCTGGTGCAGACTTCATTCTGACGGGAGAGGGGTGCTCCGATCGGCAAACGTTGATGGGGAAACTGCCCCAAAAGGTTTTGGAATATGGACAAAAAGAGCATATTTCTGTGCATTTAATAGCGGGCAGAATTATCCATAAAGAAGAATTAATTGCTGCTGGTTTTCAGACGGTTCGCAGTGTTAATCCGCCAGATTTCCCCTTGGAACTTGCCCTTGAAAAAGAAACGGCAAAAAAGCATATTCAACAAGCGTGCGCAGCCGTCTTTTCTCATCATACCGGTACAAATTTCAGCGTTTAAAACAGAGAAAAATGTATGCTTTTAAATGTCATTTTATGATTGATTTCTGATAGATATTTCGAGATTTATAAGTATTTGATAATCAGATTTGTTTTGAATATAAACTGAAGTAACAGTAAGTAAGGCTCAGTTGCACAATAACTGAGCCTTACTTACTATGCAACTGAGGCTTGTTTGAGCAAGAAGTGTATGATGATTGCAGAATGGATGAATTTACACAACTTTTGTAGCGTGTTTTGACAGAATTTCCATTTATTATTTGTTCTTTAGAAATAAAATAAGTAATTTTGCAGTGATGTTAAGGATAGACCGTCATATTGAAATTTTATTGCTTGAGAATGATTGTGTGATTGTTCCTGGGCTTGGTGGGTTTGTGGCTCATCAAGAGTCTGCGCAATATGATGAAAAGGATGCTATCTTTCTCCCTCCTTATAGATCTTTGGGTTTCAATCCGTTGCTGACGCTGAACGATTCGCTTTTAGCACAATCTTATGCAGATGTCTATGATGTGAGCTATCCAGAAGCAATGCAATTAATTGAACAGGATGTGGAGGCGATTCTCAAAGAAATTGAACTCCATGGAAAGATTGAGTTAAGTGGCTTGGGGAGATTAAGCAAAACCAACGAGGGACATTTTCATTTTGAGCCTTATGATGGTGGTGTGCTTTCTCCGTTTTATTATGGGCTGAGCAGTTATGATTTTTTGCCTCTTCAGTTGCAAAAGAAAGAAGAAAAAGAGGCTGTGCCTGAAAATCTGTCAGCTGTATTATCCAACAAAACGATTTCTATAACAACAGCACCTTCGGGCGAGCGCCATCTTAATATTAGTTTGCGTGCCATTCGCCGTGTAGCTGTTGCAGCGGTAGTGGTGTTTTTCATCTCTGTTTTGGGGTTGAATGTGCAAGAACGCCATAGGGTAGGCGATGAACCAATTAAAAGCGGTGTGCTTTACAATCTTTTTGATTCGGGAAAGAATGCAACAGAATCAACGGTTGTGGTAACCTCTCAAGAGCAGGAAAAACAAGAAATAGCAAATGCCACAGCGCATTATTGGACAATTGTTTTAGCAAGTCATATCACGGAAACGAATGCGGAAGAATTTGTGAAAAAGCTCCACGAAGAAGGTTTTAAAGATGCCCATTCGCTTTTAAAAAAAGGCAGTGTGAAGGTGGTTAGTGGTTATTATGCTTCTGCGCAAGGGGCTGTGGAACAATTAAACAAACTAAGAAGCAATACCTATTTTGAACAGGCGTGGGTATTGGAAGTTAAATAATCCGATAGAAATGAAGCGTGTAAGATGTCCCAAATGTGATAATTATATCACGTTCGATGAGACGAAATATAAAGTTGGGCAAAGGTTGGTTTTTGTTTGTCCCACTTGCAGTAAGCAATTTGGCATTCGCATTGGTGTTTCTAAATTGCGCAAAACACAGAAAGAAGAAAACGAAAATGGTATAGAGAAACCCATATCTTCCGAATTTGGTTATATTCACGTAATTGAAAATGTGTTCCACTATCAACAAAATATTCCTTTGCAGCTGGGTGTGAATCTCATTGGACGTTATCAGAAAGGCAATAAGGTGAATTGTCCGATTGAAACGGTAGACCCGAGTGTAGATCTGACACATTGTTCCATCACCGTGACACAAGGTAAAAACGGAAAGCTAAAACATGTTCTGAAGGATGGTCCCTCCTATACGGGCACGTTTGTGAACAATGATATTTTGAGCGATAATGAACAACGTGTTATCGAGGACGGAACACTGTTTACAATTGGTGCAACAAGTGTTATTCTTCACGTGGGAAGTGAGGAAGAGTAGGGAAGGATAAAGATTTAACCCAAATCGGTGATTAGAGATCAAAGGGCTTGCGTCTGATTATCTGTGCAGATTGTTTAGCGTTTTTTCGCAGATCTAGTGGGCTACTTCAAGAGAAAACGCTGAAGAAGCAGCCAATAAGCAGATGCAAGCCGTTGGGAAGTTAAGAATAAAAGAAAAAGAAAACTATAGGCGGTCTAATGACCGATTTGGGTTTAAACATTGGTTACTTGAAAAAGAAAAATAGGTTGGCAAATGCCAACCTATTTTTTATTTCTTTGCTTCCATAATGCCTTCTATGTAAAGGCGGGTCATTTCTGTTTTTCCGTTTGTTCGCACTGTGATGCTCTTTTTGAAATGACCAGGGAATTTTCCTTGTCCATTATAGACAATTTCAAGCGTACTTTTTTGTCCTGGTGGGATGGGGCGTTTGTCATATTTGGGTACGGCACATCCACAACTTGCCACAACTTGATTGATAACTAAGGGTGCAGACCCCACGTTTGTGAACGTGAAAGTTATCTTCTGTACGGGGGTTTCTTCCGAAAATGTACCTATGTTATAGGTAGATTTATCAAATTTAATCTCTGCCTGATTTTGCGCAATAGCGAAAAGAGAACCCAAGAAAACCATTAAGGTTATCATTGCAATTTTCTTCATAATTCTATCTATTTAGTATTGTTTTTGCTTGCAAATATAGATAGAAACTTTGTGTTAGCCATTCTTTTTTACAATAATTAATTAAAGTTTTGGGATTTTTGGGGAAAAGACAAAACTGATGAGTAGTTTTCTCTTATTTTTCATCGGAAAATTGTATCTTTGCAATAATTTTTCTTATTCAGAAAAACTTGTCGGAGAGGGGATTTATTTCTCCTGACGGCAACCAATCAAGAGGTTAAATTTAAAGAATAATACAAATATGTATCGTACAAATACTTGTGGAGAGCTTCGCGTAGCCGATTGCGGAAAAGAAGTTACATTATCGGGGTGGGTGCAACGCTCACGTAAAATGGGAGGTATGACGTTTATCGACCTTCGCGATCGATATGGTATCACACAGCTTGTGTTTAACGAAGCCGACAACTTAGAACTATGCAACGAAGCCAACAAACTTGGGCGTGAGTATTGTATTCAAGTGCTTGGTAGCGTCAGTGAGCGACAAAGCAAAAACAATAAAATTCCAACGGGCGACATTGAAATTATTGTGAAAGAATTGAAGGTGCTTAGCGTTTCGCAAACTCCACCTTTCACGATTGAAGATGCAACAGATGGGGGCGACGAACTGCGTATGAAGTATCGTTATCTTGATCTTAGGCGTCCTTCGGTGCGAAGTAATTTGGAATTGCGTCATAAAGTTACGATCCTCATTCGTAACTTTTTGGATAAACATAACTTCATTGAAGTGGAAACCCCTGTATTAATAGGTTCAACTCCAGAAGGTGCGCGTGATTTCATTGTGCCTTCACGGATGAATCCTGGACAGTTCTATGCACTTCCTCAAAGTCCCCAAACGCTGAAACAACTTTTGATGGTTGCAGGTTTTGACCGTTATTTCCAGATTGCGAAATGTTTCCGTGATGAAGACTTGAGAGCCGACCGGCAACCGGAATTTACGCAGCTCGATTGTGAAATGTCGTTTGCAGAGCAAGAAGATATTATTCAGATTTTTGAAGATTTGGCACGTCATCTCTTCAAGGAGATACGTGGTGTGGAATTGCCTGAGAAATTGGAGCAAATGACTTGGACAGATGCCATGAAGCGATATGGCTCGGACAAGCCAGATGTTCGCTTCGGAATGGAGTTTGTGGAATTGATGAACGAACTGAAGGGCACAAGTGATTTCTCTGTGTTTAACGAGGCTTCGTATATTGGTGGAATTGTTGTGCCAGATGGTGCAGATTATAGCCGGAAGCAACTGAATGAACTGACTGATTTTGTGAAGCGTCCACAAGTAGGTGCAAGTGGCTTGGTCTATATTAAATATGGTAAAGACGGAGAAGTGAAAAGCTCCATTGACAAATTCTTCACACCCGAACAATTGCTAAAAGTGAAAGAGATTGCAGGTGCGAAGGATGGCGATTTGGTGTTGATCCTCTCTGGCGATAAACCCAACAAGACGCGGACACAACTTTGTGCTTTGCGTTTGGAAATGGGAAGTCGGCTCGGTTTGCGTAACAAGAACGATTTTAAATGTCTTTGGATTGTTGATTTCCCATTGTTTGAATGGAGCGATGAAGAACAACGTTTAATGTCTACCCACCATCCGTTCACGATGCCTAATCCAGACGATCTCCACCTCTTGGATGAACATCCAGAACAAGTGCGTGCGAAGGCCTATGACTTTGTTTGTAACGGCATAGAATTGGGAGGTGGTTCGATGCGTATCCATGATGCAAAGTTGCAAGAAAAGATGTTTGAAGTATTGGGCTTTACGCCTGAACAAGCCGAAGCACAATTTGGTTTCTTGATGAATGCCTTTAAATATGGTGCACCGCCTCATGCTGGTGTGGCTTTCGGATTGGATCGTTATGTGAGTATTTTTGCTGGTTTGGATTCAATCCGTGATGTGATAGCTTTCCCTAAAAACAACAGTGGGCGTGATGTGATGCTCGATGCACCATCGGTTGTAGACCAAAAACAACTTGACGAATTGCAAATAAAATTAAGTCTGAAAGATTAATTTTCATTGATTTAAGTCAATAAATGCAGCACTTAGCCAGTTGCGAGATAAAAAAGTAAGTCTTTTTGTCAAAAAAAATGGCATTGTTGAAATAATTGGTGTAAATTTGCAAAAACAATTACATCTTGTGTTCAAGATTAGTAGTATTTATAAACACTTATTGATGAACTTATGGTAGAAAAGAAGGCGAGCGCAGCAAAAACTGCAACAAAGAAATCCGCAACCAAAAAGGCAACTTCAAAAAAGGTTCTTGAAACTTCGACATTAGACCTTAGTGTTGAGAATATTGGCTTCAGAGCTGGTGATGTTTACAACACATTGGCTGCCGCAGGGACAGCACTCTATGTAGAAGAAATTGCAAAAGCTGCAAATATTTCTATTGAAGATACTTTCCTTGGTATTGGTTGGCTTGCAAAAGAAGGCAAATTGAAGGGAGAAGGCGACAAGGTCGTGTTGGCTTAAGGCGACTTCAAGATTTTAATGTAAAAACAGTGGGACTTGCAATAAAAATTGTAAGTCCCACTGTTTTGTTATATGCTTCTTTTGTCGTTCAAGCTTTCTACAATAAAAAAGTCAGGAAACGTCTGTATTTGGACGAAATCCTGACTTGTATGATAAGATGTTATAATAGTTCTTTACTGCGCTGCGGCTGCAATCCATTCATAGATGTAACTGCAGAGTCCGAAGAGAACAATACCAAGCGTACAGATTGCCAAAGCAAATTTAGTATTGACATCGCTCTTGAATGTAGGCAATGGGCTATCACTGTGGTTGATGTACATTGCCTTTACTATCTTGAGATAATAGTAAAGTGAAACAACTGTATTGAGCAGTGCTATGAAGAGAACAACGTATGACCATCCGCCCATGGTTGTGCTGATATTGGCTCCTTTTACGCCTGCCATGAAGACAAAAAATTTAGAGAACATACCAGCAAATGGAGGAATACCACCAAGCGAGAACATCGCAAGGGTCATTAAGAAACTCAAACGGGGGTTGGTTTTATAGAAGCCATCATAGTCATCAATCTGCGTTTTTCCACCATTGTTTTGTTCAACAACAGAAATGATACTGAACACTGCCATGTTTGCCACAATGTAGATGAGAACATAGTAGCTCAATGAAGTTACGGACGTAGACCAATCGTTTCCTAAGGCTGCCAACATGATGTAGCCCGCTTGCGAAATGGAACTAAACGCCATGAAACGTTTCAGTTCTGATTGGCGGATGGCGAAGAGATTGGCAATCGTGATAGAAAGGACGATAACGATCATCATCAATACGTGCCAATATTCAACCAATGAGCCAAATACGTGGAAGAGAATGCTCAACAATGTGAAAGTTGCAGCACCTTTAGAAACCACACTTAAATAGCCTGTAACGCTTGTAGGGGCACCTTGATAGGTGTCGGCTGTCCAAAAATGGAAAGGAACGAGTGAGATTTTGAAACCTAAGCCGCTAAAGAAAAATATCAAACCCATGATGGTGAGTGGGGTGGCAGAGATTTTTGTAGACAAGTCTGTGAAATAGAATGTGCCATAGGCTGCATATAAAAAGCTGATACCATAAAGCATCACTGCGCTTGAGAATGTTGCAGTAATAATGAATTTAGCTGCAGCTTCGGCAGAATTCTTGCGATATTTATCGAAAGCAACTGCACAAGCGAGGGGTACAGACGCCATTTCAAGCCCGAGGAAGAACATGAGGAAATTGCCTGCGCTCATCATCACGTTCATGCCCAAAAGTGTAGAAACAACGAGCATATAGAATTCGCCTTCTTTCTCGCTCCTCATTGCCCAAACACGGCTTTGCAAAACAACGATGAAAGTTCCCAAAGAAAGGATGGCTTTCATGATGTCTATTGAAGTTGAGGTAACATACATCCCACCAAAGGCTTCTTGTGCGCCCAATGGGAGTAAGCAAACCATGGTATTGGCAAGCAACAGAATGCTTGCCAAGGGATTGAACCATTTGCGGTTTTTTTTCTTTGCCGAAATAAAGTCGGCAATAAATAAGATTATCAGAATGGCAACAAGACTTGCCTCTGGAATCATTTTAAAAAAATCATTATAATTCATTTTGCCGATTTATTAAAGATTACCTAAATTGGGAACATAAGCCATAATATGATCCATGATTGGAGCTACGGCATTGATGATCATTTCTTCAAAGAAGAGTGGGAAAAGCCCTAAACCTGCAACGCAGAAGATGAGTCCACCGATTGCGAAGCGTTCATCCCATGTTGCATCATGAAGTTTATAGAACTTTTGATTTGGAATGGTTTGAAAAAGAATTTTTCCAACTACTCGAAGGATGTAAACGGCTGTAATAACAATGGCTGTACATGCAATGATGGTTGCCACACGATGGAATGTGCCTGCATTTTCAAAAGAACCAACAAAGATGGTCATTTCTGCAACGAAGCCTGAAAAACCTGGTAATCCTAAGTTTGCCAAACCTGCTATTACATAGGAAACAGCAAGGAAAGGAATAACTTTCATCAATCCTCCAAGATAGCGTACGTCACGTGTGCCAGCTCTGTGGTATATCATACCGATACATGCAAAGAACAGAGCGGTCATCAGTCCGTGAGAAAGCATCTGAAGGATGGCACCCGTGATGGCTGTTTGTGTGGTCATGACCAAAGCGAAAAGCACCATACCACAGTGAGAAACTGATGAATAGGCGTTGATATACTTTAAGTCGGTTTGCACACATGCTGAAAGTGCACCATAAACAACAGATAGGGTGGTGAGTACGAGGAATACAGGTGCCCACATCTCAAGTGCATCGGGCATAATGAACATCGCTATGCGAAGACAACCATAACCTCCAAGCTTCATCAATACACCCGCATGGAGCATTGAAACGGCTGTGGGGGCTGATGCGTGTCCGTCGGGCGACCATGTGTGAAATGGGAAAAGTGCGCCCAAAATACCGAAGCCCACAAAGACGAATGGGAAGAAGATGTTTTGAATGTCTTTTGACATGGCGTGCATTTCTGCTAATTTAACAACGTCCATTGTGCTTGCACCGCTAAAGTAGTAAATACCGAGTATGCCAAAGATTAACAAACCTGAACCACCCATCAGCATGAGGGTGAGTTTCATAGCAGAGTATTCTTTCGCTCCAGTTCCCCAAACACCAATGAGCAAATACATTGGAATGAGGGCTACTTCATAGAACATAAACATTGTAAAGATGTCGGTAGAAATGAAGAAACCAAATACACCCGAAGCCAAGAGTACAAACCAAAGGAAGTATTCCTTTTTCATGGGCTCTAACTGCCAACTTGCGAATGTGCCTGTAAACATGATGATGGCAGAAAGAAGTATCATTACGACAGAAATGCCATCAACGCCCACGGCAAAGGCTATATGGAGTGGTTTGAACCACATCACAGAGTTTGCTAACAACATTGTTGCGGTGTTGCCAGCTTCACGTTGTTGCACAAAATAAATAGTTAGCCAAATTGCTCCAACCAATAAAAGTGTAGAGCCTGCTACCATTACGCCACGTACTTGATTATCATTCTTGGCAACCCAAAGTCCCAAGAGCATCAATACGGGGATTACTACAAATAGGGTTAATATCCAACTCATCTCTTTAAATTAAGCAAAGTATTACTAATGTTAGAGCTATTGTTCCTGTAATGAACCAAATTGCATACTGACGCACATCGCCACTTTGCAGCGGACGTATGCTTTCTCCAGCTTCTTGTGTGCCCCATGCAAGGAAATTGAATGTGCCATCAATCACTTGACGGTCGAACCAAGCAATAGGAATAGAGAAGAAACGGAAGATGATTTTGTGGGTCAGGAATTGCCAAGCATTGTCTATATAGAACCTGTTGAGGGCTGCTTTATGTAGGCAAGGCATTTTTTTTGCAAGTAGGTCGGATGCAGGATTGTTCTTTGGCATATACATCCAAGTTGCTAATCCAATGCCGATGGCAGCTGCTAAGAGGCTAAACCACGCGACGCTTGTGAAGTGGAAATGCTGCAAGTGTATTTCTTGACTTTGTCCCGTTGCAGATATAAAATGTCCAAAAGGAATCCAACCTGCGAAGATGGAAATAATGGCAAGGAACACAAGTGGTCCCCACATAATGAAAGGTACTTCTTGTGGCTTGCGTCGGTTTTGAGGATCTTCTTCGTAATATGATTTTCCCCAGAAGATGACATAGTATAAGCGAAACATATAAAAGGCTGTCATGCCCGAAACGAGTGTCATAAACCAACCTAATGCTGGCGAGAATTGGAAGCAAGCTGCAACGATTTCGTCTTTAGAAAAGAAACCTGCCAATGGCCAAACACCACTGATGGCAATGCAACCAATGAGGAAACATGCGTTTGTTATGGGCATGTATTTGTGGAGTCCGCCCATATATTCCTTGAAGTTGCTGCCTATGATGACAATGATTGCACCTGAACAGAGGAAAAGTAGAGCTTTGAACATTGCGTGTGTGAACAAGTGGAACATGGAAGCCATGTAGCCAAGTCCTCCTTCTTCGTTTTCTAACGCATAACAAACACCTAATGCAACGAGCATGTAAGCGATTTGTGAGATGGTGGAGAATGCCAAACCACGTTTGATGTCGCGTTGGCAACATGCCACTGCGGCAGCATAAAAAGCTGTGAATGCTGCAATGTAGGCAATCCAATGCAATTGTTCGGTTGCCCCAAACTTAATGTAAATAGGAAATAAGCTCGCTACTTGGAATACACCTGCAACCACCATTGTTGCTGCGTGAATAAGGGCAGAAACAGGGGTTGGTCCTTCCATGGCGTCAGGCAACCAAATGTGTAAGGGGAACATTGCTGATTTACCAGCACCTCCAATGAACATAAGGAATAGGGCTGTTGGGATAGCCCATGCAGTGTTAGGATCTGTTGCAACGGCTGTTAGTTTGTTAATCAATGTTGCATCTGCTGATAGGTCGTAATTGAATGTTCCCACATAGAAGCTGAAAAACAATATACCAATCAAAAAGAAGAGGTCGGCAAAGCGTGTAACGATAAAGGCTTTCTTGCTTGCGTGTACTGCCGTGTGTTTTGGATAGTAAAATCCAATGAGCAAATATGAGCAAACACCCACAAGTTCCCAAAAGAGATACATTTGAAAAATATTCGTAGATACAACAAGTCCTAACATCGACATAGTAAACATCGAAAGGTAGGCATAAAAGCGTTGAAATCCATGTTCGTATTCTTCAAATTTATAGTTCTTATCGCGTTCTGCCATATAGCCAAACGAATAGATATGAACCATAAAACTAACTGTGGTGATGATGACAAGCATCATGACACTAATAGGACTCAAACGAAATCCA
>JALFSW010000005.1 GCA_022779305.1 Prevotella sp. | reverse complement strand
ATTCCCTTACCAATATCTTGCAGCTACTTGTCGGCATCTTCTTCTGCGTTTTATCTTGAAGTAGCCCGCTACATCTGCGATAAAACGCAGAACAACCTGCACAGACAATAAGATGCAATCTCTTTGGTCTCTAATGACCGATTTGGGATAAACCTTTTTGCAAACCTTCTATCATTTGTAATTTTCTCAAATAAAACATCCAACACATTTTTATAAAAGAAACGCGTTGGATGTTTTATTATACACAGAAATCTTCCATCAAGTCATTGAAAACAAATGCTTTGATAAAATAAAGTAGGCATTTCATCGGATGAATGCAAAAATCCGACAAAGGGCATTTATAGAACCTGCCTTAAAAATTTATGCAAGTAAATTCTTCGACATATTGAGTGCTGCACGTTTTCCATCTCCCATAGCGAGAATAACCGTTGCACCACCACGCACCACATCACCACCTGCATAAATCTCTGGCAATGAACTCTTTTGGGTTTCATCGGTAATAATATTCCCCCATTTTCCCATCTCCAATCCTTCAACTGTCTTTGGCACTAAAGGATTAGATGAAACGCCTACGGCAACGATCACTTCATCACATTCGATGGTAATGGTTCGTCCTGTGGTCTTCGGACGACGACGACCGCTTTCATCGGGTTCACCCAACTCCATTACGTCAAGCACTACACCAGCAACACAGCCATTTTCATCAGCAATGTATTCTTTGGGATTGTGCAAGGTCATAAACTTAACGCCTTCTTCTTTGATGTGAGTTCGCTCGTCAAGACAAGCCGGCATTTCTTCCTCTGAACGACGGTAAACCAAGCTCACTTCTGCACCTAAACGGCGTGCTGTTGCACATGAATCCATCGCTGTATTACCACCACCTACAACAACCACACGCTTTCCTAATTTCACATTCGTATCTGTTTCAGGATTGTCGGCATCCATCAAATTAACACGCATAAGGAACTCGTTGGCAGAATAGATATTGATCAAGTTTTCGCCTGGAATGTTCATGAAGTTTGGAACACCTGCACCTGTGCCCACAAAGATACCTTTAAACCCATCGGCTTTCAACTCATCGACTGTTATGGTTTTCCCTATCACACAGTCAGAATGGAACTTCACACCCATTTCTTTAAGCTTTTCAACTTCTGAATCAACCACATAATTGGGCAAACGGAATTCTGGAATGCCATATTTCAAGACACCTCCCAATTCATGGAGGGCTTCAAAAACATGCACTTCAAATCCGTTTTTCGCCATATCGTTTGCGAAACTCAAGCCTGCAGGACCCGACCCAACAGCAGCCACTTTGATACCATTCTTTGGTGCAATCTTTGGTTTTACGGGATAACCCAATGATCTTTCATAATCGGCAACGAAACGTTCCAACGCTCCAATGGCTACGGCTGGGCGCTTCATCTTCAAATGAATGCAACCACCCTCACATTGCTCTTCTTGTGGACAAACACGACCACAAACCGCAGGCAACGATGTTGTGGTTTTCAATACTTCAGCAGCTGCAAGGAAATCGCCTCGTTCAATATTTTTAATAAAAGACGGAATATTGTTGTTTGCCGGACAACCTATCACGCAAGTGGGTTTCGCACAGTCTAAACAACGTTTGGCTTCTAACATAGCCATCTCTGCCGTAAAGCCTTGGTTCACTTCTTCCATACGAGTCGTGATACGATAATCTGGGTCAAGCACAGGCATGGGCGTACGTTCCATTGCCATACGCTCTTTGGGCTTCATTGTTCCACGCAAGTCCTTGCGCCACTGGGCTTCTCGGTCTAAGAGAACTTCTATCGGTTCATCGGTGGGTGAAACGTTTTTGTTCATACATTTCGATGCGGTCTCTATTTCCACTTTTGCTGAATCCGACTTGCGTTCGCCTGCCATTTTCTTAATCTTCTTGGCTTTCACAGCACGGCGTTCCACTTCGTCCCAATCGAGTGCGAAAGCATCAAAGTTAGGCCCATCAATACATGAGAATTTCATGCGTCCATCAACAGAGATGCGACATGCGCCACACATCCCCGTTCCGTCAAGCATCGTTGAATAAAGCGACACCGTGGTGGGGATTTCATGTTCTTTTGCCACATCGGAACAAGCACGCATCAACGAAGGCTCAGCAATCATATAGCATTTATGAACAGATTCTTTTGTAAGCACATTCTCAATGGCTTTCGCAAAGACATCAACATCGTCTCCCTTTGTAATTTCAAGCGTTTCATCTGCAAGATTTCTTACCTTTTCTGCAATTGAAAAAGGTGCATCATTGGTGCGTGCAATAACCGCAATCACCTTGTTGCCCGCTTCTTTCAATGCCTCGATAGTGGGACAAAGGGCTGCCACCCCACTTTCATCTCCCACACAGCAAACCGTACCGAAATGCTCTATGTGGTGTGCTGTTCCCAAAGGTCCTAAAACATCTGCCAAGAAATCGCCTGCCTTAAGCGATACGAGTTTTTCGGCTGTTTTGCCATTGTGCTCAACTATCAAGCTAATGGAACTTTCTTTCGGATTTGTTTCAAAGACAGTGAGCGGAATGCGTTCTCCTTTTTCATCCATTCTAACGATGATGAAATTACCAGCTCGGGTGTTTTTTGCCAAGATAGAATCTTCTATCTGCAAGATACTGATTTGATTAGCAATCAGTGTGTTGCTTAAAATCTTGTTCATAATTTTTTAGGCTAACGTATTGTTTTTATAGTTTATTGCTTGTTATGTTTCGTGGCGAAGATCAAACAAGCGTTTCGCCACTTTCGCTTCATGGGTGGGTTTGGCGAAAACCACCATGCGCATATGTGCTAATGATAAGTCGATTATACCTTATATTATTTAGATACGCCATTGGCAAGGATTTCTTTTCCCAGCCAATAGCGCAATGTCTTAATTGTTTTCCCCATCGAGCATATCAAACCCACAATAAGGAACGAGTACCTTTGGCACTTTAATGCCTTCGGGTGTTTGATAGTTTTCCATAATGGCTGCAACAATGCGGGGCAATGCCAATGCCGATCCATTGAGCGTGTGACAAAGTTCTATCTTCTTGTCTTCTGCCCGACGATAACGACAATGTAGGCGGTTGGCTTGATAGCTTTCAAAGTTCGACACTGAGCTCACTTCTAACCAGCGTTCCTGCGTTGCACTCCATACTTCAAAGTCGTAGCATGTGGCTGCCGTGAAACTCATATCGCCACCACAAAGGCGCAATATACGATAGGGCAATTCCAATTTTTTGAGCAATCCTTCCACATGATCGAGCATTTCATTGAGCGAATTGTAAGAGTTTGCAGGTGTGTCAATGCGCACCAACTCTACTTTGTCGAATTGGTGAAGTCGATTCAATCCACGCACATCTTTACCATAGCTGCCTGCCTCTCTGCGGAAACAAGACGAGTAGGCACAACGCTTGATGGGCAGTTGCTTTTCGTCTAAGATTTCATCTCTAAAGATATTCGTTACAGGAACTTCCGCTGTTGGGATGAGGTAAAGGTCATCAAGCTGTGCATGATACATTTGACCTTCTTTATCGGGCAACTGCCCTGTTCCCAAGCCCGATGCTTGATTGACCAAGAGAGGTGGTTGCACTTCCAAATAACCACTCTTTCGAGCCTCGTCCAAGAAGAATGCTTCCAATGCGCGTTGAAAACGTGCCATTTTTCCAAGATAGATAGGAAAACCTGCTCCAGTGATTTTCACCCCAAGATCGAAGTCAACGAGGTTGAATTTCTTGCACAAATCCCAATGACACAAAGCGTCGGTAGGCAACGCTGGTCGCTCGCCACCTTCACGAACAACGAGATTGTGGCTAGCATCCTTACCTTCTGGCGTATCTGGATGGGCTATATTGGGAATGGTGAGCAAGATTTCTGTCATCTCGGCTTGCGCACTTTCCATTGCGTCTTGCAGGCTTTTGTCGGCTTTTTTCAAGTCGGCAACCTTATTTTTTGTTTCCTCGGCTTCTGCCTTTTTTCCTTCTTTCATAAGACCGCCGATTTGCTTTGAAAGCTGATTTTGCTGCTGTTTGTTGGCATCGAGCTGTTGTTGACACGCTTTCCTTTGTTTGTCGAGCTCCAACACTCTTCCGATGGTTTCTTTAGCATTGCTAAAATACTTTCTTTCAAGTCCCGCGATGACGCGTTCTGTTTCTTCGCTTATGAGCTTTAGTGTAAGCATCGTTTCTTTTGTTGTTGTATTTTATTTAGAGAGCAAAGTTAAAAAAATAATTTTTAATAGCACAAAAAAGAACTTATGTTTTTTCCTTTCTTGCCAAAATAAACCCACGCATAGCGTCAAACAGTAAGTGCAAAATTACTTATTTTTTTCAGTGACACTCTTCCATTGCACCCCGATTTGGAAAGTACAACAACTGAAATAGACATGAATTTCATAAAAGTTACATTATTTAAATAAGAGAATGTTGTTTGCTACATCTTTTTAGTGTACTTTTGTAGCTGATTAGTATTTAAAGAATAGAAAATATGACATTGAAAAAACAATTTTGCGTTGCTGCGTGTGCTGCAACATTAGGTTTAAGTTCTTGTGGAGGATTGGGTTCAGGAATAGGTGGTAATACTTCTACTTCTGCGTCGGTAGGCGATATTGTTGGTAGCGTGTTGAGTAGTGCTACAAGTGGTGAGACTTTGGGTAACATTCTCTCATCGGTCATTGGACTTGACAAGTTAAGCACAAAAAATCTTGTTGGAACTTGGCGTTATGACGGTGCTGGATGTGCTTTTCTTTCAGAAAATGCTTTGGCAAAAGCTGGCGGAGAAATAACGGCTACCGAGGTAGAGAAACAACTTGACACACAATTCAAACGCCTTGGATTATCAAACAGTAATACTTCATTCACATTCAAAAACGACGCTACATTCTCTGCCAAAATAGCAGGAAAGAGTTGGAGTGGGAAATGGAGTTTCGATGAAAAAACACAAGGTATTAAACTTAGTGGACTCATCATTAATATCAATGGCTACGTAAAACGTAATGGAACAGGTATCAGTCTGCTTTTTGAAGCAACAACTGTTTTGCGTCTTTTACAAACCATTGCTGCAGCAAGTGGCAATACTACATTAGGAACAATTGGCAATCTATCGAAAAACTACGATGGGATGCGCATTGGTTTCGACCTAAAACAGTAAAGTTTTCAAAGGAGACTTTCATACACTTTTCTCCACTTGCTACCCTATTGAGGCTTAGTGGGAGATAAACTGAGGCTTATTTGCTATGCAAATAAGCCTCAGTTATCCTTGATCTGTTGATAGCCTCTTTATATCTCCTTTACCCAAATTGATCATTAGACCGCTTGAGTTTCCTTTTTATTTTATTTTTCAACTTCCCCACTGCTTACATCTGCTTGTC
>JALFSW010000077.1 GCA_022779305.1 Prevotella sp. | reverse complement strand
CACTCCATTGCAGATACAGCATGGAAAAACAAACAATCACAACTCGAAGCCATCAGTACTATCCTGGCGTTATAGGATAGGACTGAGGCCTACCCATTGACTATTGCTGTATAGTTACGGTCATTAGAGACCAAAGGGATTGTGTCTGATTATCTGTGCAGGTTGTTTAGCATTTTATCGCAGATGTAGCGGGCTACTTCAAGAGAAAATGCTGAACAAGATGCCGACAAGTGGATGCAAGCAATTGGGAAGTAAATAAAGAAAATAAAGAAAACACTCTACGGTCTAATGACCGAATTGGGTTAAAATCACTGTTTTAGGCGATGGTGATAGAATACGTATCGTTTGGCAAAAAAAATAGCAACAAAGGCATCGCTTCTTCAGTGGAAAATACTAACTTTGTGCATCATATAATCCCAATTCGGTCTCTGATGACCGATTTGGGATGAAACAGTTGAACAAAACTAAGATCTAAACAATTATGAAAAAAAGAATTGTCATGGTGACGGGGGCAACGAGCGGAATAGGTGAGGCTTGTGCCAAGAAATTTGCAGCCGATGGTTATGATGTAATCATCACAGGGCGTAAGGCTGCCTTGCTTGCTGCTCTGCGCAAGGAACTTGAAGCAAAAGGAGCAGAAGTGTGTGTCTTGGAATTTGATGTGCGCGACAGAGCAGCGTCGAAAGCAGCCGTAGAGGGTCTTTCTGACCGATGGGCAGCGATTGATGTGCTCATTAACAATGCTGGTTTGGCACTTGGGTTAGACCCCATCTATGCTGGCGATTTTGAAGATTGGGAGACAATGATCGACACGAATATAAAAGGATTATTGAACATGACACGTTTTGTGGTTCCTAAAATGGTAGAAAGAAACAGCGGACACATTATTAATATAGGTTCGGTAGCGGGTGATGCAGCTTATGCCAATGGCAATGTTTATTGTGCTACGAAAGCTGCCGTGAAAACCATTACTGATGGGTTGCGTATTGATGTGGCACAAACACGGTTGAGGGTAACAAATGTGAAGCCGGGTTTGGTGGAAACCAATTTCTCTAATACGCGTTTCCATGGCGACACAGCACGTGCTGAAAATGTCTATAAAGGTATTGTTCCGCTTTCTGGGGATGACATTGCCGATGTTGCGCTTTATGCTGCCAACGCACCTGCTCATGTGCAGATTGCAGAAGTTTTGGTACTTGCCACGCATCAAGCAAGTGGTTCTGTGGTTTTTAGAAGCTAATCGTGGGTTGGGCACACCATCTTGTGAGGTGCATACGGCATGGTCACAGAATGGTGTGCAAACGTTTGCTTGGTGTTTCTATGGGAAATAATGCTTTTTTGATGAATTATTCTTCGTTCTTTCTTAACTTTGCAGACAGAAAAGGAGACCAAACATAGTGTCTTTTTAGCCCAATTCGGTCATTAGAGTCCAAAGTGTTGGGAAGTTAATAAATAAAGTAAAAGGAAAACTCTCGGCAGTCTAATGACTAATTTAGGTTTAAAGATGCTGACCATTAACACTTGTTTTTCTTTAAAAAGATTGCGCTCAAAAACTGTATATCTGCAAAAATAACTCAATACAGGGCGTAATGAATAGCTCATCATTAAGAAACTTTAAACGACAAGCACCGCTCCCGATCATTAAGAATGAGGTGGTGTATTTTTAAGAGAATATTTAGATTGGTAATTAACATGAGTTGAGTTTTGTTGATTTGTGAAAAATGCCGTTGACTCGTTGAGAGTTGACGGCATTTTTTTGAATGTGGAATGGGAAATGGCAGAGTGCGGTCCTTGTGACCGTCCGAAATGGAAAATCATCACACAGCAATTTGTTTACCAAGGTAATTGAGATCCACAGCTGCAAAAACACACAACCTAAATAGTTTTTTAGGGACGACTAAAATAAGAAGGATATTCAGACGACCTAATGACTGATTTGTTTTCTTTTGCCTCTCCGCTTGTTAAGCAAATGAAGCTTGTTTGCCGTGCAAGTGAGGTTTACTTTAGGTGCAACAGAGCCTTAGTTTTTTATCTTGTAAAACAAATCTTTTGTGTATTTATAAATGTTGCAACATTGCCTATATGAATGGTTAGTTTGTGTTTTCTGTAGATCTTCATAAGGTCTGATGGAGAAAAGGCAGTTGCTCCTACGGTGTTGATCAAAGGAAAACTAATCATACCATATAGGTTGCGTTCGTGAACGGGACAATGATTTAATCTTAATTGTGCAACAGTGTCGATAATTTGTCTTAGTGCATGTTTTTTATAGTTTGTCCAAGCATGTTTTTTTGAACTGTACTTTGTTTCTATAAATAGTATGGCATCGTTCTTTTTGTCTGAAGATGGAAAGAGAATGGCATCGCATTGTCCGATACCACTTGTGCGCCAGGCACTACTTTTTAAACCTAAAGAGGTCATTTCCATCGGATTTCTTGAAAAAATTAAGACAGAATAGGCATCAATCCCTTGAGGGGCATTTTCTTTGGTATATGCACAGCACCCTCCAGATTTTTCTGGTTTAAATTGTTTGTTTATTTTAAAAAATTCGCCATCCCAGTCAACCACGATCCAATGGGTTGACAGTGGGTGTTCTGTCAGGTTATTTGTCCGGATTGTTTTTAATGCGGTCTTCATTGGTCGAGTATTTGAAGTAGTTGAAACATTTCTTCGTGGTTCTTTTGAAACTCACTGTTGAAAAAGTCTTGAGATAACAAAGAGTTTTCAGTCTGTTGTAAGGAAACCACTTTGCCATCCTCCAACAACCATAGTCCAACATCCTGAGGTGAGATTGCTGCCACGATGCCAGCATCTTTTAATGCTGCATTTTTCTTTTTTTCTACTGCCAATCCGGCTAACATGCAATTGTTTAGTGCGTAAAGGATATAAGGGCTATGGGTTGTGATCGTCAGTGTGTGTTGATGTTTCAGGTCTTTACACAGTTGTGAAACGAGATGTTTGAGCAGTCCTCTTTGTGTGGAAGGATAGAGATTGAGTTCGGGTTCTTCTATGATCAAATGTGTGCGACCATAATCAGCTTGATAACCAATTTTGTGCCATAGATCCGTTAAATTTTCTTTTGCAATTCCTTTTCTTTCCTTTCTTCCTATTGCATCAATGATAGAAACAAATTCTGGAGCTTTTTTCTTGATGAGGGCAATTTCTGCAGGACTAAAGGTGCGTTGATTGTGATATGTTGTAACCATAACTTCGTCGGCAATCAATAAAAGAGGGAGTAAAGATTGCTGACCGCTTGAGCCTGATTGAAGTTCCACCTCGTTGCCCTCCATACTGATAATATCTCTTTCTTCGCTTTCTTTGTAGCGATAAGAGAAAGAAAGGTCGGGGAGATTTATATTGTATTTCTTATGTCCTTGATAGGCAGATTTAGCTGCATACCAATCATTTAGAAAACTCATGGTGGTGTTATAGGTTTCAGCGTATTTATGAATGTTTTCTATGCTTGTCACGAAATTTCGTTCCGCAGGGATGTATTCAATCTTAGGGTTATAATATAAATCCCTGTTTTCCTTCCTCTTGTATTCTGTTTGTTGGTTGCGTTTTCCTTTTTCATATTTCAGCCTGATGACACACCATTGGCTTTCATAAATTATTTCAGCATCTGGGCGGTTAAAATAATTTTTATCCATCTTATGAAAGTCTAAAAGTCGTCGGTAAAAGTCGTATTCTTCTCCCGTTGTGAGGAAGTTTTTTTCTGCCCACAATGCTTGAGAAATGATTTTCGCAATCGTACTTTTACCTGTAGACTGAGGTCCCATAAAGACATTGAAGCGTTTAATTTCTAAGCTCACCTCTTTGAGCGGACCAACATTTTTGATAGTTATTCTTGCCATGTGATTTTATAGTCTAATGATGAAGATAGAAAAACCTACTTATTGCCACAAAGATACGATTTAAAAGGAACAAAAGCGAGAGAAAATCCGAAAAATAAAGTTTATGTCTGCATTTTCTTTTTTATATTCTTTTCAAGTTTTGATTTTGAACCCAATTCGGTCATTAGACCGCTTTGGGTTGAATGCTTTTAAACTTAAAAAAAAATACAGCTCCGTCAAAAAACGAAGCTGTATTTTTGTTGATTTATAAATGTCTATGTGTTATTTATGTATAGCATATGGATTTTTTGCTTGCGAACTATCTTACTGAGAAGTAGAGCGTTACCTTTTAAATATTAGGTAAACAGGTAACGATTTAGAAATGAGCGGAGTGCATTGAGGGACATTGTTTTGAATAGCCAAAGAACGCTCACTTTTACTGCTTGCAAAGGTACATATTTGTGAGGGAAAGTGAGCGTTCTTGCGTGATTTTCTTCTTAAAAGTTTTGTCGGGACTGAAATGCAACGATGAAAGAGAAAGGGGATTTTCGGTTTTACAGCCGTTGCGAGCGGTTGCGATTGATAAGCTGTTTCCATTTCTGTTCGCACCAATCGGCAATAGGAAGCCCGTTGATAGTCAAAAGCGGTCGCTTCTTCTCGTTCTTGATGATACGGATTTCGCTGTCCTCTTCTGTAAACTCTCTCTTGTATAATCCCGAATAGGCTTTAGCCGTTCCTCGCTGGGGGACAAATCGGACATAAGTGCTATTACAAACGTGAGGATGTGGAAGCACTCCTCGAAAAGTCGAACCGAAAAATACAATGACTATGGAACACGAAATCGTAAACAAAGAAACACCCGAAATGAAACAGCTCATTTCCGGCATCAAAGAAGTGAGTAAACGCCTTCGGGAAATTGCCCAAACGCACCGTCCGCTCTTCGGGGGAGAAATCTACCTTACGGGGCGAGAGGTCTGTGAACGGCTTTTCCTCAGCCCTCGCACATTGCAGGATTATCGGGATAAGGGGATTATACCATATACCCAAATCGCAGGAAAAATACTCTACCGTCTCTCCGACATTAACCGACTGCTGCAAGAAAACTATTACGATAATAAACTGTCCGAGAAGTAAGGTTTCATATTGGTCATTAAAACATGGTATATTTGATATTAAAAATACCAACTTTTAGGTATTGCAATCTTAGTTTGTTATCAGTATTTTTGCAAATAAAAATTATTGTTTCTACCTAAACAACAAGAATTTCGCAGGAGCAGTAAAATCCATGACAAATTACGATGCTATTGATAATTAATAAAAACAATCTTTAATTCACAAAAAGCTATGAGATTAATTAAACAACTAATCAATGCTAAGGTCACTGCATACCTATTTGCATGCAGTTTGGTGTTAGGTATTGCATCATGTAGTTCTGACGTTCGCTATGATGAAGTAGAACCTAAGCCCGTTACTCAAATTGAAAACCTGTCTTCTCAGGATCAGATTGCTGTAGAAAACCTTCTAAGTTCTATCAGTGATTTGAATGCCCAGTATCCATCAGTTAGCACGCGTGGAGCATTTACATCGAATGCTGCAGTGGGCCTTGCTGATGCAGCAGGATACGCTGCTGGAGGAAGGATTGGAGCTTGGGCTGGCAGTGCGATTGGCTCTGCGGCAGGTCCGTGGGGAGCAATAGCTGGTCATCTTATTGGTCGCAAAGTGGGACCTTACATTTGTACATCTTTGGCTTCTGGTGCAGCTGGATGGCTGTGCTCTAAAATCTCTACTAGAGCTGCAACAGATGTTGATGAAAAGTTTGAATTTGTGAGTATAATTTCTGATAAAGACTCTATTGGTTATTATCACAATCAAATGATGGTTAAAATTGGGAATGATCGTTCAAGGTATATTGACCAATTAGGATCAGTTAATTATGAACTAATGTATGATGATATCGTCAGTTATTGTCATGAAATAGGACAATATGACCCATCATTGGATAATCCTTTGATAAAATCAGGAGTCATCAATCAGATAAGACAACTTTGTGAAATCTCAAAGAAGTACGAGATGAATCCGACGGACAAGAATTTCGTAAAAGAGCAATGTGAATTCCTAAAATTCAATTGCAACTTGTCAGATTCAGAGGTTAAGTTATATAAGGATTTCAATGTTACCTTATACGAGAAATGCTCAACTTTGTCTGATAATCAAATTGTAAATTATTCAAGAGACTTGAATCGTATAATTGAACACTCAGGCGTATCAAACTCTATTAAGGAAAGCTTAAAAAAGTCTGCGGATTTAACTATTAATAGTTCTCTTTGCTGGAAGAGAAATTTCTAAAATAAGAATAAAAAGAAAAGAAGTGATGTTTTAAATCAATATCATTTCTTTTCTTGTACAGTGAGATTTTTTCTGTATACGTTCATCAATATAATAATACAATTGTGGATATTATAGATGCAGCTGAAATAGCTTGTGGATTCATTTTTGGAGTCCTTATAATTAAGTATATGACAAAATTTATCAAGAGAAAAAAGAAGTAGCCAATACGTTTAAATAACGTGGGTGATCCCCTTTGCAATGTCGTGATTTTAAGGAAAATTGCAATTTGCTATGAAAGAATAGGGCAATCATGATTGGAAGTGGATAGAGCAGACCATAACCTGTAATAGTCAAGACTTGCTCTGACAATTGGTTTACTATCTGCCCAAAAAAGTGTCAGATGTTTGTTGCGAAGTTAGGTAACTTTCTTCACTCTCCCAATCGGATGGTGTTTTATCAACCTCATTCGGTTTTATTGTTTCCTGATTTTGGAGTTGATATTTCCTTGCGACAGTGCTCCCTTCAATAAAAGTCTGCATGGGTGTTTTCCCGAAACAGTACTTCCCGGAGTGGGTTCTTTCCGTGTTATAAGAGTTCATCCACGTATCAAGGTCTGTTTGCAGTTGCTCAATAGTGGTATAGATTTTCTTTCTGAATGCGATAGCATAGAACTCATTCTGCACGGTTCTGTTGAATCTCTCGCAGATGCCGTTTGTCTGCGGGCTTTTCGCCTTGATTTTAGAATGGTCTATATCCTCCACAGCCAGATACAGTTCATACTCATGGTTTTCTCTGTTTCCGCAGTATTCCGTCCCTCTATCTGTGAGCATACGCATCAGCTTTAAGTCATGCTGCTCGAAAAAAGGCACTACCCTGTCATTGAGCATATCGGCAGCGACAAGTGCATTCTTTCTGTCGTATAGCTTGGCAAATCCGATTTTGGAATAAGTGTCAATGACAGTCTGCTGGTAAATATGTCCGACACCTTTGATGTGTCCAACATAATAAGTATCCTGGGAGACAAGAAAACCGGGATAATAGGTTTCTAATTCTCCATGAACCTGTTTCTCTTCCTTTGCTTTCTCTAATGCTGCCACTTGGTTTTCGTCGAGGATTATACCTTCTTGTTCTACTTTTGCGGATAATGCTTTCAGACGTTTTTGAAAGGTCTCCATATCGTGCCGTAGCCAAATGGAGCGCACTCCGCCCGGCGAAATAAGAACACCTTTCTTCCGCAATTCATTGGACACACGTACCTGACCCAATGCAGGATTGTCTATCGCTATCTGTACAACAGCCTGCTCGATGTGTTCTTCCACACGGTTCTTTATGACAGGCTTACGGCGAGAAATTTCCTGCAAGGCAACTTCACCCCCTTGTTCATACAGCTCTTTAAAACGATAAAAACTGTCACGACTATAGCCCATAATCTTGCAAGCACGTGATACGTTTCCTAACTGTTGGGAGAGCTCAAGCAATCCCAGTTTGTTCTTGATGACCTTTTCTGATGTTGTCATAACTCAATCTGTTTTCTGTTACAAAATTATTCTTTTTATGCGCAACTGTCAGATTAAGTCTTGACTAATTCACATAACCTTTGAATCGCCCGTTTATGATGACATCCTCCTCCCCCTGTAAGTATTCATCAGGATGCAAATAGGATGATTTTATTGTCGTTTGCAGTCTGTGGTTGAGGTTATTTTATTCCTCGTTTTACCGAAGAACTTCGTAAGCTCTCTCCGTTATAAAGATGTTTCCTTTTCTATTGAGAACGACTAAAATATTGCAACCGATCTCATTCAAAGCCTTTGGTTTATTTTTTAGACCTCATGCCGTTCTTCCATTTTATTAGTTGTTATAATCTCTGGAATTTTCCCCCTCTCTTTCTTCATTTTCTTTTTTCTTTGCCGATTGCTTTGCAAACAGTCTGTCCATATCTTCCGAAATTTTCTTGTCTGTTACCTGCGCATAAATCTGAGTGCTGGCAATAGACGAATGTCCCAACATCTTGGCAATGCTCTCTATCGGAATGCCTGCCTCCAAGGTCAGCGTACCGAAGCTGTGTCGTGCTAGGTGGTAGCTCAGCGGAGTACGAACGTCACACGCCAAGCCCACGGCTTTGAGATGGGAAAGCAGTTTGCCCTTGCTTATCGTATTGGGAAATATCTTGTAATCTCCTTTATTTTTCTCCTTGGTGTAAAGCGAAAGTATCTGCTCTGCTATTGGGTGCAATGGTATTAGGCTCTCTACCTCCGTTTTCAGTCTTGCTTTGCGGATATATCGCTTTCCCTCGCTGTTCATTTCGATTTGCGAAGCTCGCAGGCTCTGTAAGTCGGCAAATGCCAAACCCGTAAAGACTGAGAAAAGAAACATTCTTCGGCTTAGTTCCGCCCCTTCCTCCTGCAATGGAAATGCCAAGAGCTTTGTCACATCGCCTTTGCTTAGGAAACGAGGTTTACGCTCCACGGCTTCGTACTTCACCTCTTCAAACGGATTGAAACGTATTGTTCTCTGACTGACGGCTCGGTACATCAACCGACTCAACCAGCAAAGATGCCTGTTTATCGTCGCTAGTGCATAGCCCTCCTTCTTCAGGTGGAAACGATAATCATCAAAGAACTCAGTGGTAAGAGCCGTTAGGGGAATATCCACCTCGCTACGACTTCGCACAAAGGCGTTGAGTTGTCTATCGGAACTTCGATTGTTGCTGTACGTTCCCTCACTCTTGCTTTCTCGTTAGGCTTTGAGTTCTTCTGTACTAAGGGCAAGAAGTGTCGTTGGAGTCCTCCCGATGCCTTGCAGGTAGTTCTTCAGAATTTCGGCACTCACCGCTCCATATTTGTAGAGCAAGGTGTTGTACCCCTGTTCGATTTCTTCCCGAAAGGTTTGCAGGCGTTGGTTGGTCTTCTTGTCCGTTGTCTCCCCTCGCTTCACGCTCCAATCGTGAGGAAGGACACTTTCCCCTGTGGTTATCACCACGTTCGCTCCGTCTATGGTAATGCGGCAAAGGATTGCCGTTGTACCGTCCGCCTTGGTCTTGTTCTTATTGATATAGAATAGTATTTTGAATGTACTGCGCATAGGTCCTACAAGGTTAAGGTTAGATTTTCAGTGAAAGAGAGAAATTGCTCTCATTTCCATCTACTTACCTTCAATCCTCGCCCTAATACCCTTTACTCGAATAGTTGCGAGTACATTTAAAATCTCCTATTTAACATTTCCTATTTCCCATTTGTTTTTTCTTGCGCCACGTTCTGTAGCCCATGAAAAGGATGGCAAAGAGTAAGAGCCCAGAACCAATTATTGCAATCGTTTCAGTGGTTTTTATCGAGCGAGGGTCGAAAGTGAGGACGACTTTATGATTTCCCTCTGGCATTCGGAGCGCACGGAGGATATAGTTCACACGCCCGATCGGTGTTTCTTTGCCATCAATGGTGGCTTTCCATCCAGGATAATAAATTTCAGAGAAGACGAGAATGCCCCCTTTCGATGAATTGACCGTGTAGGCGAGTTGGTTGGGCGCATAGCTGTCGAGTTTCAGTGTGGCAGCCGTATCTATTGGTGATGCTTTGCCAAGAAGATAGGCAAATTGCTTGTCGGCAACAGCCTCGTGCATCGGGTTGATAGTGGCAATTCCGTCGTATTCGGCATTGGCATCATCCACGTATTGAATGCGGTCAACAAACCAAAGATTGCCCTGTGCGTAAGGGTTTTGAAGCGGAACGGTCTCACCCTCTTGAAGTGGGAAGATGAAGTATTTTGTGTTGAGCATATTGAGCACAGGGAAGAGACGTCGCCCATCCACTTCGCCCATTTGTCCGCCCTTTTCAGCGATGGTTTTCATTGCCGTCTTCATTTCGGGCATGATGTATTTGTCGATCATTTCCTGATAACGACGCAGTTTGGCTGGATGATAGCCTCCGATGCTTTTGTGGAAATAGGCGGTGTTGTTTTCGTTAAACGTGCTTGTAGCAAAATTGAGCACACGATAGTCTTTCGCAGGGTCTTGGAGAATGATTTCATCGGTCTTGGTGGGTTGTTGTGGCAAGTCTCGTTGGCTCTTGGCAACAAACATTTCATCATTTAGATAGCGTTTGTTGGCATCCCACAAGTCGAAGATACAAAGCACCGCAAGCGCAATGACTGCGTAGGTGGGCTTAATTTTGAATGTTTTCTTGTCGAAGGTGTAAACCATGATGGCTGCTCCGATGAGAATAACCCACAGTGAACGGAAAGCATCGCTGCTGACGATGGCTTCGCGCATGGTGGTGATGCTTGCGAGGAAGGTTTGTCGGAGTTCGGGTGTGATGCCTTGAATGCTGCCTATCATTTGGGTTTCTTCTTGGCTGATAAATGAGCCCATGAGTTCAGGGAAGACGCCAATGAGAAGGCATAGTCCTGCCGTGAATGCCAGCGAACCATAGAAAGCCTTTCGGTGGTTTTGGAAAGTAGTTGGGTCATCGAAAAGGCGTTTCAAAGCAAGCATAGCCAAGAGTGGTATCGTAAATTCGGCAACGACAAGAATGCTTGCCACTGTTCGGAATTTGGCATACATCGGTACGTGGTCGATGAAGAAATCGGTGAGTCCCATGAAGTTGCGTCCCCATGCCAGCATTATTGAGAGGAGGGTTGCGGCAAGCAATGCCCATTTCATAGACCCACGAACGATGAAGAGCGAGAAAATAAAGAGAAAGCAAACGAAAGCTCCAACGTAGACAGGTCCGCTCGTGCCAGGTTGTGTGCCGAAGTATTGCGGAAGGGCGTCGTAGAGTTGAGGCAACATCGATTCTACTTCGCTGTTGGCTTTCGCCATCGCCTTGTCGTTTTGTCGCAGTGGTACGCTTGCGCCACCCTTTGCCCCGGGGATGAGCAAGGTGGCAGTTTCATCGATGCCGTAACTCCATTGTGTGATATAATCACGTTCCAAACCTGAGCTGGTTTGGTTTGCAGCATTGGCTTTGCGCAGTTCGCTTTTCCCGCGCATACTTTCTTTCTGGTATTCCCACGTGTGATAGAGGTTTGAAAGATTGATGGCAATCGCCAATGCACCAGCTGCTGCAAGTACCCCTGTGGCTTTGAGAAATTGTTGGATTTGTTTTTTGCGCATGGCATCAACAAAATAGGCAATCATCATGCAAAGCACAACGATGAGGAAATAGTAGGTCATTTGCACGTGATTTGCCTTCACCTCAAAAGCGGTAAAGAGGGCAGTAACAACAAAACCTGCTCCAAGGCGTCCTCGATAGGCAAGGACGATACCTGCAATCATTGGCGGCAGATAGGCCAGTGCCATTACCTTCCAGATGTGGCCTGCGGCAATGATGATGAGAAAATAGGTGGAGAATGCCCAAAGAATACTTCCCAAGGCTGCCAGCGACTGTCGGAAGTCGAATGCACGGAGAAGAATGTAGAACCCTAAGAGATAGGCGAACAGGTACCACACATAATCAGGCAACCAAAGATGGTAGGCTTCCATGGCGAAAGAGAGTCCTTCGGTGGATTGATAAGAAGGCGCAAGCTGATAGGTGGGCATACCGCTAAAAACGGCATTTGTCCATCGTGTTGTTTCGCCTGTGCGTTCTTTGAAGTCTTGTTGTTCTTTTCCGATGCCGATGGCAGCTTCCGAGTCGTGTCGAAAGAGTATTTTTCCTTGCGAAACGGGGGCAAGGAAATAGGCAAAGGCGATGGTGGCAAAGAGTGCCACGACGATGAGATCGGGAAGGATTTTTTTGAGGTTATTCATTGTTTTGTTGCGTTTTAGGGTTTGCCGTGATGCCAAGTGGTGGCAATGGCTTTGTGCGTGTTGCCCCCATTTTTTTCTTGCAGTCTGCATCGGCTTTGCAAAGTTATAATATTTTTTGATAATTAAAGCGGTTTACCAACTTCTTTTTTCGTATCTTTGCAAGATGAAAATAGGAATAATTGTAGCAATGGACAAGGAGTTTGCACAACTTGTGTCTATTCTCGAAGATGCCAAAGAATTGGTGAAAGGTGGTTTTTCTTTCACTGTCGGACGCATGGGCAACAAGGAAATTGTGCTTCAGAAATGTGGCATTGGGAAGGTAAACTCAGCCGTTGGAGCAGTGGAACTGATTCGTGAGTTTTCGCCCGATGTGGTAGTTTCAAGTGGTTGTGCTGGTGGTGCGAATGCCGACTTGAATGTACTTGATGTGGTTGTGGCAGAGGCTTGCGTTTATCATGACGCATATTGCGGGAAAGAACAAGCCTTCGGGCAAGTCATGGGAATGCCCGTTCGTTATGAATCGCCTGTACAGCTTGTGGAGAAAGCACTCTCGCTCAATGGTGAAAACAGGGCAATGCGCATTCGTGCTGGCTTGACGGTTAGTGGCGATTGGTTTGTTGATAGCCGTGAAAAGATGCAAACCATTCTTTCAGCTTTCCCCGATGCAATGGCAGTCGATATGGAAAGTTGTTCGATTGCGCAGGTTTGCTATATATATAAGGTGGCGTTTGTGTCGTTTCGTGTCATCAGCGATGTTCCACTGAAGGATGTGGGCGCAAGCCAATACTATGATTTTTGGGAGCGGGTGGCAAACGGAAGTTTTGAGATAACGAAAGATTTCCTCCTCACGCTTTAGATGATTTATAGAAAAAAGACAATAAGAATTATGGAGAAAATAGCATCATTCACTATCGATCATGAAAGGCTCTTGCGTGGTATTTATGTGAGTAGGCAAGATGTGGTGGGCGGAGAAACCATCACCACGTTCGATGTGCGTATGAAAGAGCCCAATCGTGAGCCTGCTTTGCAAATAGGTGCGCTCCACACCATCGAGCATCTTGCAGCCACCTATCTTCGCAATCATCCTGAATGGAAAGATCGCATCATCTATTGGGGTCCAATGGGATGTCTGACGGGTAACTATCTCATCGTGCGTGGTGATTTGAAGTCGGACGATGTGGCAGAACTCATGCACCAGACATTTGCTTTCATCGCTACCTATGAGGGCGAAATTCCCGGAGCAACAGCCAAAGATTGTGGTAATTATTTGTTGCAAGATCTACCCATGGCACGCTGGGAAGCTCGAAAATATCTCTGCGAAGTGCTTGATAAACTGAAACCCGAGAATTTAGTCTATCCACGATAGATGTTTAGAAAAAGAAACAACGATGAGAAAGATAGTTTTATTGGTTTTGCTGTGCGTTGCGTTCACACTCAATGCGCAAACTTTTTCGCCCTATGGGGCATATATTACTTCTGAAGGAACGCCCGATACGCTTTCAGCCAGTCAGGGGTTTATGGGGTCGGCACCATTGACGGTAATGTTTCGATCCAATCCGCTCACTACCTACGATGCTGCTACTCAGCTCGAATGGCATTTCTTTGATCAGCGCAACAATAGCAAGGTGGCTTTTCTCATTCGCTATGATGAAGACACCGAATACACTTTCACCACGGCAGGCACTTTCCGCATCGTTCTGTATGAAATTCTCAAAGGCGATACCGTCGCCATTTACGATCCTATTAGCGTTTCTATCAGTGAAAGCGAACTCCTCATGCCGAATGCTTTTTCACCAAATGGCGATGGGATTAATGATGTTTACAAAGCCAAAAGTGGATTTAAAAGTATTGTGGAATTCCACGCAGTGGTTTTCAATCGATGGGGGCAGAAACTCTATGAGTGGAACGACCCGAGCGGGGGATGGGATGGAACGTTTCGCGGACGTGATGTTGCTCCAGGGGTCTATTTTGTCAATGTGAAAGCAAGGGGAGCGGATGGACGTGAGTTTCGCATCAAAAAAGACATTAACCTCTTGCGCACCTATTCTGAAACTACCACTGTTCAGCCTTAGTCGATGGGGAGGCTTTTCCTAGGTTTTTCTAGTTTTTCCTAGTTTTCCCTAGGCTTTCTAGTTTCCCTAGGCTTTCCTAGTTTCCCTATAAAAATCCTCGAACGCTTGAATAGGAAAATGACATAAAAAAAGCGAGTAAGAAATTCTTACTCGCCCGTTTTAATCTTTCAAATATAAAATGTATAGAGGTGCCTAGCGGAATCGAACCGCTCTACACGGTTTTGCAGACCGTTACCTAACCGACCGGCCCAGGCACCAAACTTTTAATGGTGAAAAACTCACCCCTTATTTGAATTCGGCTACAAAGTTACGATATTATTTTGATGTAGCAAAAAAAAATCATACTTTTTTGAAAATAAGGTTGGTGTTTGATGGCTAATTCAACAAAAGTAATTGATTTTTTAAAAAAATAGTTTTTTCTGTTGGTTGTTTCTTTTTTTTTGATTACCTTTGCACTCACTTCCGCCGATATGGCTCAGTTGGTAGAGCAACGCATTCGTAATGCGTAGGTCCCCGGTTCGAGTCCGGGTATCGGCTCAAAGGAGGGGAGTAAGAAAGGGGGGAGAAAAGAAAGGAGGAGATTAGATAAGGAGGATAAGTAGAAAGAGGAGAAACTCTGAAGAGAGGATATTTAAAAGGAGAGAATACTAAAAAAAGTAGCATGTACTAAGAAAAATTATATCATTGTGCGCAACAAAATACAAGCTCCAAGGTATTTTGTTGAACATGTGTCTCAATAGGTAATAGAGAGGATTGGGCTTTCGAAAGCGATCAAAGCCTGCGGAATTAGCACATCGGTAGTGCACGGGCTTCCCAAGCCTGGGAGGCGGGTTCGACTCCCGTATTCCGCTCTAAGAACATAAAAACTAAAGATACAATATCAATACAAAATCTATACGCCACATAAGCCACACTATAAGAGAAGCCAACGCAACGATCTATTAAACGAAACATCATTAAGAAACTTATCAATGATTAATGAACATTGGGCAGCAAGCTATGATCGCTCAATGAGAACAACGGATTTAGGCTGAAATGTCGCTTTGACCCGCTGAAAAGAATTGTTGTGTGCATAGTAGTCTGTTTTTTTGATGAAACAGATAGAAAAATAGGCAGGTAGGATACAAAAAGAGGAGAAATTATAAAAGTGAATATTATAAAATCCGTAGAGTTCGATTATCTTTTAAAAGATAGTCGAACTTCTTTTATGTTGTCATGTAAATGTGAGAATATGGTAAAATAAGTATTAAAATGTAGGTTTATTTTTAAAATTTACTTGCAAAAAATAACAATGCTGTGGGAATCCGTATTTAGGAATTTATAAATTTGGAAATGTCGAGGATTATTTATATCTTTGCACCGCTTATATTATTAGGGGGACTCTGTGTTTTATAGAAAAGAGAAAAACGTTTCTATTATCGAGGAGAATAGCCTCTTTTAAAGCAAATAAACGACAACGAAAAGAATTAGTTATGGCAAAAAGATTCACCGAACACAAAGGCTTGAATTTAGTGGAAACCAACAAAAACGTGTTGGAGAAGTGGGAAGCGGCAGACATTTTCCACCGCAGTATTGACGAACGTGAAGGGCAACCTCAGTTCATCTTCTTTGAAGGACCTCCTTCAGCCAACGGACACCCTGGTATTCACCACGTTCTTGCTCGCGCCATAAAAGATACGTTTAATCGCTACAAGACGATGCAAGGGTTTCAGGTGCATCGCAAAGCGGGATGGGACACACACGGACTGCCCGTAGAGCTCGGTGTGGAAAAAGAACTCGGCATCACGAAGAAAGATATCGATAATCCTGCGTCGGACAGATATATCTCGACAGAAGAATACAATCTGCGCTGTCGGGAAAATGTGATGAAATTCACCCAAGAATGGCGACAACTCACCGAAGAGATGGGCTATTTCGTGGATATGGATCATCCTTACATCACCTACGATAACAAGTATATCGAAACCCTTTGGTGGTTGCTCAAACAGCTTTATAACAAAGGGTTGCTCTATAAAGGGTACACTATTCAGCCCTATTCACCCGGTGCAGGAACTGGACTTTCAAGCCACGAACTCAACCAACCTGGTTGCTATCGTGATGTGAAAGACACAACAGTTACGGCACAATTCCGCATCAACGCCACAGAATGGGCAGAACTCTTGAAAACCAATAACATAGCGAACAATGGATGGGGTGAACCAACTTTCTTGGCATGGACAACAACACCATGGACGTTGCCCTCAAACGTGGCACTCTGTGTAGGTCCAAAGTTCGACTATGCTGTCATCGAAACCTACAATCCTTACACGGCAAAACCAACGACCGTGGTGGTGGTAGATACACGCATTTCTGCCTATTTCAAGCCAGAAGGCGAAGTCGCAGAAGGTGCATTGCCTGCCTATGAAAATGGCGACAAAGTGGTACCCTATAAAGTGGTGGGCAAACTCAAGGGCGCGCAGTTGGAAGGCTTGCATTTCCACCAACTCATGCCATGGATTCGTCCTGTGGAAAAAACGGGCGAATTGGCACCTCAGTTCGTAAACGACTATGCAGCAGCCCATCCCGAAAAAGTATTCAAGAGCGAGGACGGACGCGATACCTTTGTTGAAATGGAAAGTGAAGCCTTCCGTGTGATTCTTGGCGATTATGTAACAACTGACGATGGTACGGGTGTGGTTCACATTGCCCCAACCTTTGGTGCAGATGACGCAAAGGTGGCAAAAGATGCCAACATCCCTGGGCTTTACCTCATATCGAAAAAGGGCGAAACTCGTCCAATGGTGGACTTGCAAGGAAAATATTACACCATCGAAGAGTTGGATGCCAATTTCGTAAGCCACTGCGTAGACGAAGCACAATATGGCAAGCACGCAGGTGATTATGTGAAAAATGCCTTCGATCCACGTTTCAATCCAAATGGCGTTTGGGATAAGACCGCATCTGAAAAAGCAGAAGATCTCAACATCGTGCTTTGCATGGAAATGAAGATGGAGGGCTCGGCATTCGTGATTCAAAAGCATGTGCACAACTATCCACATTGCTGGCGTACCGACAAACCTGTGCTTTATTATCCACTCGATAGCTGGTTTATCAAAGACACGGAGGCAAAGGCACGCATGGTGGAACTCAATCAAACCATCAATTGGCAACCTGCATCAACGGGAACAGGACGTTTCGGAAACTGGTTAGAAAACTTGAACGATTGGAACTTGAGTCGTTCGCGTTTTTGGGGTACGCCGTTGCCTATCTGGCGTGATGGCGAGCGCAATGAAAAGTGTATTGGTTCGGTGGAAGAACTTTATAACGAAATCGAACGCTCGGTGGCAGCTGGTGTGATGACGAGCAATCCGCTGAAAGAACGTGGATTTGTCGTGGGCGACAACAGCCAAGAAAACTATGACCGCATCGATCTTCACCGTCCTTATGTAGACAGCATTGTTCTCGTCAATGACAAGGGCGAACCTATGTATCGTGAGGCAGACCTCATTGACGTTTGGTTCGATAGTGGTGCGATGCCTTATGCGCAGCTCCACTATCCGTTTGAAGGTGAAATCTTGGCAGAAGGACTTGCAAAAGTGGGCAAGACAGAGGCGGAATATCGCCAATCACTCATTCATTCAAACTATGAGGGTACGCCCGTGCCACCTGCATTCTATCCAGCTGATTTCATCAACGAAGGTGTGGACCAAACACGTGGTTGGTTCTTCACACTCCATGCCCTCGCAACAATGATCTTCGATTCAGTGGCATTCAAAAACGTGATTTCTACGGGATTGGTGCTCGATGGTAAGGGCAACAAGATGAGTAAGCACGTGGGTAATGTGGTGAATCCGTTCGATATGATGGCAAAATATGGTGCCGACGCTGTGCGTTTCTATATGATGACCAATAGCGAACCATGGGACAACCTAAAGTTTGCTCCAGAAGGGGTGGACGAATGTCGCAGAAAGTTCTTCGGTACCTTATATAATACGTATAGTTTCTTCGCCCTCTATGCCAATGTAGACAATTACGACCCTACGCAAATTAAGGATGGCGCATTGCTCACTGCCGATGCACCAGAAATCGATCGCTGGATCATCTCTCGTTTGGGTACGTTGGTGAAAAAGGTTACCCATGAGTTTGAAACTTTCGACCCAACACGTGCTGGTCGCTTCATTGATGCGTTTGTGAACGATGATCTGAGCAACTGGTATGTGCGTCTGAACCGCAAACGTTTCTGGGGAAAAGAAATGAGCGACGACAAACGCAATGCGTATAACGTACTCTATACTTGCTTGATGACGGTTTGCAAACTCTTAGCACCGCTCTCTCCTTTCTATGCTGATGAACTTTACAAAGATCTCGGTGGCGAAATCGACAGTGTGCATCTCGAAAAATGGCCAACGGCAGATGAGGCAACAATCGATACCGATTTGGAAATAAGAATGGACATCGCACAGAAAATTACATCAATGGTATTGGCACTCAGACGGAAAGTGAACATCAAAGTGCGCCAGCCATTGGCTCAAATCATGGTGCCAGCCATCGATGCACAACAAAAAGCCCACATCGAAGCCATTGCCGATTTGGTGAAGAGTGAGGTGAATGTGAAGGCATTGAACTTCCTTGAAGGGCAAGGCATCTTGGTGAAGAAAGTGAAGTGTAACTTCCGTGTGATGGGTAAGAAATATGGTAAGTTGATGAAAGATGTTGCTGCAAAAATGGCAGAACTCAATCAAGACGAAATCGCCCTCTTTGAACAAGTGGGTAAATATGAATTCCATCTCAATGGCGAACCTATCCTCGTTGAGGCTGCCGATGTGGAAATCATCTCTGAAGACATCCCTGGATGGCTCGTGAGCAACGAAGGCAACTTGACTGTGGCACTCGAAGTGGAACTTACGGAAGAGTTGCGCCGTGAGGGTATGGCACGCGAACTCATCAACCGCATTCAGAACATCCGTAAAGAGGCTGGATTAGAAATCACCGACCGTATTGTGGTTACCATCGACCCACGTGAAGAAACCAATGCAGCGGTGGAAACATTCGGTGAACTCATCCAAACGCAGGTGCTTGCCAATGAAATTCGCATTGCCGAAAACGATGGAACGGAAAGCGACTTCGATGAATTTAAACTGAATATCAAAATCGAAAAAGCATAAAATTCAACAAAAAAGGGATACATGATAGGGCTTGCCCCGTGTATCCCTATATACCTATTTAAATAATAACTCGCCTAAATCTATTAAAATGGAAGCCAAGAAGCGTTACAGTGATGAAGAACTCGAGGAATTCCGCGAAATCATCCATAAGAAATTAGAAATAGCAAAGGCAGACTATCAAGAAACAATGAAGGTGATCACCAATCAAAACACCAATGACATCAACGATACGTCGCCTACCTACAAAGCACTCGAAGAAGGCAGTGCAGGCCAAACGAAGGAGCAACTAATACAGATGGCACAACGCCAGCAGAAATTCATTCAAGGACTGCAAGCCGCTCTCGTGCGCATAGAAAACAAAACCTACGGTGTCGATCGTCTCACGGGCGAACTCATTCCCAAAGAACGCCTTCGTATCGTTCCACACGCAACGCTCAGTGTGGCATCGAAACAATCGAACAAGGATCATTGAGGAGAATAGGCGAGGGGAGAGTTTTCACTGCTTAGATTTCCTAGTCTTTCCTAGTTTCCCTAGGTTCTCCTAGTCTCCCTAGTCTTTCCTAGCCTCCCTAGGTTCTCCTATAATCCTTTGAGCGTGAACAAAAGAAAAAATGAGCATAAAGAAAAAAACACTGACAACCCTACTCGTTATCTTTATTCTCTTGGCAATCGACCAAGTCATAAAAATAACCGTTAAACTCAATATGAACCTCGGAGAAAGCATCCGCATCTTCGACTGGTTTCACATTGAATTTATTGAAAATCGGGGTATGGCGTTCGGAATGGAATTGGGAAGTAAACTCTTTCTGAGCCTCTTTCGTATTGTGGCGGTGAGTGCACTGACGTATTACATCGCACGAAAAATCAAAGAGGGTGCGAAAATGGGCTACATTCTCACACTCGCCATGGTCTATGCAGGGGCAGCAGGTAACATTATTGATTCGGTGGTCTATGGCGAAATCTTCACAGCCTCGTATCCCTATTGGACGGGACAGCCACCTGCACAACTTGTTCCGTGGGGTGAGGGCTACACTACAGTGCTGATGGGCAATGTGGTGGATATGTTCTCTTTCCCCATCTTTCATGGAACTTTCCCCGAATGGCTGCCGCTGAAAGGCGGCGAGGAATTCACGTTCTTCTCTGCCATCTTCAATTTTGCCGATGCTTGCATCTCTGTTGGTGCGTTTATCCTTGTGATAGGCTATCGCAATATGCTCGCAGGGGTGAAAAAAACAGACGTCTCAGAAGATTCTTAGATGTTGGGAATATAGGTTTCCCTAGCCTCTCTAGGTTTCCCTAGTCCTCCTAGTCTCCCTAGAATCTCTTAGTGCTAAAAACAAATGCTCCAAAGAAAGCTAACATACATCCTACTGGTCTTAGGAATAAGTTTCCTAACGGCTTGCCGTCCCACCATCCCATCCGAGTATATTCAGCCCGATGAGATGGAAAGCATTCTCTATGATTATCATCTTGCCATCGCCTTGAAAGAAAGAGCTGGACTCACGCCTACCCAACAACAGGCTTACAAAATCGCATTGCTCGAAAAGCATGGCGTTACAGAAAAAGCATTTGAAAACTCGCTCGAATATTACACTCGTCACACAGAGCAACTCCACAAAATCTATGAGCGAATCTCGCAACGATTGGAGAACGAAGCCCGACAACAAGGACTTTCGGAAAGCGATTTCAACACCTATGGCACTATCACAGCGAAAGGCGATACGGCAGACGTTTGGAGCAGAGCGAGAACCATCCTCCTTACGCCTAACGCACCAAGCAACCACGAGTCGTTCACCATCAAGGCAGATACAGCATTCCACGCAGGCGACCAAATCACACTTTCGGTCAATGCCACCTATCTCCTACAGGAAGGCTCGAACAATGGTATGATGCTCACAACCATCACCCTGAGCAACGACAGTACCATTACGCAAACCCGTGATATGAGCAACGATGGCAAATGGATGATAACCATCAATACGCCCGACACGCTGCGCATCAAAACCATACGGGGTTATTTCCTCTTTCAACCCGATACGTATCGCTCGTCTACGTTCAAACTTCTCGTTATCAGCAATATTCGTTTGACACGTATGCACATTCAACCTACTGAATTGGTAGGCGATTCGCTCACAACTGATCCTATTCGAGCTGTGGGCGGAACACCTGTAAATAAAACGAAAGACGGACAAAGGCAGTCGCAAGATGCTAAGAATCAGCAAAATGACAGGCAGCTAAAGCTCCAGTCGCAAAGCGAAATTGAAGCTGAAATGCGTAAACGAAACATCCCTCATCCTTCTCGCTAATGAAAATTAAATTGGCATTCAATCTCTTGAACACAAAACATGCGCACTACGCACCTGCCATCGTTGAAATAGACGATGCGTGCGTAGTCGCCTACGAAAAGCTCACTGCCGAAACCGCTAATACGCGGTGGATAGGCGGAACGGCAGAAATCAAAGAGGAAGAAAACGGCATGGCACTCTTTCAGAACGACAGACGCATCGAAGCTACCCAATTTCTTCCCTCAGAAAGCAACGCAAACAGAAAACAAAAACGTTAAATCAAAACATAAGATTATGAAAAAACTAATCCTTACACTCGTGCTGACGGCTGGTGCAATTGCGGCTCAAGCATGTACAAATTTCATTGCAACAAAAGGGGCAACGAAAGATGGTTCGGTACTCGTTACTTATAGTGCCGATGACTACGGACTCTTCATGGGACTCGTGAATTTCAAGGCAGGAGCACATCCAAAAGGAACAATGCGTGAAATTATCGACTACGACACGCACGAAAGCCATGGTTTCATCCCTGAAGCACCCATTACCTATAACGTGATGGGTAATATCAACGAATATCAGGTGAGCATTGGTGAAACCACCTATGGCGGACGTTCAGAAATGGAAGACCCCAATGGACAAATCGACTACGGCTCATTGATGTATCTTGGTTTGCAACGCAGCAAGACTGCACGCGAAGCAATCAAGGTGATGACCTCACTCGTGGAAACCTACGGATTTAATTCCAGTGGCGAATCTTTCACCATTGCCGATCCTAATGAAGTTTGGATCATGGAAATGATGGGTTGTGGTGGCGACAAGAAAAACAAAGTGGTGTGGGTAGCTGTGCGCATCCCTGACGGAATGGTGTCTGGTCACGCCAACCAAGCCCGTATCGGTCAATTCTCTACCTATGATACAGAAGTTATCACATCGAAAAATTGCATCAGCTTTGCCCGCTCAAAAGGTTGGTTCACAGGCAAAGACAAGGATTTCAGTTGGAAACAAGTCTACGATGCACCCGACTTCGGTGGTCGTCGTTTCTGCGATGCACGTGTGTGGAGTTTCTTCAATCACTGCAAAGACATGTCGCGCTGGTTGCCTTGGGCAATGGGTGAAGATCCTAATGCAGAAGATATGCCGCTTTGGATTCAACCCGACAAGAAATTAGACGTTGCAATGATGGCAGAATGTATGCGTGACCATTATGAAGGAACACCACTGAGCACGCTCAACGACCTCGGACAAGGTGCGTGGGACATGCCTTATCGCCCAACACCCCTTCAATTCGATTACAATGGTAAGAAATATTTCACAGAGCGTCCCGTGTCTACCCAACAATCGGCTTTCTCCTACGTTTGTCAGTTGCGTTCATGGTTGCCACGTGAAATTGGTGGTATCATTTGGTTCGGTAACGACGATTGTAACATGGCAGCCCTCGTACCCGTGTATTGCGGTAATACTACACAACCCAAATGTTTCAACACCCCCGGTGCAGACGCTGTAACTTTCTCTGACGAAAACGCATTTTGGGTGTGCAACTGGGTGGCAAACATGACCTATCCTCGCTATGCACAACTCTTTCCATCTGTTAAAGCTGTGCGCGACTCATTGGAAAATTCCTACTTTGCAGCACAAGCAGAAATCGAACAAAAGGCACAATCGCTTTATGACAACAACAAGGCGGCAGCCCTTCGTTTGCTTGATGAATACTCGGTGAAGAAAGCCGATCAGATGATAGCACGTTGGCGACAATTGGCTTATTATCTCATCGTGAAATACAACGATATGACCATCAAACCTGAAAAAGATGGTAAGTTCCTCCGCACCGCAACTGGTATGGGTGAACGTGTGGAACGCCCAGGCTTTAGCCAATCGGCACGCAAAGCCCTCGTTGAACAAACAGGCGACCGATTCGCAATGCCCGAAAAGAAATAAGTATCCGAAAAGGGGAGAAAGGAAAGCCGATTAGTCTTTCCCTTCTCCCCATTTTCATACACGCAGCATTCATCTGCACAACCTGCAAAAAACGACTAAACGAAACGAAAATGAAAATCAAAATCAATTGGAAAATGTTTCTTGCCCTCTTCATTGTCATCGGTGGGCTTTATTTTATCACACGCAACCTGTGGGTAACGGCAGGCATCATGATTATCATTTTGCTCATTGATGGTTTTTTGCGGGAATACGACCACAAAAAACGTGGAGAAAAACAAGCCGACGAAATCCTTAAGCGCATCAAAGAAGACGACAAGGATACCATTTAAATGTCCTCGATAAAAGATACTTACAATGGAAAAACTCATCGCACTTTATGAGCAATGGAGGGGCAACGAACCTGAACATGTCGAGCGTCTTGCAGGTGCTGGCAGTAATCGTGTCTATTACCGACTGACCGACACATCGGGTCACTCTGTCATTGGCGTCATCGGAACAAGCATAGAGGAAAATCGCGCCTTTGTTTATCTTTCAGCCCACTTCCGAAGCCGTAAGCTCAACGTTCCAGAGGTACTCGCCATATCGACCGATGAAAGCCGTTATCTGCAAACCGACTTGGGCGACACTTCGCTCTTCGATGCCTTGCGAAACGGACGAGAGACAGATGGACATTACAGCCCTGCTGAAGAGCAATTGCTCATCAAGACCATTGCTGAACTGCCCCGACTACAAATCGAGGGTACGAAAAATCTTGATTATTCGCAATGCTATCCGCAGGCAGCATTTGATAAAACTACGGTGCTTTTCGATTTGAATTATTTCAAGTATTGTTTCCTTAAAGCCGTTGATGTTGATTTCAATGAACTGCGCTTGCAAGCCGACTTTGAAAACTTTGCAGCCGACCTGACAGCGGAACCAATGGACGCCTTTCTCTATCGTGATTTTCAGGCACGCAACATCATGATCAATACCAAGGGTGAACTGCAATTTATTGATTTTCAGGGTGGCAGACGTGGGCCTATCTATTATGATTTGGCTTCGTTTCTGTGGCAAGCCAGTGCGAAATATTCGTTCAAACTTCGCAAGCGACTCATTTTTGAGTATTATAACCAACTGAAACACTATACCGAGCCACCCACGAAACACCACTTCGTAGCCCGCCTTTCGCTCTTCGTACTTTTCCGCCTTCTGCAAGTGTTGGGGGCTTACGGCTTCCGTGGCTACTTTGAACGCAAACCCCATTTTCTGCGTTCTATTCCACCTGCTATTGCGAACCTCAGAGATTTGCTTGCCGATGGTAAACGCTGGTATGGTTATGATTATCTCTTGGAAATCTTAGGAAAGATTGCCGCCCTTCCTGCTTTTGCCCAATTGCCACAACAGACTGCAACCAACGCAACATCCGAGGTGTCGAAAGACCCATCGCTTGTTGTGCGCATTTTTAGTTTTTCTTATAAGAAAGGCATTCCCGAAGACACATCAGGAAACGGAGGAGGCTATGTCTTCGATTGTAGGAGTATTCACAATCCTGGTCGCTATGAACCCTATAAAAAACTTACAGGCTTGGATGAACCTGTCATCCGCTTTTTGGAAGACGATGGTGAGATCCTTACTTTTCTCGAATCGGTCTATGCCTTGGCAAGTGTTCATGTGGAGCGCTATCTTGCTCGTGGCTTTAGCGACCTTATGTTCAGTTTCGGTTGCACAGGTGGACAGCATCGATCTGTTTATTGCGCACAACACCTTGCCCAGTATCTCCACGAACACTATGGCATCACCATCCTCCTCGAACATAGAGAGCAAGGTATTCGGAGGGAGCTGTGAAATGGGAGATTGCCTAGGATTGCCTAGGGTTTCTAGGTTGTCTAGGTTGTTCTAGGTTGTCTAGGTTGTTCTAGATTTCCTAGGAGTTTCTAGGTTACCTAGGACATTCTAGGCAACCCTAGAAAATCTCCCATTTCATATAAAAAAATCCCATTTTTAGCCTAGGTATTTCATCAGTACCCGTGCATTTCCGCTTTCGCGTATTTTTTCGATGGCTTTCTCACGTATTTGTCGAACGCGTTCTCGTGTGAGTGCCATTTCTGTTCCGATTTCTTCCAAACCCTTTTCTTGGCATCCGATGCCGAAACACTCAATAACGATTTTTCGTTCTCGCTCTTTGAGTGTATTAAAAAGCACGGCTTTCAAGTCGTCCGACATAGACTCGAAGTCTACACCTCGGTCGGTTCTTGAATCTTCACCCGATGAAAGCATATCGCTCATTGAGTTGTCATCGTCGTCACTGAAAGGTGCATCGATGCTCATATGATGGTTGTCGGCACTCTGACTTTGTCGGATGCGTGCTTCTTCGATGCCCGTGAGTTCAGACAATTCATGAATGGAAGGACGGCGGTTGTGTTGTTGCACAAACTCGTTCGTCACTTGGTTGATTTTTGAAATTGCTCCTACTTGGTTCAGTGGCAAACGCACAATGCGACTTTGTTCGGCAATGGCTTGCAGAATACTCTGGCGAATCCACCAAACGGCATAAGAGATGAATTTAAATCCTCTCGTTTCATCAAATTTTTCTGCTGCTTTCACAAGTCCGATATTTCCTTCTCCGATGAGGTCTGTTAGGGAAAGCCCCTGATGCTGGTATTGTTTTGCAACAGAAACGACGAACCTAAGGTTAGCCTTAATTAACTTTTCTTTTGCTCTTTCGCCTCGGCGGCCACCTCGATGAATTTCTTGAGCAAGTTCAATTTCTTCATCAACACTGATCATCGATTCGCGACCTATCTCTACGAGATATTTGTCGAGTGCTTCGCTTGAGCGATTAGTAATACTTTTGGAAATCTTAAGTTGTCTCATATAAATATATAAGTGAGTTGCGCTCATTCTGCCATTCGGGCAGAATGACTTGCAAAGATATGAATTTTTTATTATAAGAACAAATATATTGCCATTTTTATTGTATTTTTCTTATCCTAAATTTTCGTTGTAGCACATCTTGCATGTGTATCTTCTCCTCTCACAACATGAACAGTTAATCTTTCTGCCATTCTTTCATATTTTTAAAGTTTATTTCTGTCATAATGGCAGAATAGCCGTTTTGGTATGTGATTTGAGAAAGAATCATCAGATAACGAAAACAAAATATCTTGGCGCAGGATATATAAAAAGAAAGGAAAAGATAATGAAATTCGATAAATTTACAATCAAAACACAAGAAACATTGCAAGCGGCAATCAACATTGCCCAACGCAATGAACAACAAACCATTCAGCCCATCCATCTCTTAGCGGCTACGCTTGACACGGCAAAAGATGTGGCAAACTATGTGTTGCAGAAGGCAGGCATACAACCACAAATCATCACGCAAGCCGTGGGGAGTGAAATTGCACATCTGCCACGTGTGTCTGGCGGCGAACCTTATCTCGCATCCGAAACCAATAAAGTGCTGACAGAGGCAGAAAACATTGCAAACGAGTTGGGTGATGCTTTCGTGAGCATCGAGGCTTTGCTCCTCGCCATCTTGCGCATACCATCGGCTGCATCTCGCCTACTGAAAGATGCAGGGGCAACGGAAGACCTCTTCAAAGCTGCTACAAACGAACTGCGTAAAGGTCAGAAAGTGAACATGCAAAGTGCAGACGACAATTATCAAGCTTTGGAGAAATATGCGCGCAACCTCATTGAAGATGCAAAGGCGGGGCGACTCGACCCTGTTATTGGGCGTGATGATGAAATACGCCGTGTCTTGCAAATTCTCTCACGCCGTTCGAAGAACAATCCGATACTCATTGGAGAACCGGGAACGGGTAAAACGGCTGTTGTGGAGGGATTGGCACAGCGCATTGTGCGGGGCGACGTACCCGAAAACCTTAAAAACAAACAACTCTTTTCGCTCGATATGGGCGCACTCTTGGCAGGGGCAAAATATAAAGGAGAGTTTGAAGAACGACTCAAAAGTGTTGTGAAGGAAGTTACAAGTGCCGAAGGAAACATCATTCTCTTCATTGACGAAATCCACACGCTGGTTGGAGCGGGTGGTGGAGAAGGAGCAATGGATGCTGCCAACATTCTCAAACCAGCTTTGGCACGTGGTGAACTGAGAGCCATCGGTGCGACGACGCTCAACGAATACCAAAAATATTTTGAGAAAGACAAGGCACTCGAACGACGTTTCCAGACCGTACTCATCGAAGAACCTGATGAATTGGATGCGATTTCCATTCTGCGTGGACTCAAGGAACGTTACGAAAATCACCACCAGGTGCGCATTCAAGACGATGCTTGTATTGCTGCCGTAAGGTTGTCGGAACGCTACATTTCGGATCGTTTCTTGCCCGATAAAGCCATCGACTTGATGGACGAAGCGGCTGCAAAACTGCGAATGGAACGTGATTCATTGCCCGAAGAATTAGACGAGATCTCTCGCAGGTTGAAGCAATTAGAAATCGAGCGAGAAGCCATCAAGCGAGAGAACGACACGGAGAAGATTGCCCTATTGGACAAACAGATTGCCGACCTGCGAGAACAGGAACAAACGCAACGAGCAAAGTGGGAAGGTGAAAAGGCATTAGTGGATAAAATTCAGCAAAATAAACAAGAAATCGAACGCCTGAAATACGAAGCCGACCGTGCAGAACGAGAGGGAGACTATGGGCGTGTGGCTGAAATCAGATACTCACAACTGAAAGCCCTTGAGGACGAAATCCAACGTTTGCGCACCGAATTGCAAACGGCACAAAACAACGATGCTATGGTGCGTGAGGAGGTAACGGCAGACGATATTGCAGAGGTGGTGAGCCGTTGGACAGGTATTCCCATCACGCGTATGTTACAAAGCGAACGTGAAAAATTGCTCCATCTCGAAGACGAACTCCATCGTCGTGTCATTGGGCAAGACGAAGCCATCACGGCTGTTGCCGATGCTGTAAGACGTTCAAGAGCGGGACTCCAAGATCCGAAAAAGCCGATTGCATCTTTCATCTTTCTCGGTACGACGGGAACGGGAAAGACCGAACTTGCCAAGGCATTGGCAGACTATCTCTTCAATGACGAACAAATGATGACGCGTATCGACATGAGCGAATATCAAGAGAAGTTCAGTGTTTCGCGACTCATTGGTGCGCCTCCGGGATATGTGGGCTATGATGAAGGTGGACAATTGACAGAAGCTGTGCGCCGCAAACCTTATTCGGTGGTGTTGTTCGATGAAATTGAAAAGGCGCATCCAGATGTGTTCAACATCTTGCTGCAAGTCTTGGATGATGGACATCTGACGGACAACAAGGGGCGCACCGTGAATTTCAAAAATACGATCATCATCATGACGTCTAACCTCGGTTCGGCACATATCCAACAAAAGTTTGAAGAGCTCAATGACGACAATCGTGAACGCATCATCGAAGATACGCGTCTTGACGTGATGGACATGCTCAAAGCCACGATTCGCCCAGAGTTCTTGAACCGCATAGATGAAACAATCATGTTCTTGCCGCTCACACGCAAGGAGATTGCGGGAATAGTGGAACTGCAACTTCACCGTGTGCAAACGATGTTGAAAGGACAAGGTTTTGATGTGGAATGGACGCCTGCGGCAGTGGACTATCTGGCACAAGTGGGCTACGATCCTGAGTTTGGTGCGCGTCCTGTGAAACGTGCCATCCAACGCTATGTGCTCAATGATCTCAGCCGTGCGTTGTTGGCAGACACGGTGCATCGCGACCGCCCAATCATTATCGACCATACAGGCGACGCCCTCACGTTTCGGAGTGCGTAAGAGGAATGTGAAATGGGAGAGATTCTAGATTGCCTAGAAAGTCTAGGTAACCTAGAATTCCTAGGCAACCCTAGGTCATCTAGGCGCCCTAGGCAACCTAGGAATCCTATGTGAACTAGGCATCCCTAGGCAATCTCTCAGCCCCCATTCGCTCTATCGATTTTTGAATGAGGGCGATGAGCTTTTCAGTACCCAAACCCGAACGTTCGCCCGCTGTGGCGATGGTAGCTTTCTTGAGAATGAGCTTTCCCAAAGGCGTGTTGAGCATCTTGAAAGATGGATATTGGCGTGCAAGTTCTTTCTTCAATGCTGGGTAGCGGTCGAAGAGATCGCGCAAACGGGTGTCGGCTGTGAGTTGGATAGGGGCTTCGATTAACGTTTCCGAAAGATGGGTGCTGTCGGCCGATGTTTCCTCAGTAGCTGTTTCTGCGATTGACATAGACGTTGCTCCCTCCTTTTCGGCCCATGTGAGGAGTGTTTGCGAACCCATGAGCGAACGAATGTGGGTGCAGTCTTGCATCATTTCGAGTACGCCACGGAAGTTTCCGTCCTTGTCTCGAACAGCAAAGTAGACAATGTAGATGAACACTTCAGGTTTGTTGATCCAAAATTCCGCCTTGTCTTGTTCACCACTGCGAAACTTTTCCACTATTTCTTTAACGATATGAACACTCTTTCGAGGATGACAGTTTGATACCTCACGTCCAATTACGTTTTTTGATCGTGGGAAAATGCGGTGGTCGGTGTCCGAATAGAACTTCACAATTTCGTTTTCATCTACAAATGAAATGTCGATTGGCAGATGTTTATATATGAGATTGATTTGTTCGAGTGTTAGTTTACCCGTAGCCACATCAAGCACCTGTTCCGAACTGCCCACATTGTAGCCATGTTTTGCCAAAAGTGCTTGTAGGTCGGCTGCCAAATCGTGGTTCGTTGGTGCTGCAGTAGTGGTTGTTTCTGTCTTTTCAGCAGGTTCAACATCAAAGAAAGCAAAACCAATTTCTTGGTCACCACGCTTCATGTCTTCAAATTCTTCTTTTGTGATGAGGGCAAGCGATGTGGGATAAAGAATGGTCTCTTCCTTGAGCATCAAGTCGCGCGCATAGGTGATGAGTTCTGTTACCTTTTCTATAAAAACCTCTTCGTCGCCATCGAGCATTTGGCGGGCTTCTTTGATTTCGTCACGAATGAGGTCGTCGAAGTTCCACATCGTTGTTGTTGGGCGATTGAATCCCTTCTTCTCCAAAATTGGATAGAGTTGATTTTGTTTGCGCACATAATGAATAGGATATTGGCGCAACGCATCAAAAATCTCCAACCATTGATTTTTGATGACAGGATATTGCACCAAATCCTCGGCAGCAAGCAAAATGCGGCGCAGTTCGTCGTTCTCTCTGTAATAATGTGTGAGCGGATGATCGGCTGGCAACGCTGGTCGTTCGTTGTCCATCAGTCCTGACAAGAGTTCGTTGATTTTACTCATATCCTCACGGAAACATTCATCGGGGTCTTCCTCGGTCATCGTTTGTTCCATGAAAGCATAATGATAGGGTTTGAGTGTGCCCACCTTTTCGTTGAGCAACGTGCGTGCCTCTTCGATATTGATTTCGCCTCGCCCATATTTTTCCTTGATATCGAGCAAATGCTCGAGCTTCTCTAACTCAATTTTTGGAAGATGATTTTTCATTTTGTTTGCCATAAAGATATTTTTTTTGTGTTACCAATTGGTCTTTCCCCGCCTTTCTACTGACAGGGATATGGCTGCAAAGTTAGCGCATTCATGGTGCAGGAAAGATAACATTTGTGACTTTTCGCTGTTAAATAAAGTTAGCATTTAGGTTTAATTCTCATAATTTTGATGGTTTCTTGGGTTAAAATATTTTTCAAGTGAAATTTAATTGCTAATTTTGCAAAGAAGAGAGGGGAGGGGGTTCCTCTCAAAATGAATTAAAACATAACGAAAGAGATATGAAGCAAACAAAGATAGTGTGTTCGATCAGCGATTTCAGATGTGATGTTGATTTCTTGCGCAAGATGTTTTTCGCAGGTATGAATGTGGTGCGTATCAATACCGCTCACGCATCTGAAGAAGGCATCCGCAAGATTGTGAAAAACACACGTGCCGTTTCTCCACACATCGCCATCCTCATCGACACGAAAGGTCCTGAGGTGCGTTCAACCATTGCCGATGCGCCCATCGAATATAAAACGGGTGAGACGGTGAAAATAGTGGGTCATCCCGATGAAAAAACAGCACACGATGTCATCAACGTATCGTATAAAGACTTGGCACAAGACGTCAAAGTGGGCGACCACATCCTTTTTGACGATGGCGAATTAGATATGGAGGTGCGTTGCATCGAAAATGGTGAAGTGATTGTGGAAGTGCAAAACGACGGTAAACTCGGTTCACGCAAGAGTGTGAACATCCCAGGTGAACACATCGACCTACCGACGCTCACCGAAAAAGACATCCGCAACATCCACCTCGCTGTGGAACTCGATATTGATTTCATTGCCCACTCGTTCGTGCGTTCGGCAGCCGATGTGCTGGAAGTACAGAAGATATTAGACGAATGTCAGTCGGACATCAAAATCATTTCAAAGATAGAAAACCAAGAAGGACTCGACAACATTGACGACATCATCAATGTTTCGTATGGTGTGATGATTGCCCGTGGCGATTTGGGTATCGAAGTGCCTATCGAACAAATCCCTGGTATTCAGCGCAGCATCATCCGCAAATGTATCGACGCCAAAAAGCCCGTAATCGTAGCAACGCAGATGCTCCATACGATGATCAACAACCCACGCCCCACACGTGCTGAAGTTACCGACATCGCCAACGCCATCTACGAACGCACCGATGCACTGATGCTCAGTGGCGAAACAGCAAGCGGAAAATATCCTTTGGAAGCCGTGCAAACCATGGCGCGCATTGCCGAAAGAGCCGAAAAAGACATCCACAAACTCGGTTTCTTCAATGTTCCGACGAATAATCTCAAGGACCAGCGTGAGTTTCTGGCAAAGAACGCCATCGAAGCCACTGAATATTTGGGTGTGAAAGGCATCATCACCGACAGCGTAACAGGTCAGACGGCACGCACCTTGGCGTCGTTCCGTGGTCCTAATCCTGTCTTGGCAATCTGTTACAGAGAAAAGCTGCAACGCTGGTTAAATCTTAGTTATGGTTTGCTGCCTCTCTATCAGGAACGCAACAAACCCAGTCAGCACATCTTCCGTGCAGCTTTGCGCATGTTACGACAAAAAGGCTACATCGGTGTTGATGATAAAATAGCCTATCTCTCGGCATCAATGGGTGGTGAATGTGGTACCAATTTTTTGGAAATCAACAAAGTTGAATATGCGCTTGAACCTAATCTGAAGGGTGATTTCTTCCCCCAAGAGTAAGAATATGGGAACTGATATTGTCCTTAGATGCTTGCTTCAGAAAGTTAAGCCCAAATCGGTCATTAGACCGCCTTGGGTTCTTTTTTTCTTTTATTTTTAACTTCCCAACGGCTTGCATCTGCTTATCGGTTGCTTGTTCATCGTTTTCTCTTGAAGTAGCCCGCTACATCTGCGAAAAAACGCTAAACAATCTGCACAGATAATCAGGCGCAATCCCTTTGGTCTCTAATGACCGATTTGGGTTAAGCGTCTAAGGACTGATTAATTTCAGGATAATGTAAAAATTAAAACAAGAAGAAAATGAAGAAAATCAGTTTTTACTTACTAGGGATGGTGGTGATACTATTGACCGCCTGCACAGCGAGTAACGTAGCGTTTACGGAAGCGCGGAATTATTTTCATCGCAATGACGCACAGCTACCATCGGATTTGAAACTCCAAATCACTTCTGCGGAAGAATTCGAACGTCATTTTGATAGGGCTGCTGTGATGGGGAAAGATGGTGAACCAACACCGATTGATTTCTCAAAGAGTTTTGTCATTGCAAAGGTGTTGCCCGTCAGCAGTCTCAAAACAGAACTTCGTCCGCTAAAGTTGAAGAAGAAGGGCAATCGCTTAGACCTTGGTTATAAATTCAAGCAAGGAGAAAAACAATCCTACGCTACACAACCTATGTTCATCCTTATTGTGGATAGAAAATACATGAATTACCCAATCTCAGAAAGTGTTTATAACTAATTGGTTTGCGCATTTTGGGGAAAGGGGGAATGTTCCTAGACACCCTTAGGATTTCCTAGGTACTTCTAGGTAGCCTAGTAACCCTAGGCAGCCCTAATAACCCTAAGCACCCCTAGTAATTCCTAGACACCCCTATGATTTCCTATAATCAGATTGGTCTTTAACGACCGATTTAGGTTTAAACCCAAACCGGTCGTTAGAACTATTAGGAGATTATTCAGCCAAGTCAATTTTTTGTACACGGCGTTCGTGTCTTCCACCCTCAAAGGTGGCAGTGAAGAACTCATCGAGAATCTTTTCAGCCGTTTTATTATCAACAAATCGTCCCGGTAAAACAAGGATATTGGCATCGTTGTGTTGACGGATGAGTTGTGCAATGTCTTTGTTCCATGCCACACCCGCACGAATGCCTTTGTGCTTATTAAGGGCGATTGCCATACCTTGTCCGCTTCCGCATATTGCAATGGCGGGATAAACTTCGCCCTTCGTTACAGCCTCTGCCAATGGGTGGGCATAGTCGGGATAGTCGCAGCTTAAGTGGCTATTGCAACCAAAATCTTGATAAGCATAGTTGCGTTGTTCTAAGTACTGAACTACAAATTGTTTCAATGGGAAGCCAGCGTGATCGCAAGCAATTCCTACAGTCTTAATTTCCATAAGCGTTTAGGTATTATGAACCCCACGTCCGACAAGCAGACATGGGGTTCTGGGTTATAAAACTATGATCGTAAAAATTCCTTTACATTCTTATAGACATTCTCTGCCGTGAAACCGAGTTTCTCATCGAGAACGGTGTAGGGCGCAGAGAAGCCGAAACTGTTGAGTCCGTGTATTCTGCCATTTGCGCCCACCAATCCTTGGAGCGTCACAGGCAGTCCCGCTGTGAGTCCGAAGATTTTTGCATCACAAGGCAAAACAGCTTTCTGATAGTCTACGGTTTGGCGGCGGAACAATCCTTCCGATGGAACACTTACCACACGCACCTTCACACCATCGGCTTTCAACAGGGCTGCACCTGCCAAACAAGTGGCTACTTCCGACCCACTAGCCAGCAAGATTACTTCGTAATCATCGTCTGATGTTGCCACAATATAGGCTCCCTTGCGTGTGTCTGTATAAGGATTGTCGGCAGGTAAGTTCTGTACGTTTTGCCGAGAGAGGACGAGGGCAGTAGGCGTGTCGGTGTTCTCCATTGCCATTTGCCAACAGATAGTAGTCTCTTCTGCGTCGGCAGGGCGGAACACCCGTACCGAATCTTTGCCGGCGTGGTTTTGGAGTTTCTCCATGAGGCGAATTTGTGCCTCTTGTTCCACAGGTTCGTGGGTTGGACCATCCTCACCCACACGGAAAGCATCGTGGCTCCACACAAATTTCACGGGTGTTTGCATCAATGCTGCCATACGCACCGCAGGTTTCATATAGTCAGAGAAAACGAAGAATGTGCCCATTGCCGTTACTACCCCCCCATGGAGCATCATACCGATACACATGCACGCCATCGTTAATTCACTCACGCCTGCTTGGAAGAATGCGCCCGTAAAGTCGTCTTTCTTCAGACTGTGGGTTTTGTTGAGGAAACCATCTGTTTTGTCGGAGTTTGATAGGTCGGCAGAAGCGCAGATCATATTGGGCACTTGTTCTGCCAAAACGCCCAAACAAGCGGCACTCGCAACACGCGTGGCTACATTGGGCTTTTGTTGGAGCTTTGTCCAGTCTATTTGGGGTGCGTTGCCACTGAACCATTCTTTCAACAATGCTGCCTTGTCTGGGTTCTTCTGTGCCCATTCGGCTTCAGCCTTGCGACGTTCAGCAACAATTTTTGTGAGTTCTTCGTTGCGTTTTGCATAGAGCTCTGCCACTTCTGGGAAGATGATAAACGGATTATTGGCGTCACCACCAAGGTTTTCCACTGTTTTTATATAAGCATCGCCACCCAAAGGAACACCGTGGGTTTTCGTGCTGCGTTCGTAGCTTGAACCATCTGCCTGCAAAGCCCCTTTACCCATAATCGTGTTACCGATAATGAGCGTTGGACGTTCGGTTTCTTGGAGTGCGTTGTCGAGGGCATGGCGAATTTCGTCTACATCGTTTCCGTTGCACGTCAAGACGTTCCACCCCCATGCTCTGTATTTCATTGCCGTGTCTTCAGCCATCACCTCGTTGCATTCGGTTGAGAGTTGAATGTCGTTGGCATCGTAGAACATGATGAGGTTGTTCAGTCCGAGTGTTCCTGCAATGCGACCCACGCCTTGCGAAATTTCTTCCTGCACACCGCCGTCAGAAATATATGCATAGATTTTGTGCTTTTCCATCACTGTTCCCAAGCGAGCAGCCAAGAATTTTTGTGCAACGGCTGCACCTGCGGCAAACGTGTGTCCTTGTCCCAATGGTCCCGAAGTGTTTTCCACACCTCTTTTAATGTCTCTTTCTGGATGACCTGGTGTAGGTGATTCCCATTGGCGAAAGGCTTTGAGATCGTCAATGGTGAATTTTCCTTGGAGTGCCAATGCAGAATAGAGCATAGGCGACATGTGCCCAGGGTCAAGATAGAAGCGGTCTCTGCCTTCCCATTCAGGGTTTGCAGGGTCATAAACTAAGTATTCAGAGAAAAGCACATTAATAAAATCGGCACCGCCCATTGCACCTCCAGGGTGTCCAGATTTGGCTTTTTCTACCATTGAAACCGAGAGAATTCGGATGTTGTCGGCAGCACGATTCATTAATTCTTTGTTGTTCATATATTTCGTAGGTTAAGATTTATGATTACAATTGCAAATATAAGAAGAATTTAAGAGAAACAAGAAAATTTCACGAAGATTTTTTCTGCGCACATCAAAAAATGCTTGCATCATGTTATGTTTCAAGAAGAATGGGGTTTATCCCAAATCGGTCATTAGAGAACAAAGGGCTTATCTTTTGTCTTTGCGATTTTCTTATAGACCTTCACATTGAATCGATAGAGTGCAGCCCCTCGCTTACTTGTTACCTTATCTATATAAGGTGTTTTTTCGATGTAATCCAATTGTTTCAATTTTTTTCGGAAGTTGCGTTTATCTATTTCTTCACCCAGAACGGCTTCATGGACGTGTTGCAATTGTGAGAGTGTAAAGAGGTCGGGTAACAGTGGAATGCTTATCGGTTTAACGGGCAGTTGTTCACGGAGCAAGGTCAATGCTTTATCTATCATGCTTTTGTGGTCGCCAAACAGTGGGGGAATTTGGTCGATATAGACCCACTGCAAACCATATTTTTCGAGCAAGCTGTCGTCGTATTCGTGGGCGTTGATCAGTGCGCAATAGGCAATGGAAATCACTCTGTCTCCTGGATCGCGATGAACGAGCCCAAATGCACCCACTTGCTGCATAAAAATATCTTTGATTCCCGTGCATTCATAAAGCACACGAAAGGCTGCATCTTTGAGATCTTCGTCGGAACGAACGAAACCACCATAAAGTGACCATTCGCCAGCTCCGGGTTCTACTTTTCTTTTCCCAATCAAGAGTTTCAGTTTGTTACGCTCAAAACCGAGGACGATGCAGTCCACCGAAACCAGCAATTTTTCATTTCCTTCGTAATATTTATTCATGTTGGTAAGGATTGATGAAACAGTTCAATTTCATTTAGTCGTTTTCTTGCTTCAGCAAACGTCCAAAGGACAATTATTCGCTAATGCGCACGTTCTCTGCATGCTTGCTTCAGCAAGAAAATACTCGGTAAATTTACAATTTTTTTTAGGAAACAACAAATTTTGTAAAACTTTTTTATCAACAGATAGCATTTTTCTTCTTTTTTACCCTTTATTCTCTTGATTTTGTATAAAAAACTATCATCTGATAGAAAATTCTTTTCTTCCAAAGATAGGCATTGGCAAACGGACGGCAAAAGGGTACACCCTGCAAGAAGCCATTTGTGGGAGATGGGAAAGGTGAGATGGGAAATTTTATAGGGTTGCCTAGGATTTTCTAGTCTTCCTAGACTTTCTAGAGTGCCTAGGGGTCTCTAGGCATTCTAGGTGGGCGAACACACAGGTTCGCCCCTACTAGGCTCTCTAGACATTCTAGGCGGGGAACACCCAGGTTTGTCCCTACTAGGCGGTCTAGGATTTTCTAGTCTTCCTAGTCTTTCTAGTCTTTCTAGTCTTTCCTAGGCGGGCGAACACACAGGCTCGCCCCTACACGTTCGCCCGAAATATTATTCCAATCGGCGTGCACCATTGCCTATCACAACAGGATAGACCTCTGGAGCGTGTCCATAGCGAGCGGCAAACTTTTCAGTTGCTTCAGCCACGAAAGCATCATAATCGGTTTCTTTGATGAGATTGATGGTGCAACCACCAAATCCACCACCCATGATGCGCGAGCCCGTGACGCCTCGTTTGCGTGCTAAATCATTGAGGAAATCGAGTTCTTCGCAGCTCACTTCATAGTCGTGGCTCAATCCTTCGTGGGTTTCATACATCTTTTGTCCCACGGTTTCATAATCGCCTGCCATCAATGCGTTTGATACTGCCAAAACTCTTTCTTTTTCACCCAAAACAAAGTGGGCACGCTTGAAATCTTCTTCGCTCACAAAAGGTTTCACGGCCTCTAATTCCTCACGGCTTACATCTCTGAGTGTTTGGCGTGTTTTTTCAGGAAACTTTTCATTGATGGTTGCCACAACGTTTTCACAACTTCTTCGGCGGTCGTTGTAGGGACTTCCCACGAGTTCGTGTTTCACCTTAGAATTGATGAGGAATAGTTTGTAGCCCACGGGCGAGAAAGGGAAATATTCAAATTCACGACTGTTGCAATCAAGGCGCATCAGTTTTCCTTCTTCGCCAAAGACGCTGGCAAACTGATCCATGATGCCACAATTCACACCCACGTATTTATGTTCGGTTGCCTGACCTGCCAAGACGATTTCCCACTTTGAGATGCGTCCGTCGGCAAAGAGATCATTCAATGCACAACCAAAACAACTTTCCATTGCAGCCGACGAACTCATGCCGGCACCCAAAGGCACATCGCCCGAGAAAGCAAGATCGAACCCGCCCACAGCAACGTCTCTATCTTGCATTTCGCGCACCACGCCATAGACGTATCTTGCCCACGATGCTGCGGGGCGTTCTGTGTCGCTGATATCGAATGTTGCTGTTTCATCAAGGTCGATGGAATAGCACACCACATGCGTGGTTTCATTGGGACGCACAGCTGCCATTACTCCTTTGTCCACTGCACCGGGGAAAACAAACCCGCCGTTGTAATCCGTATGTTCACCAATGAGGTTGATGCGTCCAGGTGCAAAATAGAGTTTGCAATCCGTTCCTCCGAATTTAGCGAGGAAAGTGTTTTTGATTTGTTCTTTGTTCATAGTTGTTTTTGTGTTAGTTGTCGCATAAAAATTACTCTACGGGAATGTCCGTATTCACATTCTTGCTTCCCACCAAGGCATAGAAACACATGTAGGCAACGCCCAAGAGTGGAACGGTATAAGAAAGTAAATAGTTGGTTTGGTCGGCAATATAGCTCTGCAACAAGGGGATGAGGCCTCCACCAACAACCATCATCATGAAGATGCCCGATGCGGCAGCGGTGTACTTACCAAGTCCTTCGGTTGCAAGGTTGAAAATACTTGCCCACATCACACTCGTACACAGACCGCAAAGCACCAAGCAGAGGGCGCAAACGGGTACGGTAACCATTTCAAATCCAGCTCCTGTGAAGACGGGCATTGCTACGGCTGCCGATTTGCCCAAGACCATTGCAACGAGGATGAGCACGAGGGCAAGCGATGTGGTAGCGGTCATGAGCACACGACTTGAAATCTTGTCGGCAATGAATCCACCCAAGAAACGACCTACGAGCATCAAGAACCAATAGGTAGCCGCCACCGAACCTGCTATGGCTGTGGCTTTTGCGGGATCTAATCCGCCGCCCTTCTCTGTGATGTTCGACAGATAATAGATAAGTGTGCCAGGGATGCCCACCTCAACCCCTACGTAGACGAAGATGGCAATGGCACCAAGTGTGAAATGGCGGAAAGCCCAAGGCGAACGTTCAAAAACGGTGTTAGCAGATGTTTTGCCCATTTCTGGGTCGCTGATGGGCACAAAGAGAAGAATGATGAATGCCAAGGCAAATACGACCATGGCGATGGTGAGTACGATATTAACATCGACCATCGAAGTGGTTTTGGTTACTTGTCCGATGAGCGCACCAACAAAGAGCGGTGTGAGCGTACCAGCGAGTGAGTTGAGCGTTCCACCTATCATGTTCAATTGGTTGCCACGATTGCCACCGCCACCAAGCAGGTTTAGCATGGGATTTACAACCGTGTTGAGCATACACACGCAAAAGCCTGAAATGAAGGCACCGAGGAGGTAAATCGAAAATCCAACTACTTTCTCATCGCCAAAAAATCCTGAACAGAATTGTGTGAAAACACCCAAGAGCCCGACACCAATACCGATGAGTGCCGTGCGCTTATAGCCCACCTTTGTGAGCATGCGTCCTGCGGGAATACCCATGAAAAGATAGGCAAGGAAGTTCATTGCATTGCCCAACATCCCCACGGTGTTTGCATTGTCGCCCTCAAAGGCACTTTTCCAAATCACACCTACGGGGGCTGCAAGATTGGTTACGAACGAAATCATTGCATAGAGAAACATCATCGTGATGATGGCAATAAAGTTGCTGTTTTGTTTAGTCGTTTGCATATTGATTGTTTTTAATTATTTGTTGCTTATGATGATTGGGTTATCCCGGGTTTATTTAGAGAAACTTGGAGCATCCGAAGAAATCTTCTAACCCTTGTCCACTCCAAATTTGTAAATCGTTTTTTGCGTATATTCGCGTTCTGGTTCGATGACGACCGAAGGGAAGTAATGCCGATTGGGACTATCGGGAAAGTGTTGACACTCAAAACAGATGGCACTGCGGTGTGGGAAAGTTGCCCCGTGTTGTCCTTGGAAACCGTCTGCCCAATTGTGTGTATAGAGTTGCATGCCTGGTTCAGTCGTATAGACTTCCATCGTCCGCCCTGTTGTGGGTTCGTTGATACGTGCGGCAAATGAAAGTTCACCCTCTTCTCGTTTGTTCAATACGAAACAATGGTCATAACCTGCACCAATGCGCAGCTGTTCGTTGTCGGCATCGATGTCTTTGCCCACGAGTTTGGGTGTGCGGAAATCGAAAGGTGTGTTGGCTACTTTCAGGATTTCACCCGTTGGTATGGAATGTTCGTTGATGGGGAGGAAGAAATCGGCATTGATTTCACACGTGAGATTGTGTACATCGGGTGTAGGGTTGGCAATGCCAGAGAGTGAGAAGAAACCATGATGGGTGAGGTTGAGAATGGTTTTCTTGTTGGTTGTGGCTTGATATTTGATGATGAGTTCGTTGTCGTCTGTCAGCGTATAGGCAACCCACACGTTCAATTCACCCGTAAAACCTCCTTCCCCATAGGGCGAAACATATTTTAAGACCAAGGCTCGCTCGCTGATTTGCGTTGCATCCCAAACACGTTTGTTGAATGCGCTGTCGCTGCCGTGGAGCGAATTTTCGCCATTGTTGATGCCCACCTGATAGTCTTTTCCATTGAGACGGAAACGTCCTTTGGCTATGCGGTTGCCATAGCGACCAATGAGTGTCGAAAGATAGGGCTCGGGCGAATGGATGAGTGCATCGATATTGTCGAAACTTTGGATAATGTTGGCAAAGTTTCCATTGCGGTCGGGCATCATGATCGACACCACTGCACCGCCATAATTTGTTACATCAATTTCGCATCCTTGCGCATTTCGGAGTGTGTAAAGGTCGGTTGTCTTTCCGTCTATTGTGGTTTGAAAGTCTGATTGTTTCAAACCGCTCAATCGTTTCGTTTCTTCCGTCTTTGTCATAAATCTGTTTTTAGTTATCCACTATATACCTGCAAAGTAAATAAAAATAAACGGAATTGACAAAAATCAAGTAGTTTTTGTTGTTTAATAGTGTGTTAAAAACAACTAAACAAATCAGAGACGACATAATTCGACCCACCAATGAAGATGAAATCCTGAGGTGATGCGTCGGCTAATGCTGTATCATAAGCGGCTTTCACTGTGGGGAAAGCCGTTCCTTGTAAGCCCAATTGCTTGCCCAGCGCAGCGATGCGTTCCACAGGGAAAGCCCGCTTGGTGGTGGGTTGTGTCCAATAATACACCGCTTTTTGGGGTAAGCGCTGCATCACAGAAAGGAGGTCCTTATCATCCACCATTCCGAAAACGAGGCGCAACGTTTGGCAAGGTTCTGCCATGATTTGAGGCGCAAGTTGTTGCCACGCAGCATCATTATGCCCAGTGTCGCAAACAATGCGTGGTTCGGATGGACGGATTATTTGCCACCGACCGAGTAAGCCCGTGCGTTCGATGACTTCTCGAAATCCTTTTGCAATACTTTCAGGTTTGCGAATGACGTGATGATTATAAAGGTGCATTGCTGCTGTGAGGATGGTGTTGGCATTTTTCGCTTGATACGTACCCCCTAGTGCTCCCTCAAAGTTGCCCAAGAAGCGTGTTTCGTAGTGCATCGTGCCTACTGCCGTTGTTGTTGCGTGCAGAATGGCGGGTTGGTCTTCGGCAAAGGTAATGAGTGCGTTTTGCGTTTGTGCTGTGGATTCAAAGACGCTGCGTGTTTCTGGCGTTGCCTCACCAATGATGACGGGTGTGTTGGGTTTGATGATACCAGCCTTCTCGTGGGCTATGGCTGCCATCGTGTCGCCAAGAAATTGGGTATGGTCGAGCGAGATATTTGTAATGATGGAGAGGAGTGGCTGAATGATATTGGTACAATCGAGCCTTCCGCCCAATCCCACTTCGATAATAGCGAAATCCACTTTCTCCTCGGCAAAGTATTTGAAAGCCATTGCCGTGGTGAGTTCAAAAAACGAGGGTTGCAGCGGTTCAAAAAAATGGCGATGTGTTGCTACGAAATCCACAACATATTCTTCCGAAATCATCCTACCATTCACTCTGATGCGTTCGCGAAAATCAACGATGTGCGGACTGGTGTAGAGTCCCACTCGATAGCCTTCGGCTTGCAAGATGGCAGCCAGTGTGTGGGAACAAGAGCCTTTTCCGTTTGTTCCAGCGATGTGGATGGAGCGGAATTGGGTGTGGGGATGACCGAAGTGGGCATCGAGCAAATGGGTGTTGGAAAGTCCTTCTTTATAGGCGGCAGCCCCAATTTTTTCAAATACGGGTGTACTGTTAAACAGATATTCGATGGTTTCTGTGTAGGTCATTGTGTGTAAGGTTTTTATCAGTAGGAATAAGAACAAAAAGAAGAGGAGGCACACAGTCCTCCCCTCTCTTCAATCATCTATGTGAACAATCTTTTGAAGTTCTCAAAAATAGACCGTTTCGTTGCATTATCGCCCTTGAAATTGTCGCTGTTGCGCAATTCTTCTATGGCTTTTCGTTCTGTGCGTGAGAGTTCTTTTGGCACGTAGATGCTCACCTGTACAATCAAATCGCCAGTGGTATAACCATAACCCTGCACAGGGGGCAATCCCTTTCCGCGCAAACGGAGCGTCTTCCCAGGTTGTGTGCCAGGTTCTATTTTTACGCGCACTGTTGTGCCCTCAATAGTTGGAATGTCTACTTGTCCACCTAACACGGCAGTTGGGAAATCGAGCAAGAGGTTATAAACCACGTTTTGCCCATCACGCATGAATGTATCGTTTTCTTCTTCTTCGATGTAGACTTGTATGTCGCCTGAAATGCCGTTGTGCTTACCTGCGTTTCCTTTGCCGGGTACGGTCAGTACCATCCCTTCTGCCACACCGGCTGGGATGTTGATCTCAACCACTTCTTCACCCTTCACCACACCATCGCCGTGACAGTGGCTACATTTGTTTTTGATGATTGCTCCCTCGCCTCCACAAACGTGACAAGTGGTTTGTGTTTGCACCATACCAAGAAAGCTCTGTGTCGTACGGATTTCTACACCGCTACCGTGGCAATTGGGACAAGTCTCTTTGCTGTGGTCGCCTCCTTCTGCGCCTGTTCCGTGGCAGTGGTCGCATGCAATGTCTTTGCGCACTTTGAACTTCTTCGTAACGCCCGTTGCCACTTCTTGCAGCGAGAGTTTCACCTTCAGTCGTAAATCTGAACCTTGGTGCTGACGTGGTCTTCTGCTGCCACCACCAAAACCTCCAAATCCACCTCGTCCACCGAAGATGTCGCCAAAGGCTGAGAAGATGTCGTCCATCGAAAAACCTCCTGCGCCGAACCCACCTGCGCCAAAGCCACCACCGGGTGCATCGAAACCAAATTGGTCGTATTGCTGGCGTTTTTGTGGATCACTCAACACGCTGTAAGCCTCGGCAGCTTCTTTGAACTTTTCTTCGGCTGCTGTGTCATCAGGGTTACGGTCGGGGTGATACTTGATCGCAAGTTTTCGATAAGCCTTTTTTATTTGATCGTCGGATGCGTTTTTGTCCACACCGAGCACTTCGTAGTAATCTCTCTTTGCCATTCTTTCCGTTTTCTCCTCTCTTTTATTGTCCTACTGCCACTTTGGCGTGACGGATCACTTTGTCATTCAGCGTATAGCCTGTTTGCACGCAATCGATGATCTTTCCTTTCTTCTCGTCGCCCATTCCCGGTACCATGGCGATTGCCTCGTGATAATCAACGTTGAAATCCTGATCATCGGTTTCTATTTTGCTCACGCCCAAGCCTTCCAAGGTTTTGAGGAATTTCTTGTATATCAGTTCAAAACCCTCTTTGATAGATGTGGCATCATCGGTTTTATCGGCAATGGCACGCTCGAAATCGTCGAGTGTGGGCAAGAGCGAGGCAATGGTTTTTTCTCCGCCATTGAGAATGAGCTCGGTTTTTTCTTTGAGTGTGCGCTTCTTGTAGTTTTCAAATTCGGCATACAGACGAATGTATTTGTCTTTCCAATCCTCTGCTTCTAATTGTGCTGCCACCAAGGGATCTTGTTCTTCCGCTTGTTCGGTAGCTTCCTCAATTTCAGAGGTTTCTGCATCGGCAGTTGGTTCTTTGGTTTCTTGTTCGTCAAGAACGGTTTCGTCTTTTTCTGCCATTTGTTCTTCTATGTTTTCGTTGTTTGATGTCATATCTTCAATGCTGTTTTTATAATTATCTGTTTACTTACAAATTATGTGCCAAAACAATCACTTCTGTCAGTCGTTAAGCAAACAAAGACGCTTAGGAAAACCAAACACTGATTAGCAATCCTAAGCGTATTCGTTGTTTTAAGCAGGCGTTCCGAGCGAGCATAGCGCCTGTCTTTACCCTTTATTCGCCATACATTTTTGCCTTTTGGGCTTTGATTTGAGCATCGTGGATGTAATCATCATAGGTCATGAGCTTGTCGATGGTTCCGTTAGGGGTCAGCTCGATGATGCGATTGGCAACCGTACCGATAAATTCATGGTCGTGCGAACTGAAAAGCACGTTGCCTTTGAAACCGATAAGGTTGTTGTTGAATGCCTGAATACTTTCCAAATCGAGGTGGTTGGTAGGTGTGTCGAGAATCAAACAATTGGCGTTTTGCAGCTGCATTCTTGCGATCATACAGCGCATTTTTTCTCCTCCTGAAAGCACATTGACTTTCTTTTCCACTTCTTCTTGCTTGAAAAGCATACGTCCCAAAAATCCTTTCATTGCCACTTCGTTGCCTGGTCCAAATTGCGACAACCAATCAACGAGGTTGAGGTCGGTATCGAAGAAGGAGGTGTTGTCGAGTGGCAAATAGGCGGTTGTAATCGTTACGCCCCAATTATAGGTACCTGCGTCGGCTTCGCGTTCTCCGTTGATGATATTGAAAAGTGCGGTCATAGCCTTGGGGTTGCGTGAAAGGAACACCACCTTTTCTTCTTTCTCAACATTGAAGTTCACCTTGTCGAACAATACCGTTCCATCAGCATCAACAGCCTTAAGGTCTTGTACTTCCAATATCTGATTGCCAGGTTCTCTTTCCATCTGGAAGATGATACCCGGATATTTGCGGCTTGATGGACGAATTTCTTCCACATTGAGCTTTTCGAGCATTTTTTTGCGCGATGTGGTTTGCTTGCTTTTTGCAACGTTAGCAGAGAAGCGACGGATGAATTCTTCGAGCTGTTGTTTCTTTTCTTCGGCTTTCATCTTCTGGTTTTGTGCCTGACGCAAAGCCAATTGTGAACTTTCATACCAGAATGAATAGTTGCCCGCAAAGACGGTTACTTTGCCAAAGTCAATGTCGATGGTTTGCGTACTCACAGAATCGAGGAAGTGGCGGTCGTGTGATACGACAAGTACGGTTTGTGTTTCGTCAATTTCGCCCAAATAGTCTTCCAACCACTCGACGGTTTCAAGGTCGAGGTCGTTCGTAGGCTCATCGAGCAACAAGTTTTCGGGTTTGCCAAACAAAGCCTTTGCCAGCATGACACGCACTTTCTCGCTGTTTGACAGTTCGCCCACTTGTTTCTGGTGTGCATCTTCTTTAACACCCAAGTTTTGTAGCAATTGCGCTGCCTCGCTTTCTGCCTCCCAACCATTCATTTCTGCAAATTTCAGTTCCAAATCGGCAGCACGATTGCCGTCTTCTTCGGTCATTTCTGGCTTTGAATAGAGGGCTTCACGCTCTTTCATGTTCTTCCAAAGTGGTTCGTGACCCATGAGAACGGTGTCCATTACCTTGAATTCGTCATACTTAAAGTGGTCTTGTTCCAAGACCGATAAGCGTTCACCAGGACCTAATTCAATGGTTCCTTTGTTGGGTTCAAGGTCGCCAGAGATGGCACGCAAGAGGGTTGATTTCCCCGCACCATTTGCACCAATGACGCCATAGATGTTGCCTGGTGTGAACTTCATGTTCACATCTTTGTAAAGAACTCGCTTGCCGAACTGAACAGCAATATTCGAAAGTGTAATCATCTTCTTTTTCTATACCTTATTTTATAATTTGGCTGCAAAGGTACAACATTAATTGCGAAAAGGAAAATCTTTGTCCGCAGCATTTGGGTAACTTTTCTCAAAAATATATCTTTCATCTGTTTGATATTTCTCTATTTTTTTACGACAAAGACCTTGGTTTTAGGGCTGTCGTAAATATGCTATAGTTGGACTATTACTGTGGCTCATTTGATTTATAAATGAGCCACAGCTGTATTGCAAGTATATCCTAGTCTTCCTAGGTTTTCTAGGCGGGCGAACACATAGGTTCGCCCCTACTAGTTTTCCCTAGTCTCCCTAGCCCTCCCTAGTCTTCCTAGACACCTTTCCCATCAAAAAAACGTGCATTCTCTTTGTTGGAAGAGAAAATATTATTAACTTTGCTGCGTATTACATCTATTAAAGAAAAGATTAAGGGATAAGTATGGCTAAGATTAAGACAATTGGAGTGCTTACTTCAGGCGGCGATGCTCCCGGAATGAATGCCGCAATACGTGCGGTGACGAGAGCAGGAATATACAATGGTTTCTCGATTAAAGCGATCTATCGAGGTTACGACGGACTCATTACAGACGACGTAAAACCATTTACAACAGAGAACGTTAGCGGAATTATCGGACAAGGTGGAACCATTCTTAAAACGGCACGCTCCGCCGCATTTGCAACAGAAGAAGGACGACAAAAAGCCTACGAAACCCTGAAAAAAGAAGAGATAGATGCGCTTGTTGTCATCGGGGGAAATGGATCTTTGACAGGAGCAATGACCTTTGCGCAAGAATTCGACTTTTGTTGCATAGGATTGCCGGGAACCATTGATAACGACCTTTATGGAACCGATAACACAATAGGCTATGATACTACGATGAACACGATTATGGAATGTGTCGACCGCATCAGAGACACTGCACAAAGCCATGAACGCATTTTCATCATCGAAGTAATGGGACGAGACGCTGGTTTTCTTGCACAAAACTCGGCCATCGCATCGGGTGCTGAAGCAGCAATTATTCCAGAAGATTCGACAGACGTCGATCAGTTGGCACGTTTCATGGAACGAGGCATCAGAAAATCGAAGAAAAGCTGTATTGTCATTGTTTCAGAAAGTCCGAAATGTGGCGCTATCTATTATGCCAACCGCATGAAAGAAGAGTTTCCTGATTATGATGTAAGAGTCTCTATATTAGGGCACTTGCAACGTGGTGGGCGACCATCGGCACGTGACCGCATCTTGGCAAGCCGAACAGGTGTCGGGGCAATAGAAGCTATCATGCAGGGGCAGCGAAACATTATGGTGGGCGTGCGCAATAACGAAGTGGTATACGTGCCACTTTCTGAGGCAATCCGTTCGGATAAACCTTTCGACAAGAAGCTCATCAAGGTGTTGGCAGAGTTGAGTATTTAAGTGCCGCTTGTCAAAGTGCCCAAAGTGCATCGCAAACTTTTGACGCGATATGGTGGATACACCATATTTATATATAAACAATCGAAATAATAATAAAAGAAATAGTATATGTCAACAATTAATGGACGTATTTCCCAAATCATTGGACCAGTAATCGACGTCTATTTTGATGTTCAAGGCGAAGACCCCGAAAAGGTGTTGCCCAGAATCTATGACGCACTTCGTGTGAAACGTCCCAACGGAGAGGACTTGATCGTGGAAGTGCAACAGCACATCGGTGAAGACACCGTGCGCTGTGTGGCAATGGACAACACAGATGGTTTGCAACGTGGGTTAGAAGTCATTGCAACAGGGAAACCAATCGTGATGCCCGCAGGCGAACAAATCAAAGGGCGCATGATGAACGTTATCGGTGCACCTATTGATGGTATGGAACCCTTGAGCATGGAAGGTGCTTATCCCATCCATAGAGAAGCTCCAAAATTCGATGAACTTTCTACGCGCAAAGAAATGCTGCAAACAGGTATCAAAGTCATCGACCTATTGGAACCTTATCTGAAAGGTGGAAAGATTGGACTCTTTGGTGGTGCAGGTGTCGGAAAGACAGTGCTCATCATGGAACTGATCAATAATATCGCAAAAGGACACAATGGTTATTCAGTGTTTGCAGGTGTGGGCGAACGTACGCGCGAAGGTAACGACTTGATTCGAGACATGTTGGAATCAGGCGTTATTCGCTACGGCGAAAAGTTCCGCAAAGCAATGGAAGAAGGAAAATGGGATCTTTCGCTCATTGACAAAGAAGAACTTAAGAAATCGCAAGCAACACTGGTTTATGGTCAGATGAACGAACCTCCTGGGGCACGTGCGTCAGTGGCACTTTCTGGACTGACCGTTGCTGAAGAGTTCCGTGATCATGGTGGGAAAGATGGCGAAGCTGCCGACATCATGTTCTTCATTGACAATATTTTCCGTTTCACGCAGGCAGGGTCAGAAGTTTCAGCACTCCTTGGTCGTATGCCTTCTGCCGTAGGTTATCAACCTACTCTGGCAAGCGAAATGGGTGCAATGCAAGAGCGCATCACTTCAACAAAGAAAGGCTCAATTACGTCTGTACAAGCAGTTTATGTGCCAGCCGACGACCTCACTGACCCAGCTCCAGCAACCACCTTTACGCACCTTGATGCAACCACAGAATTGAGTCGTAAGATAGCCGAGTTGGGTATCTATCCAGCAGTAGACCCATTAGGCAGTACGTCACGCATTCTCGACCCATTGGTCGTAGGAAAAGAGCATTACGATTGTGCACAAAGAGTGAAACAACTTTTACAACACTATAACGAACTGCAAGACATCATCGCCATCCTTGGTATGGATGAACTTTCCGATGAAGACAAGTTGGTGGTGAACCGTGCGCGCCGTGTGCAACGTTTCTTGTCGCAACCTTTCACAGTTGCAGAGCAGTTTACGGGTATTCCTGGTGTGATGGTGCCAATCGAAGATACCATCAAAGGTTTCAATGCTATTCTCAATGGCGAGGTAGACGATCTGCCCGAACAAGCGTTCCTTAACGTCGGCACAATTGAAGACGCCAAAGAAAAGGCAAGAAAACTTTTGGAAGCAGCGCAAGGATAAATCTGAACAATGGGTTGTGGGCAGGTTCTAAAAAATTGCTTTTTAGGGCTGCCTTACATCTAAAAACGAGAGAGAATTAAAATGTTATCATTAACTATCATATCACCAGAGAAGACACTCTTTAAAGGCGAAGTGGAAAGCGTAACCGTGCCAGGAGAAATGGGCGAATTTGTGATTCTCAACAATCACGCTCCCATCATTTCGACACTCGTTGCAGGTCGCGTAGCCTATGCACAGAACAACCAAGACACAACATTCAACATCAAAGAAGGTTTTGTTGAGGTTCGGAAAAACGAGGTCAATCTCTGTGTGGAGCTGTAAAAGCGAAAAGACAACGACCGAGCAGTATGTCTACCACCGACGCAAATAGCATCGAGCGCAGATACAAAAAAGGAAGTTTATGGCTTTATGTTGCCATCACACTGATAGGTCTTTTGGCCGTTCAGATTCTTCATCTGCCGCAACTCATCCGCCCTATCGCTGTCAGCGCAAGCTATTCGATACTCATCGCACGCATCTATGCCAGAGCATGGCGATATATGGCAGATCATTCGCCAGCCGTTTTGCCACGATTTTACATGATGGCACCCATGATAAAGATGTTCATCACACTCTTGGGCATTCTCATTGGGGCAGTCGTCTATCGAGGAAACAAACCCATGATATTGATATTCGTTGGCATTTTCACGGGCTATTATGTGGCAACACGTATCTATGATAGCATCTATTTCTATCAAGTAGAAAAGAACAATAAAAAAACAAACAACAAGATATGAAGCATTACAAGTGGCTCCTTTGCGCAATACTTCTATTGATGGCATCGACTGCCTCAATAGCAAGAGATATGTCTACAAAATCAAAAGTAGATGTAGAGGAGATATTGTGGGGACATATCAAAGATTCCTATGAATGGCACTTGACCGATATTGAAAAAGAGGGTCATCATCATCCTGTGGTCATTCATCTGCCCATCATCGTCAAAAGTTCTACGGGTTGGCACATCTTCAGCAGCGCAGAATTTGCAGAAGGGCATGGCGGACACGCCGACAGACCCGGTCCCTATAATCTTGTTATCAAAAACGCAAAAGATAAGAACAATCCCAATGTGATTGTGGAGAAGATGCCCGATGGTTCAGAGGTTCGCCCACTGGATTTGTCGATCACAAAAACAGTATGCACACTGTTCATTGATGCCATCTTGCTCTTGATCGTTATCCTTATTCCTGCCCGATGGTGTAAAAAACACAAACCGGAAGATCCAGCACCCAAAGGATTTGTGGGACTGATGCACATGTTTATTATGAACATCTATGATGAGGTATTGAAACCTTGTTTAGGCAAAGACACACCTCGTTTTGCCCCATGGTTGCTCACGTGCTTCTTCTTCATCTTTTTTGCCAATCTGATGGGACTTGTTCCTTTCCCTCCTGGAGGTGGCAACCTGACGGGTAACATTGCCTGTACGCTCTTCTTCGGTCTTTGTACTTTCGTGGTAACCAACGTTACGGGTACGAAAGAATACTGGAAAGAAATCTTTTGGCCCGAAGTACCAACGTGGATGAAATTTCCCATCCCACTGATGCCATTCATCGAGCTATTCGGTATTTTTACAAAACCATTGGCACTCACCATTCGTCTTTTTGCCAATATGTTGGCAGGACACGCCATTGCCTTGGCATTCATGGCAATTATCTTCATCATGTTTGGTATTGCTGATAATGCTATTGCGAATTGGTCAGTGGGCTCGGGTGTGGCAGTGATCAATGTTTTGATGAGCGTCTTTATGATGTTATTAGAATTGTTGGTGAGCTACATTCAAGCACTCGTCTTCACAATGCTCAGTGCTGTGTTTATCTCGCAATCACAGATAAGACATCACGGAGCGCATTAATAGATAGAAAAATAAAATATTAATAAATAATTAAAGATTTAAGACTATGTTATCATTATTATTAGCAGATGCTGCCATCGCAAAATTTGGTGCAGCTCTCGGTGCAGCTTTAGCAGCCATTGGTGCTGGTGTTGGTATTGGACGTATTGGTAGCCAAGCTATGGACGCTATGGCACGCCAACCAGAAAAGATTGGCGACCTTCGTTCTTCAATGATCGTTGCAGCTGCGCTTATTGAAGGTGTGGCATTCTTTGCTGTCATCGTTGCAATCCTTGCAATCGTAATGTAAAACATGGGACGAAGACAGAAATCTCATGAAAGGCAGATGTTGAAACCTTACGGGATTCTTTAAACCTATGCCTTAAAGCGACAAACAGACTTGCTTCACAAAGTTCACAAAGGTGAGGCAAGTCTTGAAAATCGCTTCATGACAGATTTTGATACGCCCATTAATCAAAAAGTAAGAACCAAAACCAGCGTATGGATTTATTAATTCCCAGTAGTGGACTCCTTTTTTGGATGACACTCGTCTTCCTTATTGTTGCCATCATAGTAATGAAGTTTGGTTTTCCAGCTATCATCAATATGGTGAACGAACGTAAGGCATACATTGACGAGAGTCTTCGCAAAGCTCACGAAGCAAACGAAAGGTTGTCTAACATTCAAAAAGAAAGTGAATCCGTTATGCAGAAAGCGCGCGAACAACAAACCCTTCTTCTCAAAGAAGCCACTGCAACGCGCGATGACATCGTAGAGAAAGCACAAGAAAAGGCACGCGAAGAAGGACAACGCCTCCTTGCCGAAGCCAAGATTGAGATTGCTGCTGAAAAACAAAATGCCGCTCGTGAAATCAAAGGACAGATAGCCGAGCTGAGTGTTAAGGTGGCAGAGCAAATCATTCGTGAGCAACTCTCAGACGATAAGAAGCAAATGGAACTCATCAATCGATTGCTGGATAATGTTTCTTCTCCTGTAAGCAACGTAAGTAAATAATTAAATATATGGATATAGGTGTAATTTCGGTTCGCTATGCACGTGCCCTACTCAAAGGAGCCACAGCGCAAAAGCAAGAAGACGAACTCTATGCAAGGATGCAAACACTACTTGGAAGTTATCAAGAAGTGGTAACGTTGCGTCAGGTCATAGACAATCCTATGCTCAAAAAAGACAAGAAGAGAGAAATTTTAGAAGTAGCCGCTGGTGGCAATGCCAACGAACTACTCGCCAATTTCTTTTCACTCGTCTTGAAAGAAGGGCGCGAAGGACTCCTAATCTTTATTGCGAACGCTTACATCACACTTTATAGGAAACAGAAGAATATTATTCAAGGAAAACTCACAACAGCCGTACCCGTTACTGAAGCCATTGAAGAAAAGATGAAAAACTTGGTAGCGGCAAACACAGCAGGCAAGGTTGAGTTTAACACCAAAGTTGATCCAGATATTATCGGTGGATTTATCCTTGAGTACGATACATATAGAATGGATGCTAGCGTGAAGACAAAGCTAAATGCCGTCCTCACACAATTAAAGAAATAAAAGAAAACAAATGTCAGATAAAATAAAACCTAGTGAGGTCTCTGAAGTATTGCTGAAAACACTTCAGGGCATCAATGCGGAAGAGAAGTTCGACGAAGTGGGTACCGTGCTGACCATCAGTGATGGTGTGGCACGCATATATGGACTTCGCAATGCCGAAGCCAACGAACTGCTTGAGTTTGAAAATGGCACAATGGCGATTGTCATGAACCTTGAAGAAGATAACGTGGGTTGTGTGCTTTTAGGTCCGACGGCTGGCATCAAAGAAGGACAAAGCGTGAAGCGGACACACCGCATTGCGTCAATCCGTGTGAACGATAACTTCTTGGGACGTGTAGTTAATCCGCTTGGAGAAGCCATCGACGGACGAGGAGAAATCGACCTTTCAAATGCCTTTGAAATGCCACTCGACCGCAAAGCACCTGGTGTGATATACCGACAACCCGTAAAAGAACCATTGCAAACGGGTATACGTGCTGTAGACTCAATGATCCCAATCGGACGTGGACAACGTGAGCTCATCATTGGCGACCGACAAACAGGTAAGACAGCCATTGCCGTAGACACGATCATCAACCAAAAGAGCTTCTATGAGCAAGGAAAGCCTGTTTATTGCATCTATGTCGCTATCGGACAAAAGGCTTCTACGGTGGCAAACCTTGTACAAACGCTCAAAGACCATGGTGCGCTGCCCTATACAATCATTGTCAGCGCAACCGCAGCCGACCCAGCAGCAATGCAATATTATGCTCCTTTTGCCGGGGCAGCTATTGGCGAATACTTCCGCGACAGAGGACATTCGGCACTCGTTGTCTATGATGACTTGTCGAAACAAGCTGTGGCTTATCGTGAAGTGTCGCTCATTCTTCGCCGCCCTTCAGGGCGTGAAGCCTACCCAGGTGATGTTTTCTATCTCCACTCACGTCTTTTGGAACGTGCCGCACGCATCAACAATGAACAAGAAATTGCAGAAAAGATGAATGATCTGCCCGAGTGTATGAAAGGACACGTAAAAGGTGGCGGGTCGCTCACAGCGTTGCCTATCATCGAAACCCAAGCAGGCGACGTTTCTGCCTACATCCCTACGAACGTAATTTCTATTACAGACGGGCAAATCTATTTGGAAAGTGATCTCTTCAACCAAGGTTTCCGCCCTGCCATCAACGTAGGTATTTCGGTGTCGCGCGTAGGTGGATCGGCACAAATCAAGAGTATGAAGAAAGTGGCAGGTACGCTGAAAATCGATATGGCACAATATCGGGAACTTGAGGCGTTCTCTAAATTCTCATCCGACATGGACAAAGTTACGGCAATGACTTTGGATCGCGGACGAAAGAACAACCAATTGCTCATCCAAGGACAGTATGCTCCAATGCCTGTTGGTGAACAAGTAGCCATTCTTTATTGTGGCGTACACGGTTTGATGAGCGAAGTACCTGTCGATAAAATACGTGAATGCCAAGACCTCTTCTTAGAAAGCATGAGAAATTCTCATAAGGACATTATCGATAGTCTGACCGCTGGAAATCTTCTTGATGAAGATGTAAAGGTGATTAAAGAGGTAATGAGCAATGTTGCAACACAGTTTAAATAATTCAATTTAAAATGCCATCTCTAAAAGAAATAAAGAATAGAATAGCCAGCGTTCATAGCACTCGGAAAATTACGAGTGCCATGAAGATGGTTGCATCAAGCAAACTTCATCACGCACAAGTAGCCATTGAAAACATGCTACCCTATGAAAGAATGCTTGAACACATTCTTAAATCATTTCTCGCATCAATGCCCGATATTCAGACACACTTCAATCGCAACCGCCCTGTGAAACGCGTTGCCCTTGTTGTGTTCTCTTCCAACAGTTCGCTCTGTGGCGGTTTTAATGGCAATGTCATTAAAATGCTACAGCAAACAGTGGAGGAGCACCAGAAAAACGGCATTGAAAAAGGCGATATTCTTATCTATCCGATAGGAAGAAAGGTGGCAGAAAAAGTTGCAAAGTTAGGTCTCAAAGCCGCAGGCAATTACAACACACTTGCCGACAAACCCACTTCAGAAGCATGCCGAGAAATCGCCATCGAACTGACCAACCTATGGACAGCTGAAGAGGTGGACAAAGTGGAACTCATCTATCATCACTTCAAAAGCGCAGGTAGCCAAATCCTTACTCGCAAAACCTATCTTCCGATTGATTTGGAAGAAGAACTTTACAGCGATCGTGAGCGCGATTTGAAGTCGAAGATTGCTACCAAAGAAACGCAAGAATATCTCAAGCGCAACAGTGGCAACGAAGAGAAGAAAGAACAAGAAAGGGCATTGCCACTCAATGACGATTTCATTGTTGAACCCGACCTCAAGACCGTCATGACTGCCTTAGTGCCCAAGCTCCTTCATCTGATGATCTACACAGCCCTCTTAGACAGCAATGCCTCTGAACATGCGGCACGAATGGTGGCAATGCAAACTGCAACCGACAATGCCGATGAACTCTTGAAAGGGCTTCATCTGCAATACAACAAGTCGCGTCAAGCTGCTATTACAGCCGAATTGCTCGATATTGTCGGCGGAACGGTCAATAATTAAAAGCTCGTTATTTATCAAAATGCGGAGATTAAACTATGCGTGAAATTTCTTTTTGATGCATATTATACTTCAAAGCGAGGATACTTCATACAAGAGAAGTATCCTCGCTTTTGTTTATGAACAAAGTTGAACATTTTTGTTAAGCAGATGAGCATCGGAAAAATGAGGAACGTAGTTTTTACATTGCCATGGCGAATAATTATTCTCCGAACGCTTGCTTGGTAAAGTGTTTGGAATTGTTTTGGAGGAAGAACAAAGTATGAGAGTTGGATGTAGAGAATATTGTTAAACAACATAAAACTTACTTTTAGGAAGTATTTGATAATCAGTAATACTAACGTTGCTGTAAGTGTCTTACGTTTCTGTGCGTTCTTGCTGCATTCGATAATTCTTTCTAATTTTGCACCCGCAAACTAAAAGTTAGTAAAAGACAAATTTAAAGTTAGAATAAAGATGAAAAAAATTGCAGTAATCGCTGCCAACGGACGTGCAGCAAAGAAGATAGTAGAGGAAGCACTCAATAGAGGTTTTGACGTAACGGCTTTTGGTCGAGGTGATAATAATACGGCAGCTGAAAAGTATGTGAAGAAAGACGTCTTTGATTTGACAGCCGACGAACTGAAAGGTTTTGATGTGGTTGTTAATGCAGTAGGCACATGGGCTTTGGAACAGCTTCACGTCATCCCACAAGCATCGGCCTATTTGGCAGATTTACTCCGTGGCAGTGAAACACGTTTGGTGGTTGTTGGTGGTGCAGGTTCGCTCTATGTGAACAAGGAACACACTTCAACTGTGGAACTTCAGCCTAATTTCCCTGCAGCTTACAAGCCTGTGAGTGCAGCGCATAGATCGGCTCTTCAAATCCTTCGTGCAGAAGAAAATGTGAAATGGACCTACATTAGTCCTGCGTGCGATTTTCAAGCCGATGGTGAACGCACGGGTAAATACATTCTCGGAGGTGAAGAACTGGTGCTCAATGGTCGTGGCGAATCTGTCATTTCTTATGCCGATTATGCCATCGCATTGGTAGACGAGATTGAAAAAGGCAATCACGTGGGTGAACGAATGAGTGTGGTGAGCGAATAACTTGCAGTAATTCAGACGCTTTCATGTATGTGGCAGTGCTCTTTCTGAGCTTCTGCAAGAACAATCATAGGCTTTCCTGTGAAAGCCTATGATGCTTCGTTTTTAGCGACATGGCGTTTTCTATTTTGAATGGTTATGATAAAAAAACAAGTAACCGATCCTGTTTTTCCGCAATGCCCTGTTCGTAATGTGTTGGCACGCATTGGCGACCGCTGGTCGTTGTTGGTGTTGCTGAAATTGCAAGAAACAGAAAAACCTTTGCGTTTCAATGAACTTTGTAAAGCCATTGTGGGAGTTTCGCAAAAGATGTTGGCATCGACATTGAAGGAATTAGAAGCCGATGATTTGGTGATCCGAAAAGCCTATACAGAAATCCCACCACGTGTGGAATATGCACTGACGGAGCGGGGAAAATCGCTCATGCCTTTGCTTAATCAGTTGGTGGAATGGTCGCTTGATAACATGAGCGAGATTGTGGCAAGTCGCAAACAATATGCCTCAGTCGGAGCTTGAAGTTAACCCCAATCGGTCATTAGACCGCCTGAATTTTCTTTTCTTTATTCACATCCCATCAGCTTGCTTTCTCTAGCTATGCGGAGAACTGGTTGATAAGATCGATGACTTGTTCCACTTCCTTATCGGTCATGGCAGGGTGGCAAGGCAACGAAAGTTCTTCTCTGTGAATGGCTTCGGTGATGGGCAGGCAGAGCGTCTGCCATTCTTCGTATGCCTTTTGTTGGTGTGGAGGAATGGGGTAGTGGATGAGCGTTTGCACACCATTGGCTTTCAGATAGGCTTGTAGGTTATCTCGCACAGGGGAAAGAATGGGGAAAATGTGGAAAACGCTGTCATGTTCAGCCGAGAAGGGTAGGCGGATGAGCGGATGATGGATGCGGTGATAGTATTGTTCGGCAATGGCTTTTCTTCGCAGATTGTCTGTATTCAAATAATTGAGTTTCACGGAAAGCACAGCCGCTTGCAATTCGTCCATTCTACTGTTTCGTCCCTTGTGTGTGAAGACATATTTGCGGGGTGAACCATAATTGGCAAGCGTTCGCAGCATGTTGGCAAGTGTGTCGTCGTTGGTTGTGATAGCACCTGCATCCCCCATTGCACCGAGGTTTTTTCCAGGATAAAAACTGTGGGCTGCCGCATCGCCCAAACTACCCGTGTGTTGTGAGCGGAAAGTACATCCATGGGCTTGTGCGTTGTCCTCGAATAAAAGCAATTGGTGGGTTTGGCAATATTTAGCTATCTTTTCGGTGAAAGCACAACGTCCGTAAAGATGCACAATCATGATGGCACGTGTGCGAGGCGTGATGGCTTCTTCTATCCGCTGATCGTCGATTTGCAGTGTGTTTGGGTCGGGTTCAACGAGGACGGCACGCAATCCGTTTTCGGTGATGGAAAGCAAGGTGGCTATGTAGGTGTTGGCTGGCACGATGACTTCATCGCCTTCTTGGAGTATGCCTAATTCTTTATAGGCACGCAAGATGAGCCACAGGGCGTCAAGTCCGTTGGCACACGTGATGCAATGCTGTGTACCGATGTATTGTGCATAGGAATTTTCAAACCTTTCAACTTCATTTCCAGAGAGATACCATCCAGAACGAATGACGCGGTTTACCGCCTCGGTGATCTCTTCTTCGTGCATTTCGGTGATGCGTTTCAGGGGCAGATAGTCTATCATTTGTTTAGATTTTGGTGGAAGAAATTTGCCATAAATAAGTGTCGTAGCAAAGTGCACGCGCACCAAATCCTTCTTTTTGGAAGATGAGCGATGTGTTGAGTAGACTGCCATCGCCATCTGAACTCTTTCCAAAGTCGAAGAAGCGTGCGTCGTTGGCATAGACTTCGTGCAGAAGATGTGAAAAAAGGAGGTCGAGCGCACCATTGTCTTTCCCTTCGGGCGATGCTGAAATATATTGTGTGTGGACAACGCAAGGCGATTCATAAATGAGCGTTCCACCTATTGGTTTGCCCGATGCGTTGTGTGCAAGAAAAAGACGAATGTTGTTGGGAAACAATGCTTTAAGCCGTTCGATTTCTGAAAGCGTGTGAACGGGCAATGCGTTGTATTGTCTTTGGAGGTTGTTGGTGAGAATGTGCCAAAATGCTTCCAAATCGTTGCTTTCTCGGATGAAAATGTGTTGTCGGATAGCTTTCCGAAGTCCGCTTTTCCTGCTTTCTGTGAATGCAGGTCGGTGAGGGGCTGCGAGTGTAGAGGAAACGTGTCGAGTGAGGAGCGATGCTTTGCAAATGTTGGTCAGTGCGTAAAGATCTTCTTCTGCTGGCAATCGGTGGTAAATGTGTGGAATGGCTTTGTAAACCATCGTTTCAATGCCGGCAGACGATAGATAGTCGGCAAGTGATTTAAAAATGTTGCAAACGTCTGTTGTGGTGGCTTTTTTGTTGGTGAGCAATCCGCCATAGGTCAAGCCTTGATGCGCATGGAGCGTAGTGTCTTTTTGGTTGGCAGGGAGCAATGCAACGAGTTTGTTTTTCCGATAGAACAACAGCGAATGGTCATCGAACCTGTCGGCATGGTAGTCCATATAGTTTCGATGAAAAAGGAAAGTGGCTTGTTTTGAGTTTTCGAGAAACTCATTCCATTCTTTGGTGTCGCTTTCGGTGTAGCGTTTGATGTCAAACGGGGTCATACTTTCTGAATATAGGCAAGGTATGCTTCGTAATCACGGATGTAATCCTGCTCATCGAACGCATCTTCTGCCAGCACCAAACAAACCGCACCCGAAGAGAAATCATTGAGCGTTCGCCATGTGTCTGTGTCTACGAGCAATCCTTGGTACGGGTGATTGAGTAGGTAGGTGTGTGTCTGTGTGCCGTCAGAGAGTGTAACGGTGAACGATCCGCTCACTGCAATGATAAATTCTCGGCAATGTTTGTGTGCGTGTCCGCCGCGGTTTTCGCCGCTTGGCACATCATAGACCCAATAGACGCGTGACACCTCAAAGGGTATGTGTTTCATTTGTTCAACGAAGGTGAGGTTGCCACGTGGGTCTAAGATTTTGGGAAGGTCGATGATTTTTCCGATTGTTGCTTGCTTTTTTTCCATCGTCTGTTTTGTGTTTTTGCTACTGTTGGGCGTTGTTCGGGGCTTATTTCAGTCTGCGCTGGAGTTTGCGAATGGCTTTGTTGCGTATCTGTCGCACACGTTCGCGCTTGAGTCCCAACATTTCTCCTACTTCTGCCATGGTGTATTGTCCGTTTTCGCCCAAACCAAAGAGCAAGAGCAACACGTTTTGTTCTCTTGCGTTGAGATGTTGGAGATAGTCCACCACCTCGCTGCGCACTATACTGGCGTTGAGTTGTTCGTCGGCATAGGGTGCGTTTTGATTTTCGAGAATGTTTTTGAGTGTGATGTTGTTATTGCTACCGGGCGGCAGGGGTTGGTCGATGGAAATTGAGCGGGCTGATTTTGTTCCTGTCTTGCCCTGTTCCTTTTTGATGGAAGGATGCAAAAGATGATGTTCTCGCACCGCTTCTTCGATAGATTTGCGCACATAGGGAGCGGCAAACACCACAAAACGAGTGCCTTTCGAGGCATCGAATTTTTGGGCAGCACGCATCAAACCGATGTTACCTTCGCTCACGAGGTCGTCTTCCGACAAACCTTGTGTGCGGTATTCATGTGCCATCGAAACGACAAATTTAAGATTGGCTTTCGTGAGTTGTTCGAGTGCTTTTGCATCACCTATTTTTATGCGTTCTGCCAAGCGACGTTCTTCGTCGTCTGATAACAGCCTTGTTTTGGCTATTTCGTTGATATATCTATCGTTAGCGTTCATAATCTTTTGGTTTTTCTTTGTCGTTTACTCGTCTTGGTTTGCCTATGGGTTGCGTGGTTGGTAGTTGGGATAATCCAATGGGTCGGTGCCAATTGGATAAAGATGCCCCAGCACACGTTCACAAGCATCAGGGTCGGTTTTCAATGCTATTTTCAAGACCGAGTGAAATTCAAGAAAGTGTTGAAGTTCGTAGCAGCAAAGGGCATAGTACGCATAAGCGCTTTCTATGGGTTCCGTGGTCTGGGGAAGGCTGTTGCTAAACAACTCATAGGCTATTTGGAACGCTCCCATGTCTACGAAAGAGAAAGCAATATAGGCATAGATTTCTGGCGGTGTACTTGGGTTTCTCATTATTTTTTTGAATACTTCCATCGCCTTTTCTTGCTGCCCATTTGCTACATAGGCTCTGAAGAGTAGGAACTTTCCCTTTGTATCATGCTCATCCGAAAGGGCAACGCAGCGTTTGAAAATCTCAATTGCCGCCTCATAGTTATCCAAATCGTAAAGACAGCTTCCCTTTTCTGCCAGTGCGATGGTGTCGTCGGGATTGATGGCAAGAATATAATCCAAGGCATTGAGTGCCTCTTGTGGTCTTTCTGTTAGGAAATAGATGCCTGCCAAGCCGTGCCAGTAGTCCGTATTGTAAGGATCGTAGTCGATGAGTTGGTTCAAAAGCGGGATGCACGCTTCTTGGTTGTTGCTCGATTTTTTGATGTCCACCATTAGTTCAATGTACTCGATGGATTTCTTGTCTTTGCAGCGAACAATCCATTTTTCGGCCAAATCGTTGTGACCATAATGCAGGCACGTGTCACAGAAGTCTTGAATGAAGTAGTCTCTTTCTTCTTCGTAAATCTGCGACACATTTTCGGCTATGATGCGTTCTGCCTCTTCCTTCTTTCCTTCCTTGAAAAGGATGGCAGCTTGAAGGAGAAAGTATTCATATTCTTGCTTATCCACCACATCGGCAATGATTTCCTTGGCTTTTTCTATCCCTTTTTCGTCATCGTCAAGGGCGATGGTTGCCGCAAAAATCTTCACCATATCATCGTCAGCATAGAGTTGTTGGAGGATGTTCAAGACCTCCAAGGCTTTTTCGGTATCGCCTTCTCCATAGTAGAATTTGGCGATATCGATCAGCTCTTCAACTTCCATGAAGACCGATCCACGCTCGTTGAACATGCGATGATAGTCATTGAGAAGTTGTTGAAATTCAGGAGAGTCGTAATAATCTTCCATTTTTTGCTGTTTTACTGTTTGTTGATGGTCTTTGCCCAAGCGTCTTTCAGTCCTACCGTTTTGTTGAAGACAAGATGCCCTGATGTTGTGTCTGGGTCGAGCATGAAGTAGCCCGTGCGTTGGAATTGCAGATATTCGCCTGGTTTTTTCTCTGCAAGATAGTTTTCCACGTAGCATTGCTTGTGGACTTTCAGACTTTCAGGATTGAGCAATTCACGGAAATCTCTTTCATCTGCCGATGGGTTTTCAACGAGGAAGAGCCGATCGTATTCTCTCACTTCTGCTTCAAGACAGTGGTCGGCACTCACCCAATGGAGCGTTCCTTTCACCTTTCGGTTGGCGCCACTCTTTCCGCTTTTGCTTTCTGGGTCGTATTCAGCTTGTATTTCAATGATGTTACCATCGGCATCTTTGGTGCATCCCGTACACATAATTATATAGGCACTCTTCAAGCGCACCTCCTTACCGGGTGTCATACGGAAGAATTTCTTGGGTGCGTCTTCCATGAAGTCGGCACGTTCAATCCAAAGATTGCGTGAGAAAGTGATGGTGTGTGTGCCA
>JALFSW010000054.1 GCA_022779305.1 Prevotella sp. | reverse complement strand
CACAAGCCGTAGTCTTTCTATTGGCGGCGGTGGCAAGGGAGGAAACAAATACAACATATAGTAGAAAAATACATCTGTTTAAAAAGTGGAACAAAGAGAAAAAAGAAAGATAACTTACACACTTTTTAGGACACTACCCTCTCTGTCCTCGACCTTAATAAGTGCAAGGTCATACTCTTCCCACTCTTTTTCTATAGAGTAGTCTGTCTTGCTTGTTTTGGATAACAAGTAGTTATTATGACTATGTGCATAGTCGCAGATTACATGATAGGCTGTAAGCAAGTAATTTCGTGATATATAGAATGCGGTACCAACCTCTGCTCCGCACTTAACTATTACAATATTTTCTTCCATTCAATTAGAGGTTTATTGTTAATGGTGTTCCATCTTTTTTAGAGACTACCGAGAAATGATATTCATCATGATACTCTCGCAAGTCAATCCTATTACAGACTGGCAAATCATAGTTAAAGAAAATTCTTCGTTGTTTATTCTTGTCTATTGTAAAAACATGGACAAGCGTTTCCAAATCTGGATGATTATATGTGCCACCATTGGTTGAAACAATCCAATTCTCAGAATCAATGATACGAAGAAGTTCTGGTGAATTATTATTGAAACTACCATGGTGTGAAAGTTTTATTGCATCAAACGATAATGGCAGTTGTTTTTTCGCATTCAAATACTTTAATGATGTCACAATAGTTTCTGCATGTGCATCTCCAAGAAGTAACAAACGTTTACCTTCGCATTCAAGAACAAAGGATATCGAACTACCATTGGTGGCAGAAAGATCTGGTATATATTTCACCTGTTTGATTTTCTCAATATCGGTTGTCGCATCAATTTTCTTAATATGGAAATGGAAGGCAGGTTTATCTTTTGCCATCATAAATTCGAATGCGTCATCCCAAAACTCCATACTGTGCTTTTGGGGCAATAGTCCCTTTTTGATAAGTTCCTTTCGCCAGTATGCACATAGATTAGATAAGCCTTTCTCTTCTGGCGAAAGCACATGAATGCTCGCATTGCCTATGGTCACAGTCGCAGGAGCAATTACGGCATTGCCATTAAACTGTCCATTCCAGAACAACCCACATCTTTGTATCAATGCAGACAAGGTACAGCCTTGTTTTGCACTGATGCTTTTTGTTTCGTCACTGATTGTAGAACGGCATATCTCTTTATGTACAATAGTTTCTTCATCATTACTCACAGAAACTATGCATTGTATGTGACGATAACCGTTGTACCAAATCTCTTTGATAGGTATGAGATTCGGGGTGTCACTGAGAAGTTTGACAATCCCAGATATATGATCAGAATCAATATGAGTGACTACCAGCAAATCAATAACCTTGCCTTTCGATGCAAGATCAGAAAGCACAGGCACCAGATGCAGATTGTAAGTATCAACATATCCACCATCAATCAACATGCAATGTGACTCATCATATTCTATCAGAATACAGTCGCCATTCAATGCGGGAAATATTGTTATCTTCATCCTTTTTTACAACGTATTTTCAAACAAATCATCATTGCATAGTGCTTATTTCACATTATGCTTTGTATGTTGTTTTATTATCATAATCATCAATACTTACATCACAACCATATTCTTCAACTCTAGCATCAACCTTCCGAGTTCAGAGTAAGTATAATCCCTGCCACTCTTCTGTTTTTCTTCCATTGACTGTTTGGCATTGCCCATAGCCTTTTCAAGGCTTCCACCATTACGTTCAAAGTAGTTGTGTAATCCTTTAGTCTTGATGAAAAATTCTATTGTTTTCCGAAACTCCACACATTGATTGAGCTCTTTGAGCAATAGCTCCTGATCATCGTAAGGACGTGATGTGTAGCGGAAATAGTAAAGGAAGAACAACTCTGTACAGCGATGTGTCTCAAAGAACTTGACCTCGCAGTAGATGCCTTTCTTTGGTTTGTCGATAGTCTTGGCATACTTTGTCTTTAGTTTCTGATATTGTGAACGTTCTGGCTCCTTGTCCTTCGTGTCCATGTCAATGATGCAGAAGATATGGTTGTAACCCATTGCCACCCCCTCCGCAATCTTGGCTTCCAGTTCCTTGATATTGGTATGTTTGGGATAGTCTGGCTTGATGGTTAGACGCTTGAATACATCACATAAGGACTTGAAATAGAAGAATTCAGTTGGTCCTTCTCCCAAGATGAGTGCTGTTTGTCGTAGCTTTCCCATATCAATCCTCCAGATTTATAAAGATACTACCCAATTCCGGCTTTGCTCCCAATCTTCCAATACGATACGAATTGTATAGAGACAGGTTCTTGTGTAAACCGAATGAATCACCACGGGCATATTCGGATGAAGCTGTTTCCTTATCCTTTTCGACAAACCACACCACACCCCTGTTCTCATTAATCATGTCTTGCGACAGGAGAGTGGTCTCCTGACTCGTGAGAATCAACTGCGACAGGCCAGAGTTAAAGATGAATACATTGAGATAGTAGTACAACAAGTCGTTGTGCAGGTCCTCACCCAGTTCATCAAGATAGTATACATGAGGACTTGTTATCATATCGTATAATGCATCCAATATGCGGATGTACTTCTGAGTCCCCTTTGATTGCCATCTGAGTGGAATATCAAAATCACCATTATCAGAATGGTTCAAAAAGGTGATAGAATCTGAGGTCGGTTTCAAAAGAACATCTTTCATCTCTTCTGGGATATTCTCTTTCTGGATACGCTCACGAAATTCACTGGGCACCAAACGATCTTCCACGACAGGACGATATTCCAAAATGTTTAAGTCGGCCTTTTGAAGCATTGTGTTATAGAATTTACGTTTTTTAGGATTGTTGTAAGCATCTTTCAAGATTTCGACTATGCCTTTGTCTCCATCACCATCAATTTCATGGTAGTTGTCCATAATCCAATTATGAAGTGTATTAAACGGAGCTATATCTTCTTTCAATGCGGCCTTTCGGCAAACAGACAATACACTGTGATTGTTCAAAGTGTTTTCGCGGATGCTTTCCTGTGTCTTGACTTGCAATTTAAGACTCGCACCGAACTTGATGTCTGCCTGTACATTCTCGCCCACATAACTACGCTCATAGAACAGCGATTTTGATTTGTTAGGATAATAATACAAGGCTTCACATAGAATGTGCTTGCCGTTGAACTTGACATCATAGTCATATCGAGTGCCATCGGCATAGAATGATACATGCATTTCCGTTGGCTCATCTTTGGCGAGCACAAATGGAATACAACCGCCAATTTCGACTGTCGCATCCGATTTTGGCATGATCAACAGACGGAACACCTCGTTCATGGCAATCAGCATATTCGACTTACCCGAAGCGTTTGAGCCATATAGGATGCCTAACTTGTACAAGAAAACACCATTAGCAACTTCGGTGACAAGTTCCGAAGATGGTCCCTTGGACACAAAGCTTAATTCCTGCTTGTTGCGAATGGAAAGATAATTCTTTACCCAAAAATCTCGTATCATACCTAAAATATTTTATTTGTTTTTGTAATTTTGCTACAAAAATACAAATAATATTTGATATACACACTGTTTTAATTGTCTATTTTTGTAATTATCATACGATTTTATATATATTTAATTCTATATTGTATATAGAGATAGCAAATTTGTACAATTGATTGTCCAAAGTTATTGCCCGATAATCCATTCTTCTTGTGCATCAGCAAAGGGGCTGCATTGGATAGTCGTTCGTAATTCCAACCTCTTGACGTAATCACACGCGCGTATTGTAATAATATGGTATAATCATAGCCTCCAAACTTGCACATCAAGACCAGTATCTCCTCAATGTACAACTGCGACAGCTGTCGCAGTTTTGGATTACTATCGAAGAAAAAATCCACATAACCCAACTAAAAAACTGCACATTTTTACGTTTTTGTGGTTTACGAAAGTTAAATACGTTAAATCTTCGTCTTTTTCATACTCCATTAAATTCGCGCAATCACTTTTCTACCGTTTTAATCAAAACAAATTGGTACACAACAAGTTGCAAATACCAGCAATGTGAGAATCTGACGGCTATCAATGTGGACGCAAGTAACACCAAATATTCCTCCCTTGATGGTATGCTCTGTGACAAGAGCAAAACGGAACTCGTCGTTTTCCCTGCTGGCAAGGCTGATACGAGATACACGCTCATTCCAAATTTCTCTACGGTCAAGGCATATGCCTTTTATGGCAGCCAGAAAGTGACCAATATCACTTTCCCTGCGACCGTATCGACAATAGAGAATTACTCCATTGCCTTATGCAACAATCTGAAGTCGTTGAGTTTTATGGGCGAAGACAATGTTCCCGTACTGAACGCCAACATTATGTACAAGTCGGGTAATGCAAACCAAGTGACAGTATATGTCCGCAAGAAGTGGTACGAGAGCCATGCAGCGGATGTGACTACATATAATGGAGTTTTCAAGGAAGTGCATCCTTCATTCGTATCAACTTCCGGCTATGACCGTGGCACGGAGTTCTTCCCCACATCAACGACCAACGTTGGTGTCATCAGTTTCTACACGCCGCGTACCTCCGTCATCATCAATCCTAAGGCAACAGAGACCACCTATACAGATGTTTACGGAAAGACTTGGCCAACCAAGACATATGATGTGAGCAGCATCCTTGACTATGCCTATCAGAATGAAACGACGGTGAAAGGTATCGTAGTGCTTGCCGATGTGGGTATTATCGGACTTGATGCTTTCAAGGCTGGCAACCAGCTTAAAGGCATTTATTTCGTGGGCAATACACCCGCCTTGCTCAACAGTGTAGATTATGAATTGCCAAACGATTATCCTTTCAACGACGGTCAGACCATTTATGTAAAGGAGAGCAAGGTGAGTGCCTATCAGGATACTTGGACACAAGGGCACACGCTGAACATCACCTACAAGATACCTGCCACGACGCTTGCCTATCGCGCTACCGCCTGCTATCCGTTCGATGTTGTCTATAACACAAGCGGTGATGTGATGCCTTATCTGCCGCTGCAATACAAGCGGATGACACAGATGAGCCAGGACAAAGCCTATGTGCGTGCGAAAAGCATCGACAACGGCTATGTACCTGCTTTCTTCGGCGTGATGCTGGCCAGCGAGAACTCTGCCTCGGCTTCTTCCTATTGTCAGATGGACGAAAACCAAAGCCATACGGCCATCAGCGATGCGGATTACAATGCCGCAACTTATTACATGGTAGGGGTTGTTGAGGACACGCCGATTGCCAACACGACTTCCAACACGCTGTTTGGTCTTTCCAAGTCAGGCACGTTCAAGAAAATCAGCGACAGCGGCAACACCATCCCTTATTTCAAGGCCTATCTTTCTATTCCGAACGCTGACATTCCGATGGGTGCCAAGAGCATTCAGTTTGTCTTCGGTGATTTCGACAGCGAGACAACGGGCATCGACGGCATCACAGAGAAAAGCAAGGACAGCGATGATGCGCCCTACTACAATCTCAACGGTGTGCAGGTGAACAAGCCGTCTAAGGGAGTATATATTCACAATGGCAAGAAAATTATCATCAAATAAGGAAAGGGAAGATTATGACAAAGAAAACATATATACGGCCTTTGACAGAAATCATTAAGACCACATACGACGAAGGCCTGATGAAATGGAACAGTACGGCATTCAGTGACGAACCCATAGAAGACGATAACTTCAACGCGAAGAAGAACAGCTTCTTCGATGACGAGGAGTTGCCAAACTACAGTCCTTGGGAAGACTGACGATGCTCTGCCGTGCCTTGCCAAGCATTTGGCGGGGCACGGCATACTCTTTATTAAAGACAAAATTTATATGAACCCGGGCAGAGGCTATCCTACCCCGACAAACCATAACAAGGAATATGCAAGACGCAAGGGAACATTTCCATCATGAGATGAGACGCAGGAGGTCGATGGGGCGGATAAGGAAAACCGCCTTTTGGCTGCTTTGCCTGATGGGGTTCGCCATTTGGGGATTCTGCGTCTATTTATATACACAGGACTAAAATTTCTTATCATTAACCAGCCGATGAGTGGTGCAGATTGAGATGGCGACAAGTCCTACTTCAGTGGGGCACTACTTAGTCGTTCCTTAAATACCCAATAAGTTTCTGATTTACAATATAGTATCCTGTAAATTATACGCGAGTTCGGGATAAGAAAATCCTTGTAAAAGTTGGTGTACGTTGTCAAACAAAAGTGCACAACTTGAGCTCCAATTAAGTTTGGGGTTTTAGTTAGAATTATTAATAAAAAAGTATATTTGCACAATGACAACAAAAAAGAATTTTCCAGTAAGTTCTCAGCATGGTTCTTCAGA
>JALFSW010000031.1 GCA_022779305.1 Prevotella sp. | reverse complement strand
TGTTTAGCGTTTTCTCGCAGATGTAGCGGGCTACTTCAAGAAAAAACGATGAACAAGATGCCGATAAGCAGATGCAAGCCGTTGGGAAGTTAAAAATAAAAGAAAAAGGACACCCTAACGGTCTAATGACCGATTTGGGATAATTAATCCTTTTCAAACATCCTACACTTACAACGTAAGTAAGCCTCTCTTGCAATGCAAATGAGGCTCAGTCGCCATGCAAATGAGCCTCACTTACCGAACGGTTAATCATCGCTTTCTTCATCGTTATAATTCAGCTGTGCATCGCTGTCACCATGAATAGCTGTTTGCAAATCTTTCCAGTTCTGAAAACCTGCAAAAAGTGCGATGCGATCGAGTGTTTTCTTCGTTGGCTTTTCTTTGCCAACGAAGTAGCCATAAATACGCTTGAGCGACTTTACTTCAAGATTGATCTTGTGCTTCTTCAATCGTTGAGAAACTTTTTCCAAATCGGCAGCCACATCTGTGATGTGGGGTGCTTTTTGTGCTACCTCGTCTACAAGATTTTTTAAATTTGTTTTCATCTCAATATGCCTAAAAATGACATTCTACTGCCATGCAAAAGTACAAAAAGAAAACAAGATAAAAACCATAAATAGGAGAGAAAAAAAGCGATAAAAAGAAAAACATAAAAAATCTCTACACAATGGACATTATCTGCCATATTTTCAGTAACTTTGCACTTTAACCCAAATCGAGCAAAATAAGTTTTATGAAAGAATTGGAACTTAAGTACGGATGCAATCCTAACCAAAAGCCCTCACGCATCTATATGGAAGAGGGTGAGCTGCCAATAGAAATCCTTAACGGTCGACCAGGCTACATCAATCTCTTGGATGCGCTCAACAGTTGGCAATTAGTGAAAGAACTGCGCCTTGCAACAGGCTTGCCTGCGGCAGCATCGTTCAAACACGTGAGTCCGGCTGGAGCTGCCGTAGGACTTCCTTTGAGCGAAACGCTCAAGAAAATCTATTTCGTTGATGATGTCGATTTTGAACTCACACCGCTCGCTGCAGCCTATGCACGTGCAAGAGGAGCTGACCGAATGTGTTCCTTTGGCGATTTCTGTGCATTGAGCGACACTTGCGACGAGGCGACGGCACGCTTGATCAATCGTGAGGTGAGCGATGGTGTGATAGCACCCGACTATACACCCGAGGCGTTGGAAATTCTGAAAGCCAAACGCAAGGGTGGCTACAACGTCATAAAAATCGACCCTAACTATCTTCCACAATCCATCGAACGCAAACAAGTGTTTGGCATCACGTTTGAACAAGGGCGCAACGAAATTGCATTAGATAGTCCGCAGCTCTTTGAAAACGTTCCAACAGAAAACAAAGCCTTACCAGAGGCTGCCAAACGAGACCTAATAATTGCTCTCATCACACTGAAATACACACAAAGCAATTCTGTTTGCTACGTGAAAGATGGGCAGGCAATTGGGATTGGTGCTGGGCAGCAAAGTCGCATCCACTGCACACGCCTTGCTGGAAACAAAGCCGATGAATGGTGGTTGCGCCAATATAAAAAGGTGATGGAATTGCCTTTCAAGGCAGGTGTGAAACGGGCAGACAGAGATAATGCCATCAACGTCTACATCTCTGATGAATTTGAAGACCTACTGCAAGACGGTGTTTGGCAAAACTTTTTCACACAGCGTCCTGAACCGCTAACATTCGAGGAGAAAAAAGCGTGGATAGCCCAAAACAAACAAGTGGCTTTGGGTTCAGACGCATTTTTCCCATTTGGCGACAACATCGAACGGGCACACAAAAGTGGTGTGGAATACATTGCGCAAGCTGGAGGTAGCATTCGTGATGACCATGTTATCGAGACTTGCAACAAATACGGAATAGCCATGGCGTTCACGGGCATACGCCTATTCCACCATTAATCAGCAATAGCTACTATTCAAGTAGGTATGTTGTGTGTATTCATAAAACAAATTTATCGTCTTTCGTCCTTTCATTCGTTAGTCTATTAATGAATGATGGGGCGCAAGACAGAAGTAAAACGAGATTTACAGAAATGGGCGAAATAGACGAAATCATAGAAGGCGGAATGGTTTTCAGAGGGGCATCGAAACCGAAAACCGATGACGGAAAGGTGAAAACCAAAGCCAAAAAGAAAAAATATATCACGGGAGCACATGGCTCTGGAAGTGCAAAACAGAAAGCAAAATACAGAAAACAAAAAGCCAACAGACATAAATAAAAAACGTCTGTTGGCTTTATTTTGCTTATGTGCAGATCAGCAATAGGTTGTCAGCGCAAGAGAATACCATTATAAATACGCCCAGAAAGAATACCTTGGCGGCGGGCTGAGAAATATTCAGCATTCTTTTCGTAGGTACAAATGTCGGAAACATAGATATTTTCACGCTTCACACCTGCATCCTCTAAATCTAAACGATTGCAAAGTTTTAAATCAATGTGCCATTTTTGCATTGGTTTTCCTTCTGAAAGATGTGCTTTCTCCATCACTGAAATATAGCTTTCCTCATTTTCTGAAGATGCAAAAACAGGGAAAAGAGCCGCTACTTTTTCCATCGGAAAATCAGCATTTTGGAATGCTTCATAAACCTCCATACCCACTTCAAAATGTTTTAAAGAAATACCTACCCCAATGACGGCTTTCAAATTTTCCGCCTGCGTTTCACAAAGCACCTGCATATCCCGCACAACGCTTTTGGCAATATGCTGCGCTGTGCCTCGCCAACCAGCATGTATGGCTGCAATTGCATGATGCTGAGAATCGTAAAGAAGAATAGGAATGCAATCAGCGGTAGAGACGCCAATACAAACGTTGCTTTCTTGTGTTATTAACGCATCCACACCATCGAGAATTTCTTGCTGTGTGGCAGACGAAAGTTGCAGAAATTCAGCACCAATATAACGTGCCGTTGTTCCGTGTGTTTGTCGTGCCATCAGGACATGGCTCGTTTCAATACCCAACTGTTTTGCCAAAAGCATGCGATTGTTCGCTACATGTTCTGCAGTGTCGCCAGAATAAGGATTAATATTAAAAGAACTATATTCCCCCTCTCCTACTCCGCCTGCACGACAAGAACTAAAAGCCAATACATCATCGGCTATGTGGTAATGATGCAGTAATGGTTCATTCATCTGTGTACTCAAAATCATCGAGTTCGTCGATATATTCTATGTCGTCTTCATCAATATAATCAACTTCCTCTAAATCTGCACCTTCGGCACGAATTTCCGCTTCAAAGAGACGCATATCTTTATCACGATGCACCAATGTATCTTCTGAAATGATACTTTGCAGCTTATTGCTTTCTGAATTGAGCTCTCGCCAAAGTGTGTCTTTCAAGTCATTGATACCCATTCCTGCCACAGACGAAATGAAAACAACGGGTAGATCGGTGGGCAGAGTTTCTTTCAGCATCTCAATTAACTCACCGTCGAGAAGATCACATTTTGTAACGGCAAGCACACGATGCTTGTCTAACATCTCAGGATTGAACTTTTGCAACTCGTTCAGCAATATTTCGTATTCTTTTTTAATGTCATCCGTGTCGCCAGGTACCATAAAAAGGAGTAAAGAGTTTCTTTCAATATGGCGCAAGAATCTCAATCCCAGTCCTTTTCCCTCACTTGCGCCTTCAATTATACCTGGAATATCCGCCATTACGAAGCTCTGACCATCGTGATAGCTCACTATTCCCAATGAAGGCTCCATTGTGGTGAAAGGATAATTGGCTATCTTGGGCTTTGCACTGGACAAGACCGACAATAAAGTAGACTTACCCGCATTGGGAAAACCAACAAGCCCCACATCGGCGAGGAGTTTCAACTCGAGGATAACCGTCATTTCCTGCATCGGTTCTCCAGGTTGAGCGTAGCGTGGTGCTTGATTGGTTGAGGTGCGAAACTGAAAGTTTCCCAATCCGCCTCTACCTCCTTTGAGCAACATCACCACTTGTCCGTCATAGGAAACATCGCAAATATATTTTCCTGTTTCAGCATCATAGACCACCGTTCCACAAGGAACGTCAATATAAATGTCCTTCCCGTCTTTGCCGTGGCACTTATCGCGTCCGCCATTTCCACCATGCTCGGCTCTAATGTGGCGCTGATAACGAAGATGAAGCAACGTCCAATAGTTATGATTACCTCTTAGATAGATGTTACCTCCTCGTCCGCCGTCGCCGCCGTCGGGTCCACCATTGGGGTTATACTTCACGTGTCGCAAATGCATTGAGCCTCGTCCGCCTTTACCTGAGCGACAATATATCTTTACATAGTCTACAAAATTACTTTCCATATTGGTTGCTTACTATTGAAAATATTCTGTGTGGGGTTATAATTTAAAGTGGCTTAGGGCATCGGTAAATCACAAATGATCCACCATTGCCTATTCGTTCTAAAACACCTATTATTCAGAAACAATCTTTCCTCAATCCCCTTGCGTCATGGGTCAAGCCTTTCCAGCTCAAAGCCCTACCAAGAGAATTGAGGAAACGAAACAGTTTTAAAGGTTATCAATAACCGACTCGATGCGCCCAAAGATTTCATCTATCGTTCCCAAACCTTCTACATGATGATGAACACCTTCTTTCTTATACCAATCAATCAATGGAGAAGTTTGCGTTTGATAGACATTCAAGCGTTTTTTGATGGTTTCTTCGTTGTCATCAGAACGTCCGCTTTGTTCACCTCTGAGCAACAAACGTTTCATCAGTTCGTCTTCTGGCACAAAGAGTTCTATCATTGCTGCAATGCTGTGATTGCGTTCTGCGAGCATCACCTTCAATGCTTCAGCTTGTGGTGTGGTACGTGGAAAACCATCAAAAATCACACCTTTGTGATCCTTACCAAACTGATCATAAACGCTTGCAAGGATATCGATCATCAACGCATCAGGAATGAGCTGACCATTATCGATGTATTCTTTTGCCGTCTTACCCAATTCGGTTCCGTTCTTGATTTCAGCACGCAACACATCACCCGTAGAGATGTGACCAAAACCATACTTTTCAATCATTTTATCGCTCTGCGTGCCTTTGCCTGCACCAGGAGCACCGAAAATTACAATATTTTTCATTATTCTTGTACTAAAGTATAAATGTCTTTCAGATTTCTACCTTGCTGGTCATAGTCCAATCCGTAACCAACGATAAAATCGTTTGGAATTTCCATCGCTACATATTCTATGTTCAAAGGAACTTGGAGTTTACCCGGTTTAAGCAACAACGTGCTAATGTGCAAACTTGCTGGCTTGTGTGCTTCGAGTGTTTCAAGCATTTGTTTCATCGTAGACCCAGTGTCTACAATGTCCTCCACGATAACAACATGGCGTCCTTCGATATTCTCACTCAGTCCTAAAATCTCCTTAATACGTCCTGAACTTTCCGTACCTTCATAAGAAGCGAGCTTCACAAAAGAGATTTCGCAAGGTATTGATATTTGTTTCATTAAGTCAGAAGCAAACATAAACGAGCCATTCAAGATTGCCAAGAAAAGCGGATTTTTCTCAGCCATATCTGCGTTTATGCGATCGGCAACACGTTTGACGCTTGCCAAGATTTCAGCCTCAGGGATTGAGGTTTCAAACGTTTTATCTTTAATTCTTACTCGGGCCATAGTCCTAATTTCTATTATTTTTGGCAAAATTACTAAAATTATGGCAAACTAACCGAGTTGATTAGCATTTTATTTTGTAAATTTGCCTTCATTATGAAGATATTCACCAGTAATCAGATACGAGAACTCGACAAATACACGATAGAACACGAACCGATTAAGGCAATCGACCTCATGGAACGTGCCGCCAGAGCACTCACCCACGCCATCATGGAACAATGGTCTGCACAAACACCGATTGTGGTTTTTGCAGGTCCTGGCAATAATGGAGGTGATGCGCTTGCTGTTGCAAGATTGTTGATACAAGAGAACTATCGTGTGAAAGTTATCCTTTTCAACATATCCGACAATCTTTCGGATGAATGTCAGATTAACAAGCAACGCCTTTTAGACCTAAATGGCTCTCGTGACTTCACTGAAGTAACCGTAACTTTCGATCCGCCAGAGCTTAATGAGGATATGCTCGTCATTGATGGATTGTTCGGAACTGGACTCAAAAGACCACTCGCAGGGGGCTTTGCATCATTGGTGAAATACATCAATCAAAGTGCGGCAAAGGTGGTGAGTCTTGATGTGCCTTCGGGATTAATGACCGAGGACAATTCTTTTAATGTAAAGGCAAATATCATTCGTGCAGACGTAACACTAACCTTGCACCAAAAGAAACTTGCATTTTTCTTTCGAGATATGCAAGAATTTATAGGTACACTCAAAGTACTCGATATCCGGTTGAGCCAAGAATATGTAGACAAAACTGATGCACAATTTTCTCTACTCGAAGAAAACCAAATTCGCAGTCTACTGAAGACTCGCAACGATTTTGCACACAAAGGCGAGATGGGCAACGCACTTATTATTGCAGGCTCGTATGGTATGGCAGGCGCAGCCATCCTTGCCACAAAGGCATGCTTGCGTGCAGGTGTTGGAAAGGTAACGACCCATACACCGAAACGAAACTACAGCATTATGCAAACAGCTGTACCTGAAGCGGTGATGCAAATGGACCATGAAGAGACCTATTTCTCAGAAGCTGTTGATACGGAAGACTTCGATGCGCTGAGCATTGGACCAGGATTGGGCGTTTCGGAAAGTTCTGCCATTGCCATGATTTCGCAAATCAGAAGGGCGCAATGTGGTGTGGTCATTGATGCAGATGCTTTAAACATGTTGGCAAACCATCGTGCATGGATGCAGCAACTACCCAAGAATATCATCATGACCCCCCACCCATTGGAGTTCGACCGCTTATGTGGCACACCTGCCAATGGCGATTACGAACGTTTGCAACAAGCACGCAACATGGCACAAGCCTTGCAAGCCTACATCGTATTGAAAGGTCATTACACGATGATATGTCTTCCTACGGGCGATGTTTGTTTTAATTCTACAGGCAACAGTGGTATGGCAACAGCAGGAAGTGGCGATGTACTAACAGGTATCCTTACGGCGTTGCTCGCTCGTGGTTACACACAAGAAGAGGCGTGCAAAATAGGCGTTTATCTTCACGGACTTGCAGGCGACCTTGCAGCCCGAAAGGTGGGCAAGGAAAGTCTCATTGCTACTGATATTATTTCTAATTTACCCGATGCTTTCCGTCAATTAAACGATTGGGAATAATTTCAAGTCATAGAAAAAAAATTCTCTCGACAAAGTAAAAAAAGAGAAGGAGAAAACCTCGAAACCAGCCTTGCACACAAGAAAGTTTTTGCTTACTTTTGCAGGGCATCTTACTGACGACGTACATTTTATAAGGTATGAAAAACTCTAAAAACATATCTCCTTGGAGCTGGATTCCATCGCTCTATTTTGCAGAAGGCTTGCCCTACGTGGCAGTAACCCTTCTGTCTATCCAGATTTATATGCAAATGGGACTTTCGGATGCCGAAGTCACATTCTACACATCATGGTTTTATCTGCCTTGGGTCATAAAGCCGCTATGGAGTCCGTTTCTCGACTTACTAAAAACGAAACGTTGGTGGATTGCCATGATGCAATTGCTCTTAGGAGCTGCCTTTGGCGGGGTGGCATTCTTCATCAACACCGATTGGTGGTTGCAAGGAAGCATCGGTTTCTTTTGGATTTTAGCGTTTTCAAGTGCCACACACGATGTGGCTGCCGATGGTTTTTACATGCTCGGATTGGAAGAACACGAACAGGCTTTCTTCGTAGGTATCCGCTCTACATTCTATCGTGTCTCGATGGTCATCGGAAAAGGAGGATTGATTGCCCTTGCAGGTTTCTTGCAAAAGAGCATGAACATTCAGTTCAGTTGGATGCTAATTTTTTATGCCCTGATGGGCTTTTTCATCCTCTTATCGCTCTATCATCGCATATTTCTTCCTCATCCCAATGATAGTACAGCACAAACAAAGCTCTCCGCCAAAACATTATTCATCGAGTTTGGGGCTACTTTTGCATCATTCTTTAAGAAAAAACAAATTTTTGTTGCCATCGCTTTCTTGCTACTTTATCGTTTACCTGAAGCATTATTAACCCCTGTTTCACCACTTTTCTTGCAGGCGGCGCGTGAGAAAGGCGGATTGGCATTAACAGTGGAGGAATTCGGACTTGTAAACGGACCCGTCGGCGTCATCGGTTTGCTACTGGGCGGCGTTATGGGTGGCATTGTCGCAAGCCGTGGCGGACTGAAAAAATGGCTTTGGCCAATGACTGTTGCCATCACCTTGCCCAATATCGCCTACGTTTATTTAGCTTTTGAACTGCCAACAAACATCTGGGCTATCAGCAGTGCCGTATTCATTGAAAACTTAGGCTATGGATTTGGATTTAGTGCCTATATGCTTTTCATGATTTTCTTCAGTCAGGGCGAACATAAAACAAGCCATTATGCGCTTTCCACAGGTTTTATGGCACTCTCAATGATGCTCCCTGGACTCTTTTCGGGAAAGTTAGCTGAACTAGTGGGCTATGAGTTTTTCTTTGTCTTGGTGATGGTTTCGTGTATTGCATCTTTCTGTGTTGCAGCATTGCTAAAGGTAGATTCTGCGTTTGGCAAGAAAACATAAGCTGCATAGGAAGAGTGGAACATAAAAAGCCTGTTCACAAGCATTTTTCAACTGAGCCTTAATTACAACGCAAGATATTTATTAAAGTGTATCTAATTGAGAATAAAGAGGTTACCTTGTTGATATAACTAAACTGATAACGATTTGGAAACGAGCGAGCTACTTGGCTTCGCTGTTTTCTGCCTAACAAGCGTTCTTAATGAGATATTCTTCTTTCTGCATTTTGTAATGCTGTTTGTCATTGGCAATGGGACTATAATCCTCGTCCTCGCTTTTTTCTTTCTGTTGGCTTGGTTTCTGAGTTTACGCTGCCATGCTGTCTCGGCATAGTCATAGCCTTGCGTAGTTGGGGTAATCAAATCGCCTAACCCTTCCACAAATATCTGCAAGATTTATAATGCAAAGGTACGAAATCTTGCAGATATAAACAAATAATTTACAGGATAATATATTGTAAATCAGAAACTTATTGGGTATTTAAGGGGCGACTAATTACCACACTGTACGTTGTCAAACAAAAGTGCACAACTGCAAATATAGTTATTTACTCTGATATTTCATTGTTTTATTATCAAAAATTCTTTTGTTGATTGATTTTTGCTTTATAATTTCTCTTATCTTTTTAATTTTCTCCCCTTGTCC
>JALFSW010000017.1 GCA_022779305.1 Prevotella sp. | reverse complement strand
AAGCACAACAAAACTTCTTATCATGCGATTCAAGCCTTATTTGAGGCTTGATGAATTGGCATATTCTGTACCTACCGATTATCGCTGAATAGTTACTTATTGTATTAAAAGGGTTAAAGATATTTAAATCCTCGTTTTCTTTTTCTTCCATCGAGTGCTATTTGTTTTTTATTTCTTATCTTTGCGCTATTATAATAGAAGACAGAAAGCAATATGAAAACGAAGATATTATACTTTTTACTTTATTTAATGGCATTTATGTTCGTTGTGCCCGCTACTTCAATGGCAAACACTGCTGTTGAAATCATAGAGCAAGAGATACCGACAATTTCGGTATCGGTTTATGGTTCTGTGTTGAGAGTGGAAGGAGCTAACGATGAAATGCTATATATATATAATGTAACTGGCGTTCGTGTGATGAGCGTCAAGGTGGATGGTAACGATAAGCGTTACAATCTTAATCTTCCTAAAGGATGTTATATTGTTAAGGTGGGAAATATTGTGCGTAAAATCAATATCCGTTAAGACGTGAAGTCGGTGGGTCTTTTGGATAATTAATGGGAGAGATTGAACTTTTAAAGCAATTAAAAGACCCAAAGACAAAGCAGAAGGCTTTCTCTTTCATTGTGGCACAGTACAGCAAGCCACTTTATTGGAAAATACGCAGCATTGTTCTTTACCATGAAGATGCTGATGATGTTCTGCAGAACACTTTTTTAAAAGCATGGAAGAACATAGATACGTTTAAAGGGTCATCGCAAATTTCTACATGGCTGTATCGCATTGCCATCAATGAATCATTGGATTTTCTTCGCAATCGTCATTCGTTTGCAAATGTGGAAAGTACTGAAGGAAATGGTGTTGCACAGCAATTGATGGCAGATGAATATTTTGAAGGAGATGAAGGAGACGCTCTTTTACAAGAGGCGATTGCAGCATTGCCAGAAGTGCAGCGCACCACATTCTTACTGCGTTATTATGATGAAATGAAGTATGCACAAATGTCAAAACTATTGGATACCAGTGAAGGCGCATTAAAAGCTTCTTATCACCTTGCTACCAAGAAAATTCAAGAATATATCAAGCGGAATAAATTATTTTTAGTTTTCGCATTAAACCTTTTGAGTTTTTAATAGTCTTAATACTAACAAGCGCAACATTGTTATGAAGATAGACGAATATAAAGTAGACGGATTTAGTCAACAGCGTCCTTTTAAATGTCCAGATCATTATTTTGATGACCTTCAGGGGCGTATTATGGAAAAGGTAAGCCAATACGAAGTTGGACAAAAAAGAAGAAAAAAGATGCTATATAGGAAATATGCTATATTCACGGTAGCTGCGTCTGTTATAGGTTTTATTGTAACAGGATTCTTCTCTCTTTCTGATAGCAGAAATAATGAAAACCATTTATTGACATCGCAAACAGCGGTGCACGCCAACCAGCAATATCAAGAAGCAGAGGATGATATTGATCAGGCTTTAGACTATATGATGATCGATGAAAATGATATGTATGGTTATATGTTGGAAAATTAAATAAGCACGATATGATGAAAAAAGTATGTCTATTCTTTGCACTGTTTGTTTGTGTTATGCAAATTGTGGGTCAGCCTAAATTCGATCCGCAGAAGTTTAGAAGCGAACTGCACCAATACATCATTACAAAAGCCAATCTCACAGATGTGGAAAGCAAACGCCTTTTCCCTATTTACGATGAGATGAGAGAGAAATTGCGCCCTTATCATGATCAAATTAATGCCATTCATCGAAAAAATTCAACCGATGAGAACGAGGCACGGAAAGAAATTATCATGATGAGTGAGTGGGAGATAAAAATGCGCCAGATTGAAAAGAAATATCATCTTGCGATGTTAAAAGCAGTTTCTGCCGTTAAGCTAAAGGCTGTTTTAAAAGCAGAACATCAATTCCATAGACAATATTTTAAAAGAAAGCACGTTAAATAATGATGATAGGGGAGGAGAAATAAGAACATCGTATTAAGAACATTAAAATGAAAGAAAGATCACGATTAAGAATTATCTCATTTTTGCTCATTAGTTTTTTGTGGCTCAGTGCTTTATCAGTCTTTGCACAAGTTCATTCGAAACGTGAGTTTCGAGGTGCTTGGATACAATGCGTGAATGGACAATTTCAAGGAATTGGTACAACCAAAATGCAACAAACATTGGTCTCGCAGCTTGATGAATTGCAAAGAATGGGTGCAAATGCCATCATCTTTCAGGTGCGTGCAGAATGTGATGCACTCTATCCAAGTAAATATGAGCCATGGAGCAAATTCTTAACGGGGCGACAAGGTGTTGCACCATCTCCTTATTGGGATCCTTTGCAATGGATGGTGGATGAATGTCACAAGCGAGGAATGGAGTTGCATGCATGGATAAATCCTTACAGGGCGAAAACAAAGACAACCAAAGAGTTGGCTGCCAATCATGTAATTAATCAAATGCCCAATAGAGTTTTTGCTTATGATGGGTTGAGCATATTAAATCCAGGTATACCCGAAAATCGTGATTATATATATAAAGTGGTAGAGGATATTCTTATGCGCTATGATGTGGACGGACTGCACATTGATGATTATTTCTATCCCTATCCTGTTGCGGGTGAGAGAATTCCTGATCAACAAGAGTTTATACGCTATGGGGCGGCTTTTGGTAATATCGCTGACTGGCGCAGAGAGAACGTGAATCAATTCATTAAAGGACTTTCTGAAACCATTCACAGAGTGAAGCCATGGGTGAAATTTGGTGTTTCTCCATTTGGCATTTATCGCAACCAACGAACCGCTCCAAATATTGGCAGTAAGACCAATGGGCTGCAGAATTATGATGACCTTTATGCCGATGTTTTGAAATGGGTGAATAATGGTTGGGTGGATTATTGTGTGCCACAGATTTATTGGGAGATTGGACACAAAACAGCTGATTATAAAGAGTTGATACAATGGTGGGATCGCTATGCTGGCAATCGACCTCTTTATATAGGAGAAGACGTATTGCGAACAGTGAAAGCAGTAGATCCAAATAATCCTCGTTCGCATCAGCAACCCGCTAAAAGACGTTTGAATGAGGCTTCTAAAAACGTGCAAGGCACGGTGTTGTGGTATGCGGCATCGGTTGTTGAAAATCCAGGTAATTATGCAACAATGCTTCGGCGGAATTATTGGCGTTATCCAGCGTTACAACCGCAAATGTCGTTTATTGACAATGAGCCGCCCCGCAAGCCAAAGAAACTGAAATTAAAAGAAATTGACGGGCAACTTTATCTTGTATGGAAAGCTCCAAAGGGAACAGATTGGAACGACTATGCCTATAAATATGTTGTCTATAAATTTGAAAAAGGAGAAACGATAGATTTAGAAAATGCAACAAAGATAGTAGGTATGACGCGTGAAACCATTTTCAAACTTGTTTCGCAGGAGACGGGAAAGCAATATACTTATGTTGTAACGGCACTCGATAGAATGAGCAATGAAAGTGCAGGCAAGAAAAAGAAAGTGAAGTTTTAATCTTTTATTTTAAGATTAAAATCTGGAAAATTGAAGAATATTGAGTAGAGAAAACTTTGCATACCTCATAGGAATTATGTAAATTTGCCGTTGAATATAGATAACAAATGGATATAAAAATGAACTTTCTTAAGTATATAGTCTTGTCGTTTTGCCTTTTGGGCATCGTGAGTGTAGCATCGGCATCAGGTTATAAGCCTGCAAAGATTTATATGTTTGGTTTTGCCACCTCATTGAATGATTCGACAGTCTTTTTTACAGATATTCAAGCAGTAAATGCATATGTAGAGAATAATCGCACACGATTTCTTGTGGGTCGTGAGACTTATGCTTATCAGTTGCGTGAGTATATCGAAAAGGCTACTTCTATCGTTCGGCCTATGTGTGTTGTGCTTTATGCTGATACGGAGAAGCGGGCGATAAAAAAGTATTTGGCACTGCAAAACAAACTTACTAAAAAGGGAAAGCAGAAATATAATATTAATAATGTATCCTCGCCATCATTTACCTTTAAACCATTTATTCCCGAACTGACGACCGAAACAAATATACAAGTCGTGAATAAAAGCAAGGATACTAAAAAGAAAAAAGCCGTTTCAAAGTAGACCAATTGTTTTATGCAAACTTATAAATATAGGATAGCCGACTTAAATGTTCTTATTACTTTCATTCATTCAAAGATAGATGGAACGTTACTTCTTGAATCTTTGGAGCCATTTCGGGTGGAAGAACTTGACGGTGAATTGCTTTTTGAACTATTGGTGGATGATAGTTACAAGGTGATACCTAAAGAACACTGTGAACGTATAAAAGTTTTTGATACGGGAAATGGTGACACGGTAGTAGACTTGCTGGATGATGGAGGTTATCAATTTATTATAAAAGATACAAACAAAGCAAGTTGTGCACTTTTACAAACGAATAAAGACTTTTCAAAATGTCGATGTGCGCTCAATGGTAATTTCAGCATGCGTAATTTCGGACTGAATAATGTCTTGATGTTGGTTTATGCTTTTGCTGCCGCACGCAGAAATACGGTACTTATTCACGCTTCAGTGGTTCGGAAGGGGGGCTATGGTTATCCGTTTATTGCAAAGAGCGGAACGGGGAAGTCCACACAAGTTAGTATGTGGCTGCGACACATTCCTGGCTGCGACTTAATGAATGATGATAATCCTATTGTCCGTTTTGTGGATGGAGAATGTTGGATTTATGGTAGTCCGTGGAGTGGAAAGACGCCTTGTTATCGCAATGTACGTGCAAAATTAGGTGCAGTTACACGTATTAATAGATCAGAAAAGAACTACGTAGAACAACAGCCTCCCATCAAAGCATTTGCATCTTTACTTCCATCGTGTTCAAGTATGAAGTGGGATAAAGAGGTTTATGACCTAATTTGTAATACGGTAACGAGGATAGTAGAGCATGTTGATATCTATACGTTGCATTGTCAACCCAATGCAGAGGCTGCCCAAGTGTGTTATAAAGGTATAGCTGCAAAGAATGAGACAAATGTAGAGATAACAGCATAAATTGCAAATAAAAAGACACAGCTGAACAAGTATGAAAGCCATACAAACAAAGCAATTTGCCAATGCTATTTTGCTTCCAGAAGTGGTGAAGTTTTTGAATGAAGGAAAAACTGTTACACTGCGTCTGAAAGGTTACTCTATGCGCCCGTTTTTGGAGAATAATCGCGATAAAGCATTGCTCGTGAAACCAAGCAAAATCGCAGTGGGCGATCCTGTGTTGGCAGAAATTAGCCCCAAACATTATGTTTTGCATCGCATCATAAAGATAGAAGGCAACGATGTAACACTTATGGGGGATGGCAATTTAGGGGTCGAATATTGCAAGAAAGAGAATATTGTTGGTGCGGTAATTGGTTTTTATCGTAAAGACCGAAAGAACTTAGACAGCACTGATGGTTGGAAATGGAAATTATATAGTAAAGTTTGGATGACGCTTCGACCTTTAAGAAGGTATCTCTTGGCTTTTTATCGTAAGTTGTGGATGCCTATCTTTGGTGCGATTTAATCTTTAAGAATATTAAAACAAAAAAAATATGAAAGTAAAAAAAGGATTTAATATACGTCAAGTATGTGGAGAGAATATCATTGTTGCTGAAGGAAAAGAAAATATTGATTTTAGTAACATCATTTCAATGAATGACACGTCAGCTTTTCTTTGGGGAAAATTGCAAGCGATGGAAAATTTTACCATTGATGACATGGTTGCACTTTTAACAGAAGAATATGATGTCGATGCTGCAACAGCTCAGAAGGATTCAACCGAACTTGTTAAGGAATGGGCAGAGGCAGAAATTATTGATTTGTAAATCGCAGTTTTAAAATAGTGTTCATAGCCTATTTAAAAGATATAAACCATAGTATTTTATGACTAAAAGAATGGTATTGACACAGGCAAAAACGCTTTTGGGTCTCTTACTCCTACTTCTTCCGCTCTCTTTGAAAGCGCAAGTAGGAGAATATCGGAGCGATTTTTCGCTTGGTATAAATGCTGGCTATGTGATGAGCAATATTGGCTTTGACCCTAAAGTTCTACAAACAATGCATACAGGTATTACTGCTGGATTAAGTTTTCGTTATGTTTGTGAGAAATATTTCAATACGATTTGTTCGGTTTATGGTGAATTGAATTATGCAGAAATGGGATGGAAGCAAGAAATTCTAACCACATCTGGCGAGCCAGTAATCAACACCAATGGTGTGGCAGAGCAATACAGCCGTTCTTTATCTTATCTGCAGATGCCTATTTTTGCCCATTTGGCATGGGGAAAGGAACGAAATGGTTTTAATTTCTTTGTGAAAGCAGGACCTCAAGTAGGTTTACTCATTAGCGAGAAAATCACTAAAAACTACGATACGCCTAATCTTTCAAAGGATGGAACAGGGAGAAGTAGTGGTATTATAGAACAGGAAGGGAAAGCTATTGAGAAAAAATTTGATTATGGAATAGCAGCGGGTTTAGGAGCTGAATGGAGTCACGATAAAGTGGGTCACTTTTTGATAGAAGCTCGCTATTATTATGGTCTGGGGAATCTGTATAATAGTAGTAAAACAGATTATTTTGGAAGATCGAACAATGGTTCCATTATTTTGAAGCTAACCTATCTCTTTGACCTTTCAAAAACATCCAAATAGTAGAATATTATAGGATGAAACGCATTTTTTTTGTTTGAAATTTTGTTGATTAAAGTATTTTCAATATCTTTGAACCGCTAAAAATCTATCACTATGTTATGAAGGCAATTTCTCGATTGCATTTTATCTTATTTTGGTAGAAATAGTACAAAATCTAAATCATTAACTTTAAAAATAAAATTATGTTTGACGGACAACCGAAAGGGTTATTTGCTTTAGCACTTGCCAATACTGGTGAGCGATTTGGTTATTATACGATGATTGCAGTTTTTGCATTGTTCTTAAGAGAAAATTTTGGACTTCAGGCAGGCACTGCAGGTGTTATTTTCAGCTCTTTCTTGGGCTTGGTTTATTTCTTACCATTGATAGGTGGCGTAATGGCTGATAAATACGGCTATGGCCGTATGGTAACAATTGGCATCATTGTGATGTTCTTTGGTTATCTCTTCTTGTCTTTGCCATTAGGCAGTGAAGCTGTCGCTTTTGTTGCAATGATTGCAGCACTTTTGTTCATCAGTATTGGGACAGGGCTTTTCAAAGGTAACCTGCAAGTGATGGTTGGTAATTTGTACGATGATCCTAAATATGCAAGCAAACGTGATTCGGCTTTCTCTATTTTTTATATGGCGATTAACATTGGTGCTTTGTTTGCTCCAACAGCTGCCGTAAGAATTAGAGAGTATGCAGAAAAGTCTTTGGGAATGACTGGAAACGATGCCTATCATTTCTCTTTTGGTGTAGCGTGTTTGTCGCTCATATTGTCAATTATAATTTATTACGCATTCCGTTCAACTTTCAAACATGTAGAAGGGGGAAGTGCTAAAAAGCAAACAACAGAAACACCTGCGGAAGAGTTATCTCCAGAAGATACCAAAGCACGTATCGTTGCCTTGTGTCTCGTATTTGCAGTGGTTATTTTCTTCTGGATGGCTTTCCACCAAAATGGACTTAGCCTTACTTATTTTGCAAACGAATTTACACAGAAAAGTGCAGAAGGTGTGCAAAGTATGGCTTTCGATGTTATTAATCTTTTCCTTATTATTATTGCAGTTTATGCACTTTTTGCATTGGTTCAAAGTAAAAGTGCAAAAGGAAAAGGTATTGCTGGACTTCTTATTGTAGCCGTAGCAGTGACGCTTTATTGGAAATATACCCGTGTATCAGGTAGTATTGCTTTAAGTGCCCCCATCTTCCAACAATTTAATCCATTCTATGTTGTAGCTCTTACACCTGTGAGTATGGCTATCTTTGGCTGGTTGGCAAAGATAGGAAAAGAACCTTCAGCTCCTCGCAAGATTGCTTATGGTATGCTCATTGCAGCCGTTGCTTTCTTGGTGATGATGTATGCTTCGCAAGGATTGCTCACACCTAACGAACAAGCTGCAGTCGTTGAAGCTGGCAAAGAAGGAACTTTGGTTTCTGCCAATTGGTTGATTGGTGTTTATTTGATTCTTACCTTTGGAGAATTGTTGCTTAGCCCAATGGGTATATCTTTTGTAAGTAAGGTAGCTCCCCCTAAATATAAAGGTATGATGATGGGTGGCTGGTTTGTGGCAACAGCCCTTGGCAATTTCCTTGTAATGGTGGGTGGATTGCTTTGGGGCGATATCCCATTGTGGATTGTTTGGGGTGTATTCCTCGTGCTTTGTTTGCTTTCAGCTCTCTTTATGTTTACGATGATGAAACGTTTAGAGAAAGTGAGCTAACCTTGGGTTCATTGAAAACTAAAACGAAGAAGTCGGTTATACTTCTAAAAGCCGACTTCTTTTTTGATTTTAAGCAAGTAGTTTATCGAGTTTAATCATTATCTAATCATAAACAAAATCAATATCATTTATTCTCAATTTATGGAACAAAAGAAAAAACATCCCAATGGTCTCATTGCGGCAGCCCTTGCGAATATGGGCGAACGCTTTGGGTTCTACACAATGATGGCTATTTTGGTACTCTTCTTAAGTGCTAAGTTTGGTTTGAGCGAAAAGGATGCTGGTTTGATCTATTCTACATTCTATTTTGGTATCTATGCTTTGGCACTCATCGGAGGTATTATAGCCGACAGAACACGCAATTATAAAGGTACTATTCTTGTTGGATTAATCCTAATGACGGCAGGTTATGCCATTCTTTCAATTCCAACAGAAATCACTTTGGATAATAAGGTTGTTATGCTGACTTTCACATGTTTGGCACTCTTTGTCATTGCCTTGGGAAATGGTCTTTTCAAAGGAAACCTTCAAGCACTTGTTGGACAGATGTATGACCGTGGAGGATACAGCAGCACTGAACGTGATGCAGGTTTCACTCTTTTCTATATGTTTATCAATATTGGTTCGATGTTTGCCCCTTTCGTTGCACCATCTATCCGTGAATGGTGGTTGAGAGAGCATGGATTTTCTTATGATGGTAAGCTCCCTGAACTTTGCCACAAATTCCTCGAAGGAACAGGAATGGGGCAAGAACAAATGGTAGCTTTTCAAAAGCTTGCCAATGATGCAACTTTAGACGGAACTGTAACCAATTTGCAAACGTTTGCAACCGACTATCTGCAAGTTTTCAATACAGGTTTCCATTATTCTTTTGCTGTGGCAATTGCTACGATGGTGATTTCGCTTGTTATCTTCATTAAGAACAAGAATAAATTCCCCGATCCAGGACAGAAAACTGCAGATGCGAAAACAGCCCAAACAGCAGAGATGGATCCAGCCGAAGTACGCCAACGTATTTTTGCTTTGGCCGCGGTGATGGCTGTAGTGATTTTCTTCTGGTTCTCATTCCACCAAAATGGTTTGACGCTCACTTACTTTGCACGCGACTTTATCAATCTTGATTACTTCAAAGACTCATTGGGTTTTAGCATGACACCAGAACAATTCCAGAGCTTCAATCCGTTCTTCGTCGTAACTATGGCACCCGTTGTCTTGGCATTCTTTACGATATTATCTAAGCGTGGCATTCAGATTTCAACACCAATGAAGATTTCTATTGGCATGGGGTTGGCTGCATTAGGCTTTGTTATTATGACAATAGGTTCTCAGGGACTTCCTTTGTTGTCTGAAGTGAAGATGAATCCAGCCATCCTCACACCCGATGTAATGCCCGCTCCTTGGTTGCTTGTTGGTACTTACTTTGTGCTCACGATTGCCGAACTTTTCATCAGTCCACTCGGTTTATCGTTTGTTTCTCAAGTAGCACCTCCAAAACTTCAAGGCTTGATGCAAGGAATGTGGTTGCTTGCTACTGGGCTTGGTAACCAATTGCTTTTCATTGGCGCTATTCTCTATCAAGACATTGCAATTTGGCTCACATGGATGGTATTCGTCGTTGTATGTCTTATCTCAATGGGTATTATGCTCAGTATGCGCAAGTGGCTCAATCGTGTAACAGGATAAGTCTAAACATTGCAATGCTCTTTTGCACTGTTGATACTCTATCTGCATACAAAGGGCTTGCAAAACCTATAGAATATGTATAAACATAGCCATATCTTCCTCATTTTGTGAGTAGGGTGTGGCTTTTATAAAATCCGAATATATGAAGAAAACAAATCTTTTAATGTTGGCTTTATTATCAACAACAAGTTTGATGGCACAGAAAATTCAATATCCAAAAGCTCCTTCTGATAATACAGTAGATGAGTATTTCGGTGTTAAGGTTGCCGACCCTTATCGTCCGTTGGAAGACGACAGAAGCGCAGAAACGATGGCGTGGGTTGAGGCAGAAAATAAGGTAACGAATGCTTATCTCCAAAAGATTCCTTTCCGGCAGAAACTCTTAAAGCGTCTGACTGCAGTTGCCAATTATGAAAAAGTGAGCATTCCTTTTAAAAAGCATGGCAAATGGTATGTCTATCGTAACAATGGTTTGCAAAACCAAAGTGTGCTTTACCAGTTAGAGAATCTATCAGACAAAAATCCTAAAGTTTTCTTAGACCCTAACCAATTGAGCACCGACGGAACAGTAGCACTTCAGGGTATCTCTTTTTCAAATAATGGAAAATATATGGCATATGTCATTTCAAGAAGTGGAAGTGATTGGAAAGAGATCTATGTAAAAGACGTTGTCACTGGACGCTTGCTTGACGACCATATTGAGTGGGCAAAGTTTTCTGGTGCTGTTTGGTGTGGCGATGGATTTTATTATAGTGCCTATGATACACCTGAGAAAGGAAAAGAGTTCAGCAGTAAGAACGAAGTACATAAAATCTATTACCACAAATTGGGAACACCACAGAAATCTGACCAACTTTTCTATCAAAACCCTGCACACCCCTTGCGCTTTTATAGTGTAAGTGTAAATGATGATGAAACAATGATGTTCCTGCAAGAAAGTGGGGCAGGAGCTGGTAACAATCTCTATGTACGCGACTTGCGTGTTCCCAATTCACAGTTCATTCAAATGACCGCCAATCTCGATTTGCAATATGCACCCATTCAAACCATTGGTAACAAGATATATATCTATACGAATGATGGCGCACCGCGTAATCGTTTGATGGTTGCCGACATCAATAAACCTGGTATCAAGGATTGGCAAGTACTTGTCCCAGAAACTTCTGATGTATTGGAAGATGTTACCTTTACAGATGGAAAGATGATTCTCTCTTACACTAAGGACGCATCAAGCCACGCTTATCTTTACACATTAGAAGGAAAGGAAATCAATGAAATTGCATTGCCAAGTGTTGGAACAGCAAGATTTAGCGGAGAACTCAAACAAAAAGAATGTTTCTTTAGCTTTTCTTCTTTCACCATTCCTGGTGCAGTCTATTCTTATGATGTTGCAGCCAATAAGAGCGGTATTTATACCCAACCCAAAGTGAACTTCGACATCAATGCTTACATAACGGAGCAAGTTTTTGTAACGAGCAAGGACGGAACAAAAGTGCCAATGTTCCTCACTTATAAAAAAGGAATGAAACGTAATGGCAAGAATCCCGTATATCTCTATGGCTATGGCGGATTTAATGTAGCACTTCCTCCTTCGTTCTCTTCAATGCGCATACCATTCTTAGAAAATGGTGGTATTTATGCACAGGTTAATCTCCGTGGTGGCAGTGAATATGGAGAAGAATGGCATCAAGCTGGCACCAAGTTGAACAAGCAAAATGTCTTTGATGATTTCATATCTTCAGCAGAATGGTTGATTACCAACAAATACACAGCAAGCGACAAGATTGCGATTGTCGGAGGAAGCAACGGTGGATTGCTCGTCGGCGCATGCATGACACAGCGACCTGATCTTTTTAAAGTCTGTGTCCCACAAGTGGGCGTTATGGACATGTTGCGCTATCACAAGTTCACCATCGGGTGGAACTGGGCACCCGATTACGGAACAAGTGCAGACAGTAAAGAAATGTTTGAATACCTCAAAGCCTATTCACCTTTGCACAATCTGCAATCTGGCACAGCCTATCCTGCAACACTCGTTACCACAGCCGATCATGACGACCGAGTTGTACCTGCCCATTCATTCAAGTTTGCAGCCACACTCCAAGATTGTCAAGCAGGCGATGCCCCTGTACTCATTCGTATAGACAGCAAAGCTGGTCATGGAGCAGGTAAACCGCTTAGCAAACAATTAGAAGAAAGCGCCGATATCTATGGCTTCATCATGTATCACTTAGGTATGAACGTAAAGTAAGCGGTCTTACGAACATCCAATAACAATAGCAATCGCAAGTCTATGTGGTTGCTATTGTTTCTTTTCGACTTCTCGTTTAGTTTCAGAATTTATTAATGTGTAACCCGATTCTAGAAAAAGATAAACATAAAGACAACCCGTTAGTTGAATTAAATCAATGTAAATTCGATGAAGTTGAGACAGCTTAATTGTGTATCTAATATTCTTTCAACAGGGCTTTCTTGAGAAATATCAATACGCAGCAATACCACTAGGAAAATTAACTATAAATTATCAAAACACCGACGTCTGATATGCCCTTATTGGTTTTTGATTTCTCAAATATCTATCTTTGCATAGATTTACTCCCGTCTTTCTTTTTTATTCCGAATAAAATCGTTAAATTTGCATGCATTAAAGACGAATTTGATGCAGGCAATGATTTTTGCAGCGGGATTGGGCACACGCCTTAAGCCCATCACCGACACAATGCCAAAGGCAATGGTGAGGGTGGGAGAGAAACCGCTGATAGAGCACACCATAGAACGATTGAAAAATGCAGGTTGCAACCACATGGTTGTCAACGTACACCACTTTGCGCCCCAAATCATAGATTTTCTTCATAAAAAAGACTTTGGTATCGAAGTTCAGATTTCTGACGAAAGTGCACAGCTGCTCGATACAGGCGGAGGTATAAAGCGTGCATTGCCATTTTTCGACTTGCAAAAGCCTGTTTTAATTCATAACGTAGATATTTTCAGCAACGTAGACCTTCGCTATTTTTATCTTTCTGCATCGTCTACAGATGAAATTGATGCTTTGCTTTTGGTTAGCAATAGGCACACAAAGCGTTATTTGATTTTCAATGACGATATGTTGCTTGCAGGATGGATAAATGTGGAGACAGGAGAAGTTAAATCGCCATTTCAAGAACTTAAAACCTTTGTTGCTCAGCAAGCAGAAGAAACTAAAATCAACTTTGCGAAAGCAGGCTATCGACTTTGTGCATTCTCAGGCATTCACATTCTCAAGTCTTCGGCATTGATGGCACTCGAAATCTTTCCAGAACGGTTTTCTATCATAGATTTCTATCTCCGTAATATTGAAAAACTTCGCTTAAAAGGTTTTCTTAAAACCGATTTAGAGCTGATTGACGTAGGAAAACACGAAACTCTCCAATGTGCTGAAGCGTGGCTGAAAAAATCGTTAACTCCGTAAGAAAAAAATAATCACAGACATACGATATGCAGAAAATTATTATTCTTGATTTCGGTTCTCAAACGACCCAACTCATCGGTCGCAGAGTTCGTGAATTGGATACGTTTTGCGAAATCCTTCCTTATAACAAATTTCCTAAAGACGACCCATCTGTCATTGGTGTAATTCTTTCAGGTTCTCCCTATTCTGTGCATGATGCAGAGGCATTTAAGGTTGATTTGCAAGCATTTGTCGGACGTATTCCAGTATTGGGCATTTGCTATGGCGCACAATTTATTTCGCAAAGCAATGGTGGTAAGGTGGAACAAACAGGCACACGTGAATATGGACGTGCCAATCTCACTTCCATTGACCTTGAAGACCCTCTTTTCCAAGGATTTGAACTAAATTCGCAAGTTTGGATGTCGCATGGCGATACGATTACAGCCTTGCCCAGCGATTGCAAGAAAATTGCTTCAACCGAAGATGTTGAGTTTGCTGCTTATGCTTCAACCACAAATCCACTATGGGCGGTGCAGTTCCATCCAGAAGTGTTTCACAGTTTGCAGGGAAAAGACTTGCTCCGCAATTTTGTTGTCAATATATGTGGTAGCAAGCAAGAGTGGAGCCCTGCTTCCTATGTGGAAACAACTGTGCAGGAATTGCAAGCACAACTGGGCAATGATCATGTAATTCTGGGTTTGTCGGGCGGTGTTGATTCATCGGTTTGTGCAGCTTTGCTTAATAAAGCTATTGGTCGAAACCTCACGTGTATTTTTGTAGATCATGGTATGTTACGCAAAGATGAGTTTTCAAAGGTAATGAAAGCCTATGAAGGCTTAGGGTTAAATGTCATTGGCGTAGATGCTTCCGATAAATTCTTTGAAGATTTGAAAGGTGTTACTGACCCAGAAGAAAAACGAAAAATCATTGGTCGAGATTTTGTGGAAGTTTTCAATGCGGAAGCAAAGAAAATAACCGATGCGAAATGGTTGGCACAAGGTACCATCTATCCAGACCGAATAGAAAGTCTGAGCATCACGGGCATGGTGATCAAGAGTCACCACAATGTGGGTGGATTGCCCAAAGAGATGCACCTACAACTTTGTGAACCGCTGCAATGGCTTTTCAAAGACGAAGTGCGCAGAGTGGGCTATGAAATGGGAATGCCCGAACATCTCATCAAGCGTCATCCTTTCCCAGGTCCTGGATTGGCTGTACGCATTTTGGGAGAGATTACACGAGAGAAAGTACGCATTCTGCAAGATGCTGATGATATTTACATTGAAAACATGCAGAAGTACGTTTGTGAAGACGGCGAGGTGCTTTATGACAAGATTTGGCAGGCAGGAACAGTACTTTTATCTACTGTTCGCAGCGTAGGTGTGATGGGCGACGAGCGCACCTATGAGCATCCCGTAGCCTTGCGTGCCGTAACGAGTACAGATGCGATGACTGCCGATTGGGCACATCTGCCTTATGATTTCATGGCAAAAGTATCGAATGAAATTATCAATAAGGTGAAGGGTGTCAACCGCGTTTGTTATGATATTTCCTCTAAACCACCCTCAACTATCGAGTGGGAATAAGTAATAGACAAAAAGCAATAGAAGATACTTGTGTTTGAAAATCAACAAGTATCTTCTATTGCTTTTTATTTTTCTGAAACTTTGCCGACATCCTCTTCATCATTTTCTCTTGAAGTAGTCTGCTACATCTGTAATAAAACGCTGAACAACCTGATACAGACAATCAAATAAATAAGGTGGTCTCTAATGACCAAATTGGGTTTAATATTAGCTGCGAAGTTTCTCTGCAAGATATTTCCCTGTGAAGCTATCGGTGACTTGGATAATTTCCTCGGGTGTTCCATAAGCCATCAGTCTACCGCCATTTTCTCCTCCATCTGGACCTATATCGATGATATGATCCGCAGATTTGATCACATCCATGTTGTGTTCCACAACCAAAATGGTGTGTCCACGTTCTATGAGTGCATCAAAGGCATGCAATAGACATTTTATGTCGTGTGTGTGAAGACCTGTAGTGGGTTCATCGAAGATAAATAGCGTAGGAGATTGACGTTCTTGTCCTATAAAATAAGCAAGTTTCACACGTTGGTTTTCGCCCCCCGAAAGTGTAGATGAGCTCTGTCCGAGTTTGATATATCCAAGCCCTACATCCGCCAAAGGTTTTAACTGTTTGACAATGTTCTTTTTCCCATATGTACTGAAGAAGTTGATAGCATCGGCAACTGTGAGGTTCAATACATCATTGATATTCTTGCCTTCAAAGGTTACATCGAGCACTTCTCTTTTGAAACGCTGCCCATGACATTCCTCACATTCAAGCAAGAGGTCAGCCATAAACTGCATTTCAATGGTTATTTCGCCTGCACCTTTGCAAGACTCGCATCTCCCGCCATCAGTGTTGAAAGAAAAATATTGCGCAGCGAAACCTAATTGTTTTGATAGCGGTTGGTCAGCAAAGAGTTTACGAATTTCATCATAAGCTTTGACATAGGTTGCTGGTGTTGAGCGTATGCTCTTTCCAATAGGATTTTGATCCACAAACTCTATGTGGCTGATGGCATTTAAATCGCCAGTGAGCTGTGTATATTCTCCTGGGATTTCGGCTACTTCGTCCATTTTGCGCTTCAACGCAGGATAGAGCGTTCCCTTGATCAATGAAGATTTGCCGCTTCCGCTCACTCCTGTAACCACGGTGAAGACATTGAGAGGTATTTTTACGTCTATTCCCTTCAGATTGTTCATTCTGCATCCCTTTAGTTCTATGCTTCGGTTCCATGCACGTCGACTTTCGGGTATATCAATAGAAGCCTCCCCTGTGAGATATTTGATAGTGTGCGAATCTGGATATGTTGCCAAGAGATGTTCCTTGTTGGCTGCATTTGTAACGGGAACAATGCCTTCGTAAACGATTTTACCGCCTAATCTACCTGCATCTGGACCTACATCAATGAGATGATCTGCCGTACGCAGAATATCTTCATCGTGTTCCACGACAACTACTGTATTACCAATGTTTCTCAACTCTTTCAAAACACGAATCAAGCGTTCTGTGTCTCGACTATGCAGTCCAATTGATGGCTCATCTAAGATATATAGGGAACCAACGAGCGAAGAACCAAGGGATGTTGTTAGATTGATGCGCTGACTTTCTCCACCGCTCAACGTGTTTGAAAGTCGATTGAGTGTGAGGTAATGTAAGCCCACATCCAACAGAAATTGCAAGCGGCTTTTAATTTCGGTTATCAATCGTCTGCTGATTTCTTGTTCATGTTTTGTGAGTTTGAGTTTATCGAACCATTTCTTGAGTTTATCTAGCGGCATTTCCACCAAATCAGTGATTGCCATTCCTCCAATCTTCACCCATGTTGCTTCAGGCTTCAGTCGTTTGCCTTTGCAGTCTGGGCAGGTTGTTCTTCCTCTGTATCGACTAAGAAGTACTCTATTTTGAATTTTGTACTGATTTTCTTTTAGCATCAAGAAGAATGTATCAATGCAGATTTTTTCCTTTTCGTCTGTATTTTTCTCACTAGGAAGTCCATGCCAAAGTTGGTTCTTCTCTTTTTTACTCAACTCGAAATAAGGTTTGAAGATTGGAAAATTGTCCTTCTCTGCACGTCGGCAAAATTCCTCTTGCCATATCTTTAGCTTTTCTCCATGCCAACACTGCACACAACCTTCATAAACAGAAAGGCTTGTGTTTGGTATCACCAATCGTTCATCAATACCCATTACCTTTCCAAAACCCTCACAAGTGGGACACGCACCCGCTGGAGAATTAAAGGCAAACATGTTGTCGGTGGGTTCTTCAAAGGTGATACCATCGGCTTCAAAGCGCATTGAAAAGTCGTAGGTGAGCTTTGAAGGGAATACAACAATGCGCAAGTTTCCATTTCCTTCATAAAAAGCCGTTTCACAAGAGTCTGTCAAACGAGAAACGGTTTCCTTCTTTGTGTCGGCAGAAAGACGATCGATGACGATATAGATGTCGTTTGTTGAGATGGAATTTTTATTTTCTATGTTTGCCTCCATCCAATCTTCAATACGCACAACCTCGCCTTCGACATATATTCTTGCATATCCTTCTTGGATTTCCATCATGAGTTGGTCGTGTAAACTTCGCCCTTCACCTACTTGCAGAGGGGAGAGTATGAAGAATTTTGTTCCTTGCGTGAGCGATGCAACTTTCTCAATGACGTCTTCCGTTGTGTGGCGTTTTACTTCAATGCCACTCAATGGACTGAACATTTTCCCTATTCTAGCATAGAGCAAGCGTAGGTATTCATAGATTTCTGTAGATGTTCCGACGGTTGATCGAGGATTGCGAGCGATAACTTTTTGCTCAATGGCAATAGCGGGAGGTAAACCTTGAATGAAATCTACATCTGGTTTCGACATCCGCCCTAAGAACTGACGGGCATAAGAAGATAAACTCTCAACATATCTTCTTTGTCCTTCAGCATAAAGCGTGTCAAAAGCAAGCGAAGATTTACCCGATCCTGAAACACCTGCGAGTACCACAAATTGTTCTCTAGGAATGTTCAGATTGATATTCTGCAAATTGTTCACCCTTGCTCCTTTTATTTCTATAAAGTTCTCTGTTTCTTTCTTATCCATAATCAATCCTCTGTCTGCGACCATTTTTTAGTCCCACAAAATTACAAAAAAGATTTGGTAACTTCTCTAAAATCCCTTACATTTGCACAGAAAAAATTAAGCCTAAAAAAGAATATGGACGAATTTAAAATTATGAAGGATTATTATGATCCGATAGAGGAGCAACAGATGCGTCTTTTTGCTTGCAGAGAAATGGAACGACACATCCATCGTTACATCAAAGGTATGCATGGTTCAAAGACTCACATGCTGCGTTTTGAGGAAGCGTTGAAACAATTGTCTTTAGAGGAGAAGGAAAAAGCAATGGCACAGTATTTTGATTTCAATCGCCGTGCGCTTCGCAACCTCGATTTTCGTGTGGTGGTGGCTCGTTCGATGGCAAATTATTCTGATTCGTTTGATTATCTCTTGGCAATGATTACAGACAAAGAAAAGCTTGAGCGTTATTTAGAGATTTTGCGTCAAACTTACATCCGCTATCACGAAGTAATTGAAAAAGAGGGTAAATTTGGCGTTGTTGACCATGATGGTAATGTGTTGCTTACGCCCAAATATGATTTTTTGCGCACATGCTATGTTTATGTAGATGACTTTGTGGCAATGCCCATCATCGCGCAATTAAATGGAAAAATGGGATTGGTGCTCCCTGATGGTAAGGATACGATCGTAGCTCCTTTCCAATACGATAGCATCATGCTGCGCGACGAAGCTCCACATTTTGAAGTGCGCCGTGAGGGAAAAACGTTTTTAATGACAATCGACGGAAAAGAAGAAGCATAAATGATTTATCACATTATCGCCATTGCCATCGTAATGGTATGGGGTGGCACGTTTGTCAATACAAAGAAGCTCGCTGAAGCGGGATTAAATCCAGAAAGCATCTTCTTGCTTCGTTTTGGAATTGCCTATATATCAATCTGGTTTATTTCTCCATTAAAGCTGTTTTGCAGGAACTGGCGCGATGAATTATGGATGTTCCTATTGGGCATTTTTGGTGGTTCGTTCTTCTTTTTCATACAAAACTATGCCATTGATGTGGGGCGTGTAACCGATGTTAGTTTCATAGTCTGCACAACACCATTGGTTACCGTCTTGCTAGCGATACTAATTTATAAAAGTGTTAAGGGAAGTTGGTTACTTTTCATTGGTTCTTTTATAGCCTTGTTTGGTGTAGGTGTCGTGGTTTATAATGGTCAGTTTGTATTGAATATCGATCCATTGGGACACCTTTTAGCACTTGCTGCATCGGTAAGTTGGGCGATTTATTCGCTGATTTTAAAGAAGATAACCTGTCGATACTCACCCATTTTTGTCACTCGGAAAATATTTTTCTATGGCATCATAACCATACTCCCCGTTTTCATCGTTCATCCTTGGAATTTCCCGTTGTCGGGTTTTCTTGATGCTCAGGTGTGGGGGAACTGCGTTTTTTTGGGGTTTGTTGCCTCATTCCTTTGTTTTTTTGGATGGAACTGGGTCATTGAAAAGTTGGGTGCGCTGAAAGCATCTAATTATCTCTATCTGAATCCCGTGACAACGATGTTGGCAAGTCTTCTTTTTCTCGATGAGCCAATAACCGTTATTTCTTTCATTGGCAGCTTGTTGATACTCACAGGTGTTTTCATTGCCAATAAGTCGAAGACGGTTTAAAGCATCATCGTCTGTTTTATAGTATATAGAACTTTTTGGTGGAAATCTCACTATATAAATGTTGGTAGTCTTTTGGGACTACTAACATTTTTTATTTTATATACTTTCGCCTTTTTATTGACTAATCCATTGTTTTTCATTACCTTTGCAACAAACTATACAAAATACGAATTAGAAATGATAACGTTATATCCAAAACTCATAACTGATGCGCTTTCACAAGTGATTTATCCTGGGACAAAGAAAAACTTGGTAGAAAGCGAAATGTTGGTGGATGACATTCACATTGATGGAATGAATGTGAGCTTTACGCTTTTATTTCCTCGAGAAACCGATCCATTCATGAAGTCTACCATCAAAGCAGCCGAGGCACAAATACATTATGCTATTAGCAAGGATATTGTGGTTGAAATCAAAACTGATTTTAAGTCGGCACCACGTCCTGAAGTCGGAAAAATGTTGCCTCAAGTAAAGAATATCATCGCTGTGAGTTCTGGAAAAGGAGGCGTAGGGAAGAGCACGGTATCAGCCAATTTGGCGATTGCTTTGGCACGCTTAGGCTACAAAGTGGGCTTGCTTGATACCGACATCTTTGGTCCCAGCATGCCCAAAATGTTTGGTGTGGAAAACGAACGTCCCTATGCCGTAGAAAAAGAAGGTCGCCAATTGATAGAACCTGTTGAGAAATATGGTGTCAAGCTGTTGTCAGTTGGATTCTTTGTTAATCCAAAAACAGCCACTTTGTGGCGAGGCAGTATGGCTTCTAATGCCCTCAAACAACTCATTGCAGATGGCGATTGGGGCGAGTTAGACTATTTTATCCTCGACACGCCACCTGGAACGAGCGACATACACCTCACTTTGTTGCAAACTTTAGCAATAACGGGGGCTATCATTGTTTCAACTCCGCAGCATGTGGCGCTGGCAGATGCTCGAAAAGGTATTGACATGTATCGCAATGAAAAGGTAGATGTACCGATTTTAGGTGTGGTTGAGAATATGGCATGGTTCACGCCTGCCGAATTGCCAGAAAACAAGTATTACATCTTTGGAAAAGATGGTGCAAAACAATTGGCAGAAGAAATGGGTTGCCCGCTTTTGGCGCAATTGCCTATTGTACAGAGTATCTGTGAGAATGGTGATGCTGGTAAACCATCTGCCACGCAAGTAGACACGATGACGGGGCAGGCATTTTTAAACCTTGCCCAATCAGTGATAACGGTGGTCAATCGTCGTAACAAAGAAAAAGCACCCACAAAAATCGTTTCGGTTACACAGAAGTAATTTTATATCTACGATAGGCGATTAATCTCGCCTATCGTAGATATAAAATTACTTCATCAATTATGTTCTTTCAATTCTAATTAATAGAATACTATTTTACTATATTCGTTTCTGTTTTAAGTGAATTCTATTTTGATTTCATTTCTACGAATAATATAAACTTATACTATTAAGTATTAATATAGGAAAGGAAATATTAGATACTTAATGAATATTTTTATTGAGCCAGATGAGCAATGGAAAAACTAGGAGCGCAGTTTTTCACATAGCGATGGCAAATAATTGTCTCAGAACGCTCGCATAAAGCGAGTAATCGTCTTTCAGACGCTTGTGTTGGCAAGAAAACGACTAAATAAAATAACGTGAGTTCGACGAATTATAAGTCCTTGTAAATTTGGTGATTAGCGAAATTTGTTGTACCTTTATGGTGTTGAAATACAAAGAATTACAAACAAAAATCGCTATGATCACCGAGGACAAAGTTACAGAAATATTCTGTATGGCAGATGACTTCTGCAAGTTTTTTGATACGATGATGGCAAAATATACGCTAAAACCGGTCAATAAGAGAAAATATCACCGTGATTCCACGATGTCCAAGGCTGAAATCATGTTGATTATGATACTCTTTCACGATTCAGGCTATCGTTGCCTGAAGCATTTCTATCTTGAGAAGGTGTGCAAGCATTTACCTCATCCGTTTCCCGAGGTAGTCTCGTACAACCGTTTCGTAGAATGAGACCTCTGCAAAACCTCCATTTACAGACAAATTTCCATTGAGTTGTGTTTGGAAGCATGTTCCAACCCCATATATTGAGATAATTGATGCAGCCAAAGGATTGTTATCATCTATTTTGTGTTCAACTTTCCTTTATTTGAGAGAATTGGACACAATTATCCCTGGTGTTCGATATAAGTTGTATGCAACAGCCTCCATGATATGCTGTGCATGTGTCTTGGCGAGTCCCACATATCTTGCCGTGCCTCCCCCGAACCATCTGTGTATGGAGCCAAAGGTACGTTCCACCCTGTACCTGATTTTGCTGATAGCCACATTGATGCGCCTCTCTCTTTCTGTAATCTTATGCGACCTCGTTCCTTTGTGCATGATGCGACTTTTCAGTTTCATTCGAGTCAGTGTCTCCTTGTTC